>NZ_JAVREV010000003.1:0-463943 GCF_031845565.1 Streptomyces johnsoniae | reverse complement strand
CCACAAACCCCGACAACGCCCGCCCACACTCCTCCAACGCCTCCCGAAACACCGGAAACACCCCAGCCAACTCCACACCCATCCCCACCCACTGCGCCCCCTGACCAGGAAACACAAACACCGGACGGGAGCCGTGCGGGCCCACCACGCCGCGGACGGCGTCCGCAGGCGCCTCCTCGGAGGTGAACGAGGCGAGGCGGGCGAGCAGTTCCTCACGGTCGGTGCCGAGCACCACGGCGCGGTGCTCGAGCGCGGCTCGGGTGGAGACCAGCGACCACGCCACCTCGTCAGGAGCCAGCTCAGGCCGCGCTTCGACGAACTCCCGCAGCCGCGCCGCCTGCGCCCGCAACGCCCCCTCGTCCTTACCCGAGAGCACCCACGGCACCACACCACCCGGCAGCCCGGCCACGGACCGGACCTCGCCGGCAGGCCCGGCGGCACCGGCCCGGTCGGGCGCCTCGATCACCACATGGGCGTTGGTGCCACTGATTCCGAACGACGACACACCGGCCCTCAGCGGCTCGCCGTCCTTGTTCCACGGACGGTCCTCGGTCAGCAGCTGGACCGTGCCGGACGACCAGTCCACGTGCGGGGAGGGCTCACGCACGTGAAGGGTCCTGGGCAGCACACCATGACGCATCGCCATGACCATCTTGATCACACCCGCCACACCGGCCGCGGCCTGCGTGTGACCGATATTCGACTTCACCGACCCAAGCCACAGCGGCCGGTCACCGGACCGGCTCTGACCATAAGTGGCCAGCAAAGCCTGCGCCTCGATCGGGTCACCCAGCTTGGTCCCCGTCCCGTGCGCCTCCACCACATCCACATCACGCGCCGCAAGACCCGCGTCCGCCAGGGCCCGGCGGATGACGTCTTCCTGGGCCACGTCGTTGGGCGCGGTCAGCCCGTTGGAGGCACCGTCCTGGTTGACGGCGGAGCCGCGGATCACCGCGAGCACCCGGTGCCCGTTGCGCCGCGCATCCGACAGGCGCTCGACCAGCAGCACACCCACGCCCTCGGCGGGGCCGAAACCATTCGCGTCGGCGTCGAAGGCCCGGCACCGTCCGTCGGCGGAGAGCCCATGTTGCCGGCTGAGGTCGATGATCCAATTGGGCTCCGACATGACGGTGACGCCGCCGGCCACCGCCATCGAGCACTCGCCCTTCCGCAGGGCCTGGACCGCCAGATGCAGCGCCACGAGCGACGAGGAACAGGCCGTGTCCACCGTCACCGCGGGCCCGCGCAGTCCGAAGGTGTAGGAGATGCGTCCGGACATGACGCTCGTCGTATTGCCGACGGCGAGGTAGCCCTCCAGTTCCCTGGCGGCGGGGTCGCCGGCCCTGGGCGCATAATCCTGCGGAACGGCGCCGACGAACACACCGACGTTGTCGCCCTTCAACGAGGTAGGGGCCATCCCGGCCCGCTCGAACACCTCCCAGGAGGCTTCGAGCAGCAACCGCTGCTGCGGGTCCATCGCCAATGCCTCACGCGGCGAGATCCCGAACAGATCCGCGTCGAACTCCCCCGCCTCGGCCAGGAAGCCCCCGCCCCGCAGGTAGCTCTTCCCTGCGCTCAGCGGGTCGGCGTCGTAGAGCCCCTCCAAGTCCCAGCCCCGGTCGTCGGGCAGCGGAAGAACAGCCTCGGCGCCGTCGGCGACCAACTGCCACAGCCCTTCGGGCGACGAGATACCGCCCGGGTAACGGCAGGCCATGCCGACGATGGCGATCGGTTCGCTGTTCCTGGCCTCCGTTTCCTTCAGACGCTGCTTCGCCTGGCGAAGGTCGGCGGTGACGAGCTTCAGGTAGTCGCGGAGCTTGTCCTCGTTCGCAGACATCGGAAGGCTACTCTCCAGACGGCAGGGTAGGGGCGGCAGTGGTGTCCACGGGCGAATGAGACACGCCTGGTCCGCGTCCCGCGCGAGGGAGAGCACGGGCATGCCGATGCGCCCGCTCCCCGCGGAACCATTCGCATGCCCTCGTCTGCCTCGGCTGTCGCCGGGTCCCCCGCGCCCCGTTTTTTTCACAGGCGTTTTGAGGTTCTGCCAACGATTCTCCGCTCAGTGGGACACCCGCTGCATCGGGGAACACCCCAGCCCTCACCCCAGGCTCAGGACCGGGGCGGGCTCCGGGTTCTTTCCCGCTGGTCAAAGCGCTTGATCAACCCCTCGTGAGGTCACCAGCCGCAGAGGCGCACCGACCTGGGCTCCCTGCGGCCACCGGCCCGTCGGCCACCGGTGTGCGTGGACGGTCTCGGGTGGCCGGACGCGGCATGGGCATCACGTCGGGAGATGTTGACAGCTACAGTCGCTTGACTGTAGCTATCTATTGCAAGTGACTCTCGAAAGGTGTGTCATGAGTTCTCCCCCGGATGGCTCCGTGCAGACGCACTACGACAATCCACGCCGCTGGTGGGCATTGGGCGCGCTGGCCATGGCGTCACTGGTCCTCGGCTTCGACACGACGATCCTGAACGTCGCGCTCCCCACCCTGGCGGCGGATCTCGGCGCCACCACCACCGAGCAGCAGTGGATCATCGACTCCTTCCTCATCGTCTTCGCAGCGACCATGCTGCCGGCGGGCATGCTGGGCGACAGGTACGGACGGCGTCGGCTGCTCGTCATCGGGCTGATGGCCCTGCTGGCCGGCTCGCTGTTCGGCACACTGGTGGACAGCGCCGAGATGCTGATCGTCGCCCGCACGGTCATGGGCCTCGGTGCCGCACTGGTCGCGCCGCTGGCCCTATCCGTGGTGCCCACGCTGTTCGGCCCGGCCGACCGGCCCAAGGCCATTGCCGTGCTGGCCGCCGCACTGGCCGCCGGGCTGCCGCTCGGGCCGCTGCTCGGCGGCTGGCTGCTCGACAACTTCTGGTGGGGCTCGGTCTTCCTGATCAACGTCCCGATGGCCGCCATCGGCATCGTGGCCTGTCTGCTCCTTGTCCCCGAGTCCAAGGATCTCGCGGCCCCGAAGGTGGACGCGCTGAGCACCGTGCTGAGCGTCGGCGGCCTCGCCTCACTCGTCTTCGGGATCATCGAGGGCTCCAGCCGGGGCTGGGACGACCTGCTGGTCATCGGCTTCCTCGTCGGCTCGGTCATCCTGCTGACCGCCCTGGTGCTCCGCGAACGTCGGCAGGCACTCCCGATGTTCGACCTTGCGCTGCTACGCAACCCCGGCTTCGCCTGGAACGCCGTGAGCACCATCATGGCGACACTGATCCTGACCGGTCTGCTCTTCGTCGTCCCGCAGTATCTCCAGGCGGTGCGGGGTGAGAGCGCGATGGGTACCGGTGTCCGGCTCATGCCAATGATGGGCGGTCTGCTGGTTGCGGCGCGCGCCTGCAACCTCCTGGTCAAGGCGATCGGCTCGCGTACGACCATCGTCATCGGGTTGCTGTTCCTGTCGCTCGCCGGATTCATCGGCAGCACCACCGACGTGGACTCCAGCTACGCCCTGGCCGCCACCTGGCTGACCATCACCGGCCTCGGCACCGGGCTGACGACGATTCCGGCCATGGACGCCGCGCTGGCGCACTTGCCTCCGGGAAGGTCCGGCGTCGGCTCCGGGCTCCTCATGACGGGGCGGCAGGTGGGCAGCGCGATCGGCGTCGCCCTCCTGGGCAGCGTGCTCTCGCAGGTGTACCAGGACAACGTCAGCACCGACGGGCTGCCGGGCGCCGCCGCCGAAGTGGTCGGAGAATCGGTGGTCGCCGCGCACCTGGTGGCCGCCGAGGTGGGCGGAACGGCTGGCGCCGGCCTGGCTGAGTCGGCCAACGTGGCCTTCATGGATGCCATGAGCGCAACACTGCTGTTCTGCGCCATCGGGGCACTGGTAATCGCATTGCTGGTGGCCTGGCTCATGCCCTCCCAGCCTCCGGGGCAGGAGGGCACAGCAGACACCCCGGACGGCGACGGTGCCGAGGACGCCCGGCGCGAGGACACCACGGGAGGCGCGTCGGAGAGCAGCCTCACCCCCGCCGACTCGCGTCCCACAGAATAGGCACATGAGTCACACGCCCGCCGCATCTGAATCCCCCGCGACCCAAGGGGCCCTGCGGGAACGGAAACGAGTCCGTACCCGCAGGGCCATCCGAAAGGCGGCGTACGATCTGTTCGACAAGCACGGCTACGAGGGCACCCGAGTGGACCAGATCGCCGAGGCGGCCGAGGTCTCCACAAGCACCGTCTTCCGTTACTTCCCCACCAAGGAAGACATCGTGCTGGCGAGCGACGACAACCCGTTCCTTGAGGCCGCTCTGCGCGCCCGCCCCGAACAGGAGACGCCGTTGGCCGCCCTGCGCGAGGCCATGCGCGAGTCCATGCTCGCGGAGCACGCCACTCCGGAGGCGAAGGCGGAGATCTTCCGCCGGATGAGACTGGTGTCAACGGTCCCGGCGCTGCGCGCCCGGCTGCCCGAGACGATGGCCATCACCAGCGAGCATCTCACCAGGGCCCTGGCCGACCGGACAGGGCACCCGCCGGAGGGCCTGGAGCTGCGGGTCTTCGTCGGTGCCGTGGTGGGAGGTTTTCGGGAGGCACTGATGTACTGGTCGGAACAGGGAATGCACGAAGACCTCAGAGATGTCGTCGACCGCGCCCTCGATGTGCTGGAGAACGATCTCGCCGTCTGAAGGTGGCATACGTGTGGCCTCTCCGTCCCCCGGGGGACGGAGAGGCACCGAGGGGATCGCCGCACGGCTTCGCCGCGGGCGCAGCGGCCGGATGCCGGTCAGGCCCAGCCGTCGCGCACCGGTCGGCGCGTCATCCGGTCCGTGGGCGCCGACCAGCGCCCACGGACCTGGTCGGCGGCGGCGCGGTTCTCGGCGGCGGTCAGCATCATGAGCACAGCCGTGACGGCCGCGGCCACTTCGTCGTCTGCCGGATTCCCCCGCACCACCCGGATGCCGCCGGTCTCCTCGCCACCCGGGCCCGGCACGGCGGCGGTGCCGGCCATCCGCCCGCTCATAGCGGGATGTTTCCGTGCTTGCGGGGCAGCCGGTCCAGCCGCTTGTCCTGCAACGCGTCCAGCGCGGAGATCACGCGCCCTCTGGTCTCATGAGGCATGATCACCGCGTCCACATAGCCGCGTTCCGCGGCCACGTAGGGCGTGCACAGTGCGTCCTCGTACGCCGTCCGCAGCTTGACCCGTTCCGCCTCGGGGTCCGCGGCTGTCGCTATCTCCCTGCGGTGGATCACCCCGACGGCACTCTCGCCGCCCATCACCGCGATCTCCGCCGTCGGCCAGGCGAGATTGACGTCGATCCCGAGGTGCTTGGACCCCATCACCCCGTAACCGCCGCCGTACGCCTTGCGGGTCACCACCGTGACCATCGGCACGGTCGCCTCGCAGTACGCGTAGATCAGCTTGGCCCCCCTGCGGATGATGCCCAGGCGCTCCTGCTCCTGCGAGGGGAGGAAGCCCGGCACGTCCACGAAGGTGAGCACGGGCAGGTCGAACGCGTCGCACAGCCTGATGAACCGCGCCGCCTTCTCGCTGGCGTCGATGTCGAGTGCGCCCGCCATGTGCAGCGGCTGGTTGGCCACCACCCCGACACTCCGGCCCTCGACCCGGGCGAAGCCGCAGATGATGTTGCGGGCGAACAGCGGTTGCACCTCGACCAGTTCCCCGTCGTCGACCACCGTGTGCACCACCTGCGCCATGTCGTAAGGCCGGTTGCGCTGGTCCGGGATCAGGGTGTCCAGCGCCCGGTCGGCCTCCGTTGTCTCCGTCCGCGCCTGGCCGCGCGGCACCGGATAGACCGGCGCTTTCGACATATTGTTCGACGGGAGGTGCCCGAGCACCAGGCGAACGTATTCGAACGCGTCCTTCTCGTCCTGCGCCAGGTAGTGCGCCGCGCCGCTGACGGCATTGTGCTGCTCCGCACCGCCCAGTTCTTCCTGGCCGACCGTCACACCGGTGACCGAGCGCAGCACCTCCGGACCGGTGACGAACATATGGGAGATGTCCTCCACCATCACCACCAGATCGGTCGTCGCCGGCGCGTAGACCGCTCCCCCGGCGCACGGCCCGATGATCAGGGAGATCTGCGGAATCACACCGGAGGCCGCGACGTGGCGCTTGACCACCTCGGCGTAGTACGCCAGTGACACCACGCCCTCCTGAATGCGGGCGCCACCGGAGTCATTGATGCCGATGATCGGGCAGCCGGTGCTGATGGCGAGATCCATCACCTTCATGATCTTCTCGCCGAATACTTCACCCAGGGCACCCCCGAGCACCGTGAAGTCCTGTGCGAAGAGGTACACCCGCCGACCGTCCACGGTGCCGTAGCCGGTCACCACGCCGTCGCCGTACGGGCGATGCTCCTGCATGCCGAAGCTGTGACAGCGGTGCCTCGCGAACTCGTCGAGTTCGACGAAGGAACCCGGGTCGAGCAGCGCCTCGATGCGCTCCCGGGCAGTCAGCTTTCCCTTGGCATGCTGCCGCGCCACGCGCTCGGATGATGACTGCGCCGCCAGCTCCGCACGGCGGCGGCTCAGCTCCGCGAGCCGCCGCGCCGTCTCTCCGGTGGCACCGTCCGCGGTCCGCTCTGCTGACTGCACCTTCTCGCTCTCCGTTTCATGACTTCCGCCTTCTCCACGGCGGGCCGGCAGGCCCGTCTCGATAGCTGTGCCCCCCGGGCCGGGCCGACCGGTCATGCCGTGTCCCTGCCACCCGCCGGGGCCAGCACGCCGTCCAAGTACAACGTGCGACAGGCACGGCGCTGTACCTTGCCGCTCGACGTCTTGGGCAGCGAGCCCCGCCGCACCACGACCACGTCGTCCACGTGGAGCCGCTGCCGGTCGTACACGGCCAACACGACCCGCTCGCGCAGCAACTCCGCGCCGACGGTCCGCAGGACCCGGCCGTCCGCTTCCACCACCACTACGAGCCGCTCGGTCGTCCCGTCGTCGACGGAGAAGGCCGCGACGCTGTTGGGATAAAGGCCGGCGCAGGACCGTTCGGCGGACAGTTCTATGTCCTGCGGATAAAAATTCCGCCCCTTGCGGATGATGACGTCCTTGATCCGGCCGGTGACGAACAATTCGCCCTCATGCTGGAAGCCCAGGTCCCCGGTGCGTAGAAACGCTCCGGCGTCCGCCTCACCGGCGATCTCGGCCCGGAAGGTCTCGGCCGACTCCCGGGGGCGGCCCCAGTAACCGGCCGCCACGCAGGGTCCGCTGATCCAGATCTCCCCGACCCGGCCGGACGGCAGTCCGACACGCGTCTCGGGGTCCACGATGCGCACACGGGTATCGCCATGGGGCCCACCCGTCCCGACCAGCGGCTGCGCCTCCTGACCCGGGCCCGGCAGCAGGCTGACCCGGTCCTCGCGCAGTGCCTCGTCCGCCACCCACAGCACCGTGGGGTCCGACTCCTGCGGGCTGGCGGTGCTCTTCAGCGTGTTCTCGGCGAGCCCGTAGCCGGGGCACATGGCACGCGACCGGAAGCCGGCCGACGCGAACGTACGAGTGAACTCCTCGATCACCGACCAGCGCACCGGCTCGGCACCATTGGCCGCCACGCGCCAGGTGGAGAGGTCGAGCCCCTCGCTGAAGCCCTTCTGCTCGGCTTCGCGCACACACAGGTCGTAGGCAAAGTTGGGCGCCGCCGAGTGGGTGCCGCCGAACCGGGAGATCGCCTCCAGCCAGCGGCTCGGCCGCCGGATGAAGGCGGCCGGCGCCATCAGGTAGGAGGGCACGCCCGCCCAGAGCGGCATCACCACCCCGAACAGCATGCCCATGTCGTGGAAATGAGGCAGCCAGGACACCAGCACGCCGTCCGGGTCGCACGGCCACAGGCCGTCGGTCTCCCGCACATTGGCGGAGAAGTTGCCATGGGTGACCATCACGCCCTTGGGGTCACCGGTGGAACCAGAGGTGTACTGGAGCAGGGCAATATCCGTGGATGCCACGTGCGGCGGCTGCCAGCCGGCTGGCGGAGCGTCCGGCATCGTGTCGGTGGCGACCAGGTCCAGGCCGTCGAGCAGCGGCGATCCGCCGAACCTCGCCAGCAGGTCGTCCCGCACTTCCTGAACGGTCAGCACCACCGTGGTCCCCGCGTCATCCGCGATCTTCCGCACCCGCTCCAGACCGCGGTCCCTCGTGGGTACGGGCACCGGCGCGCCGGCGACCTTGGCGTACATGCACCCGAGCAGGCTGCGAATGAACTCCAGACCCGCCGGGTACATCAGGATCGCGGTGCCGCCGTGGGCAACGGCGTTCAGCGCGTCGGCCCTGGCCCGGGCCGCCTGGTCCAACTGCCGGTAGGTGAGGGCGTCCCCGGGGCGTTCGCCGTCGGTGAGGAAGACGTAGGCGAGTTCATCCGGCTGCTCCGCGCTGCGGACCAGCAAGGCGTCCGGGAGAGTGTCCGCCGCCACCACCTGCCGGAGCGGAGCCTTGGTGTCCTTGGTGTCCTGCAAGGTCATGGCAGGTCAGCTCCCGCTCACTGGTTGGGTCGGCGTGCCACGGCGGAAGGCCTGCGACGCCCTTCGGGTCCCGAGCCGGGCCCTCGGGTCACCCGTCATGGGGGGGCGGGCAGTAGTTGCGTCCATCGGTACAACCCCTAGGTGGATGGTCGGTCTGCGGCGCGCCGAGTCGCTGGGGAAGACGGCCGCCCGCCCTGTCATAGCGATATGCCTCTTTCCGGCTTTCCCTGCCTTCCCGACTTCTCCGGCCCCGCTGCCCGTCGCTCGCGGACGGATCGCGCCATTGCCGATCGGGACTCACAGCACCCCAGGCCGGTCCACCCTCCGAAAGGCGACGAGCTCCCCTCGGAGGTGGAACGGAAGGAGGTAAAGGAGGTAGCAGCTCCATGGGTTCGCTGGAACAGGAACCGGAAACTGATAGCCATTCTGGGCTGGGGAGAGGACCCGTCCCCTGGGGACGCCCCCCAGTCGCCACCCCAGGCGCGCTCCAGTCGTTCCGCACCCCGGGGCCGGGCCCCGCCGGGAGGGCGAGAAGCCCGCAGGACCTCGCGGCCCGCGGGTCCGCGGCGCGCCGGGGGTCGCCCAACGCGCCGAAGGCCCTTGCGGGCACAGGAGAACCGGCCGACGGCCCCTGCCCGGCACACCACGGGTGCTGCACGGTGACGCAGCCGTGGTCGTGCCCTCCATCCCACCGCGGCGTGATCGCCACCGCTCAGGAAGGAAACCCTGGGCACCGGCTCGGGCCGCGCGCGACTCGCCCGCGGCCCGAGCCGGTGCCCCTCACTCGATCCCCAGCTCCTTGTTGATCAGCGCGAACATCTCGTCGTCCGTCGCCGTGGCCAGTGCGTCGTTCCCGTCCTGCGACGCGGCGTCCTCGCCCGGGTCGTCCTCCAGGCCGGCCAGCAGGGCCCGCAGCCGAACCGCGACGGACCGCCGGTCGGCTTCGTCCGCCTCCAGACCCGCCAGTGCGGTACGCAGCCGGTCGAGGTCGTTGAGGATGTCCGTGGCGACGACCCCCTTCTGCTGCGGGAAGAGGTCGGCGTCCAAGCGCTCCATGAGCTGAGTCGGTGTGGGATGCCGGAAGACCACGGTGCTGGGCAGTTTCAGGCCGGTGGCCGCGTTGACGCGGTTGCGGAGTTCGACAGCCGTGAGCGAATCGAATCCCACGTCCCGGAAGGGGCGGTCCGGCTCGACGTCCTCGGCGGTGCCGTGCCGCAGCACGGCGGCGGCGTGGGACCGCACCAGATCCAGCAGCACTCGCTGGCGCTCCGTGGGAGCGACATCCGCGAGCCGCTCCGTCAGAGTCCGCTCGCCCGAGGCGACCGACCGGTCGGCCGCCGGCAGCACGCGCCGCCGCGGGGAACCGACCAGTCCCCGCAGGACGGCCGACAGCTGGCCGGCCGCGGCCTGCTGCCGCAGCCCGGCGAGGTCGAGCCGGGCCGCCACCAGTCCGGCGCCGCCGTCCGCCATGGCCTGGTCGAACAGGGCGAGCCCTTCGGCGGCCTCCAGCGGGGCGATGCCCGTGCGGGAGAGGCGTCCCATGTCCTGGCCGTCCAGATGCCCCGTCATGCCGCTGGCCTGCTGCCACAGCCCCCATGCCAGGGAGACGGCGGGCAGGCCGCGCCCTCGTCGATCGCGGGCCAGGGCATCCAGCACCGCGTTGGCGGCGGCGTAGTTGGCCTGTCCTGCCGTGCCGAGCACGCCGGCCACGGACGAGTAGAGCACGAAGGCGTCCAGGTCGGCCCCCTCGGTCAGTTCATCCAGCAGCAACGCGGCCGCGGCCTTGGCCCGCAGCACCCGCTCGACCTGTTCGGCGGTCATGGCTTCCACGGTGGCGTCATCGAGCAGGCCGGCCGCGTGGACCACGGCGCCGAGCGGCTGTTCCGCGGGGATGCTCGCCAACAGCTTGCCGAGGGATGCCCGGTCGGCGACATCGCAGGCGACAGCCCTGGCCTCCGCGCCGAGGCGGGCCAGTTCCTCGATCAGTTCTGCCGCGCCCTCGGCGGCCGGCCCGCGCCGGCTGGTCAGCAGCAGGTGGCGGACACCGTGCTCGGAGACCAGGTGCCGGGCCAGCAGGGCACCGAGGGTACCCGTGCCGCCGGTGATCAGCACGGTGCGCCCGGCACGCCAGGGACTGCGGGTGGTCAGCACCAGCTTGCCGAGATGGTTGGCGCGTCGCAGTGTGTCGAACGCCTCGTGCGCGGCGTCGATCGGCCAGCTGTTGATCAGCGGTGGCTTGAAGCTGCCGTCCGCGAAGCGGTCGTGGAGGTGGCGCAGGGCGCCACGCACCCGGTCGGGGCTCTCGGACATCAGGTCGAAGTACTGGTACCGCACCCCCTGATGGCCGGCCGCGACGGCGTCCGCGTCCCGGATGTCGGTCTTCCCCATCTCCACGAACCGGCCGCCGTTCGGCAGCAGGTCGAGTGAGGCGTCGGTGAACTCGCCACTGAGGACGTTCATCACCACGTCCAGGCCCGCGCCGCCGGTGGTGGCGAGGAACCGGTCGCGGAAGTCGAGGTCGCGGCTGCTCGCGATGTGGTCGTCGCCCAGACCGAGGTCACGCAGCAGATGGTGCTTGGCCGGGCTCGCGGTGGCGAAGATCTCGGCACCGACGCTCCTGGCCACCTGAAGGGCCGCCAGGCCGAGTCCCCCGGTGGCGGCATGGATCAGCACCCGGTCGCCGCGCGACAGCCCGGCCAGGTCCACCAGGCCCATCCACGCGGTGAGGAAGGCGACCGGTACGGAAGCACCCTGCTCGAAGGTCCACCCGTCCGGCATCCGCGTCAGAGTCCTGGCATCGGCCACGGCGACCGGGCCCATCGCCTCGGGCAGCATGCCCATCACCCGGTCGCCGACGCGCAGTTCCTCGACATCGGGGCCGACCTCCGTCACGGTGCCGGCCCCCTCGACGCCCACGCCTTCGAGGCCAGGCACCATACGCAACGCGACCACGAGATCACGGAAGTTGAGCCCGGCGGCGCCCACCGCGACCCGGACGCATCCCTCCGGCAGCTGTGCCCCCGCCCGGGGGGCGGGCACCGGGACGATGGCGTCAAGACCTTCGCCCGCGTCGGAAACGCCGAGCCGCCAGTGCTCCTCCGGCGGAGCGATGAGACGACGTGCCGCGCGCGTCAGCCGGGGTACGGCCGCCTGCCGCCCGTTCACCCGCAGTTCGGGCTCGCCGCTCGCCCCGGCGGCGGCGCTGAACGCGAACTCCGGGTCGTCCACGGTGTGGACCAGCGTGAACTGGCCGGGCTGCTCGTTCTGCGCGCTGCGCACCAGGCCCGCGACCGCCGCCTGCTCGGGCCGGTCGCCGGAGAGAGCGAAAACGAGACGGGACGTGGAGAAACGCTCGTCGGCCAGCCACTCCTTCATGAGTGCAAGAGTCCCGCCGACCGCCTCCGACACACCTCGCCCCGCGGGGACGGGCAGCACGACGACGGCCGGCGGCGAGTCACGGAGGGCACTCAGGTCCGGCGTCTCGGGGCTGAGCACCTGCCACCTCTCGCCGGCGGGTTCGGAGGCAAGCTCGGCGGCCGGCACCCAGTCGATCCGGTAGAGCCCGTCGACGGGTCCACCGGCGGCGCGCTGGTCGGCGCTCCGCATGACCAGCGACTCGATGAGGGCGGTGGTGCGGCCGACGGTGTCGGTCAGCCGGATGGTGAACGCGTCCGGCCCCTGGGGCGTGATGCGGACGCGGCTGGTACTCGCGCCGGAGGCGTGCAGTTCGACGCCGGAGAAGCTGAACGGCAGAGTCAGGTCGGGGGTGTCTTTCGCCAGGGAGTCCAGCAGCGTGCCGTGCAGGGCGCCGTCCAACAGCGCGGGGTGCAACCCGAAGTGCGCGGCCTCGGCCAGCTGGTCCTGATGGAGCGCGACCTCGGTGAACACCTCGTCGCCGAGCCGCCAGGCCGCCTTGACGCCCTGGAACGCCGGACCGTAGTCGTAGCCCAGCTCGGCGAGCCCGGGGTACAGCTCGGCGATCTCGACCGGCTCGGCCCCGGCCGGCGGCCAGGCGGGGGCGTCAACGGCAGGTTCGGCCGCCGGGACGGGCGTGAGTACCCCGGTGGCGTGGCTGGTCCAGGGCTCGTCCGCACCGGCGTCCGTGCGCCGCGAGTGGGCGGTGAAGGTGTACCCGCGGCCGGCCGCTTCCGTGTCCTCCGAGCCGTGCACCGCGAGCTGGAGCTGTACCGAGCCGCGCTCGGGCACCCGCAGCGGGGCATGGAGGGTGATTTCCTCCAGCCGCCCGCAGCCGGCCGCCTCGCCCGCCTTCAGAGCGAGTTCGACGAACGCGGTGCCGGGAAGCAGCACCGCGCCCTTGACGGCGTGGTCGGTGAGCCACGGCATGGTCCGCCGCGACAGGGTGGCGACGAGCAGCGCACCGTCACCACCGGCGAGCGGGACCACGGTCTCGGCGAGCGGGTGGTCCTGTGCCTGGTTCCCGGGGGCCGGGCTCGTCATCCAGTAGCGCTGGTGCTGGAAGGGATAGGTCGGCAACTCCACCGCACGGGCGCCGGGATGGACCGCCGGCCAGTCGACGGGACCGCCGTTGACGTGGACCTGCGCGAGGGAGGTGAGGAAGCGGTCACTTCCGCCGTCGTCGCGGCGCAGTGTGCCCACGGCCGCCACCTCGTCCTCCGCGTTCTCCTCGATGGCCATGGCGAGCACGGGATGTGCACTCGCCTCGACGAACAGACGGTGTCCCTGGCCGATGAGAGTGCGGGTGACTTCGGCGAAATCCACCGGGGATCGGAGGTTCGTGTACCAGTACTCCGCATCCAGCTCCGGCCCCGCCAGGGCCTCCCCCGTCACCGTCGACAGGAATGGCACCGTGCACACCCCCGGCCGAACGCCGTCCAACACCGCGAGCAGTTCGTCCCGCACCGCCTCCACCTGAGGCGAATGCGACGCGTAATCCACCGCGACGCGCCGCACCCGTACCTCCCGCTTCTCGCACGCCGCCACGAACTCCTCCAGCGCGCTCGGCTCGCCCGCGACCACGGTCGACGACGGACCGTTCACCACCGCCACCGACAACCGGCCCCCCCACTTCGCGGCCAGCTCCTCGGCCGCCGCCCGGTCCAACGCCGCCGACGCCATCCCACCCTTGCCCGCGAGCCGCTCAGCGATCACCCGTGACCGCAGCCCCACCACGCGCGCCCCGTCCTCCAACGACAAGGCACCCGCCACCACAGCAGCCGCGATCTCCCCCTGCGAATGGCCCACCACAGCCGCCGGCACCACACCGAACGACTCCCACAACCGCGCCAACGACACCATCACCGCCCACAGCGTCGGCTGCACCACATCCACCCGCTCCAGCAACTCGTCCGATCCCAGCGCCTTCCACAGGTCCCACTCCACGTAGGACGACAGCGCCCGCCCGCAGTCCTGCAACGCCTCCCGGAACACCGGGAACTCCGCCGCCAGCTCCAACCCCATCCCCGCCCACTGGGACCCCTGTCCGGGAAAAACGAACACCGGCCCCACGCCATCACCGCTCGCCTCACCCGACACCACACCGCCGGGCGACTCCCGCGCCGCCAGCCCCGACAGTCCCGCCGTCATCTCCTCAAGCCCGCGCCCCACCACCACGGCCCGGTACCGGAACGCCGCACGGGTCGTCGCCAGCGACGCTCCCACGTCCCGCAACGAAAGCTTGCCGCTCCCCACGAACCCGGCCAGCCGCCGCGCCTGCGCGGCCAACGCGTCGCGCGACGTGGCCGACAACGGCCACAGCACCGTCTCCGGCCGCGAGGGCCGGGTCCCGGCCGGCTCGAAGGGTTCGGGAGGTTCGGAGGGTTCGGAGGGCGCTTCGAGGATGACGTGGGCGTTGGTGCCGCTGATACCGAAGGAGGACACGGCGGCGCGGCGCGGGCGGTCGCGCTCGGGCCAGGGCAGCGGCTCGACCAGCAGGGAGAGACCGCCACTCGACCAATCCACGTGCGGCGACGGCTGGTCCACGTGCAGCGTCCTGGGCAGTGTCCCCTCCCGCATGGCCATGACCATCTTGACCACACCACCGACACCCGCGGCCGCCTGGGCATGCCCGATGTTGGACTTCAGCGACCCCAGGTGGAGCGGGTCGTCGCCGTTCCGGCCCCGCCCATAGGTGGCCAGCAGCGCGGTCGCCTCGATCGGGTCGCCGAGCGTGGTGCCCGTTCCATGTGCCTCCACCGCGTCCACGTCGGCGCCGTCGAGCCCCGCAGCTGCCAGGGCCTGGCGAATGACGTGCTCCTGCGAGGAGCCATTGGGGGCCGTCAGCCCGTTGCTGGCCCCGTCCTGGTTGATCGCCGAGCCGCGCAGCACGGCGAGGACCCGATGTCCCGCGCGCCGTGCCTCGCTAAGGCGCTGCAGCACCAGGACGCCGACGCCCTCCCCCCAGCCGGTGCCGTCGGCGGCGGCGGCGAACGCCTTGCAGCGCCCGTCGGGAGACAGCCCGCGCTGGCGGCTGAACTCCAGAAACATGCCAGGATTCGGCATCACCGTGACACCGCCGGCCAGCGCCATTGAACAGTCGCCCTGCCGCAGAGCCTGGGCGGCCAGATGGATGGCGACGAGGGAGGAGGAGCAGGCTGTGTCGACAGTGATGGCCGGCCCGTTGAAGCCCAGGGTGTAAGAGACGCGGCCGGAGAGGACGCTGGCGGCGTTGCCGGTGAGCAGTTGCCCTTCGAGCCCTTCTGGGGCCTGGTGCAGCGGCGCCCCGTACTCCTGCGCCATGGCGCCGACGAAGACGCCCGTCGGAGTTCCCCGCAGGGCCGGGGGGGCGATGCCGGCGCGTTCGATCGCCTCCCAGGACGTCTCCAGCATCAGCCGCTGTTGCGGGTCCATGGTCTGAGCCTCGCGTGGCGAGATCCCGAAGAAGGGCGCGTCGAATTCGGCAACGCTGTCGAGGAAGCCGCCCTTCCTGGTGTAGGAGGAGCCGTGGTGCTCCGGGTCGGGGTCGTACAGCGCGTCCAGGTCCCAGCCGCGGTCGGTGGGGAAGTCGCCCACGGCGTCCCGGCCTTCGGCCACGAGCTGCCACAGATCTTCCGGGCCGGCGACGCCGCCGGGGAAGCGGCAGGCCATGCCGACGATGGCGATCGGCTCGTCGGCCGCGCCCACGTTCGCCGTCGGCAGGTCGCCGTCGGGGTCGCCCACCAGGTCCGTGCGCAGGCGTTCGGCCAGCTCAGCCGGGGTGGGGTGGGAGAAGAGGACCCCGGAGGGCAGCCGCAGGCCGGTGGCCGAGTTCAGCCGGTCGCGCAGTTCGACGGACATGTGCGAGTCGAAGCCGGCCTCCTTGAACGGGACGGTCCTGTCGACCCGTCCTGAGTCGGCGTGGCCGAGCACGGCGGCAGTGTGTCGGCGGACGAGGTCCGTCAGCAGTTCGCGCTGCTGCCCGGCGTTCCTGCCCGCGAGTCCTGGCACAGAAGCGGCGGCTGAACTCCGGGCGGTGTACTCGTCCGCGGCGTCGGTCTCCGCGGTCGGCTGCCGGAGCGGAGGCGGAGCGTAGGAGCCGGCACCTTCCAGCCAGTGACTCTCTCGCTGGAAAGGGTAGGTGGGCAGTTCGACACGGCGGCGGGCGTACCCTTCGAAGAGTCCGTCCCATGCCACGTGCGCCCCATGGGCCCACGCCTGGGCGAGGGAGGCGAGGAAGCGTTCGGGCACGCCGTCGTCGCGGCGCAGCGTGCCCAGGGCCCGGGCATCGACGCCCGTATCGGCGACCTCGGCGGTCTCCGCCACGCTGCCGACCAGCACGGGGTGCGGGCTGACCTCGACGAACAGGTCGTGTCCCCGCTCGATGAGGATACGGGTGGCGTCGGCGAACTCCACGGTGGAGCGAAGGTTGGTGTACCAATACTCCGCGTCCAGTTCCGGGCCTTGGAGCTCCTTGCCCGTCACCGTCGAGAGAAACGGAACCACGCACGGCCGGGGTCGCACCCCGGCCAGCGCCTGGAGCAGTTCCTCACGCACCGCCTCCACCAGAACCGAGTGCGAAGCGTAGTCCACCGGTATGCGCCGCACCCGCACTTCGCGCGCCGCGCACTCGGCGTCGAGCTCGTCCAGCGCCTCCAGTTCGCCCGACACCACCGTCGAGGACGGGCCGTTCACCGCGCCCACCGACAAGCGCCCCGCCCACCGGGCGGTCAGCTCCTCGGTCGCCTCCCGGGCCAGCGCGATGGATGCCATCCCGCCCCGGCCGGCCAGTCGCCGGTCGAGCACCTGCGAGCGCAGCGCCACCACCCGGGCGCCGTCCTCCAACGACAGCGCACCCGCCACGACGGCGGCTGCGATCTCGCCCTGCGAATGACCCACCACGGCCGACGGCACCACGCCGAACGACTCCCACAGCCGCGCCAGCGACACCATCACGGCCCACAACGCCGGCTGTACGGCGTCCGCCCGGCCCAGCAGCAGCGCGGGAGAGCCCAGCAGCTCGCGCAAGGACCAGTCCACATGCTCCGACAGCACCCGCTCGCACTCCGCCAGTGCCTCCCGGAACACGGGGAACTCCGCCGCCAGCGCCAGCCCCATGCCGACCCACTGCGACCCCTGACCGGGGAACACGAAGACCGGGCCCGCGTCGCCGCCCACGACCCCGGACACAACGCCGCCGGGCAGCTCTCCGGCGGCCAGCCCGGACAGTCCGGCCATCAGCTCCGCCCGCTCGCGCCCCACCACCACGGCGCGGTGCCGGAAGGCTGTGCGCGTGCCGGCCAGCGAAGCGCCCAGTTCTGGCAAGGGCACGCCGCCGTCGGCCAGGAACGCGGCCAGCTGCCCACTCTGCGCCGCAAGGGCCTCGCGCGAGGCACCCGACAGCGGCCAGGCCAGGACGCCCTGGTCCGTCGGCGCGGCGGCCGGCTCCTCGTTCCGTCCGGCGTCCGGTGCGAACTTCGCCAGGACGACGTGACAGTTGGTGCCGCCCAGACCGAACGAGGAAACGCCCGCGAGCGGCTGCTCGTCCTCCCCGGGCCAGGGGCCGCATTCCGTCCGGACCCGCAGATTGAGGGTGTCCAGGGGAATGCCGGGGTTGGGCTCGGCGTAGTTGAGGCTCGGCGGGAGTTCACCGCGGCTGAGGCTGAGAACGACCTTGAGGAGGGCGGCGATGCCGGCCGCGCTTTCCAGGTGGCCGATGTTCGTCTTCACGGAGCCGACGTACAGCGGGTCGCCGACTGGGCGGGCGGCGCCGAGGACGGCCCCGAGGGCCGCCGCCTCGATCGGGTCCCCCACCGGGGTCCCGGTGCCGTGGAGCTCCACGTACCGCACGTGGTCCGGACGGGTGCCGGCACGCTCATGGGCGAGGCGCAGCACCTCCTCCTGCGCCTCGCGGCGGGGGGCTGTCAGGTTGTCGCCGCCGCCATCGTTGTTGACGGCACTGCCGCGGATCACACAATGCACCGGGTCGCCGTCCGCCAGGGCGATGGACAGCGGCTTGAGAACGAGCACGGCGCCGCCCTCGCCACGGACGTAGCCGTCGGCCCTGGAGTCGAAGGTGCGACAGCGCCCGCTGGGGGACATCGCGCCCATGGCGGCCGAGGTGGCGACGGAACCCTCACCGAGGATCAGGTTAACGCCGCCGACGAGGGCCGCGGTGGCCTCGCCACGGCGCAGGCTCTCGCAGGCCAGGTGCACGGCCACCAGGGAGGAGGACTGGCCGGAGTCGACGGTGAGGCTGGGTCCGTTCAGGCCGAGCAGATAGGAGACCCGGTTGGCCAGCATGGTGCGGCGGGTGCCGGCGAAGCTGTGCGGGCCGAGATTGTTGGCGCCGCTGAGGACGGCCAGTTCGGCGTAGTCGTCCCACATCGAGGAGGCGAAAACGGCGGTACGCGTGTCCCTGAGGTCGCCCGGCACGATCCCGGCGTGTTCCAGCGCCTCCCAGGACAACTCCAGCATCAGGCGCTGCTGCGGGTCCATGGCCCGCGCCTCTCGCGGGGAGATGCCGAAGAACGGTGCGTCGAAGGTGTCCACGCGGTCCAGGTAGCCGGCCGGGCCGCTGCCCGTCAGGGCGCCGCCCGGCGCCTCGCGACGGCTGTCCGCGGCTGGGCCGACGGCGTCCCGGCCCTCCCGCAGCAATTGCCAGAACTCGGCCGGGGAAGGGGCTCCCGGCAGACGGCAGGCCAGGCCGACGACTGCGACGGGTTCACCGCCGCGGCTGTCGGGCCCGCCCGGGACGGTCCGCGCATCGGACTGCCTCGACGCCGCAGACGCCTTCGACTTCTGGACCGTCATGTTTCTGAACTCCCGCTGTGACGTGCATTGGTCATGCAGTGAATGCCGCTGGTGCGACGCCGCGGCCGCCTGCCGATTCGGCATCGGGGCGTCCAGGACACGCCCCGCGCCCTCCTCCCGGACGCCACCCGGCCCGTTGAAATGCGGTTCACCGTCGCATCCGGTCCGCGCCGACACGTGAAGACACCGGGTTCCTGTGGTCGGCCGTCACCCCTCCGGTCATTCTGTGGCGGGCCGGTCGGGCCGTGGCTCGGGGGCCTCCCCCGGCCCACACCCCAGTCCTTCCTCAGGTCCGCGGCCGGGCCCGGCGCGACTCAGGCTTCTACGGCGATGACGTCCGCCGGGCAGGCGTGAACCGCGCGGCGCACGTCCTCCTGATGTTCCTCGGGCGGTGCCTCCCGCAGCAGAACGACCACACCGTCGTCCTCCCCGAGGTCGAACACCTCCGGCGCCAGCAGGGCGCACATGCCCGAGGAGACACAGGCGGACCTGTCCAGCCGGACCTTCATCGCGCGGCCTCCCCGGCGGGCAGGATCTCGTCCCAGGTGACCGGCACGCGTTCCGGCCCGATGACGGCCGTGTCCGTCTTGAACGGGATCTCCTCGAAGGGGACGGCGAGGGCCAGGGAGGGCACGCGGCGCAGCAGCGTCTCCAGGGCGAGGGCGAGTTCGATCCGGGCGGTCTGCTGCCCGAAGCACTGGTGGGTGCCGTAGCCGAAGCCGAGGTGTCCGTCGGTACGGCGGTCGAGGTCAAGACGTTCCGGGTTGGGGAACATGGACGGGTCGTGGTCGGCCGCCTGGATCGCCACCAGGACCAGGTCGCCCTTGGCGACCGGCCGGCCGCCGATGGTGGTGTCCTCGGCGGCCTGGCGCGTGATACCGGCGGCCCCGCCGAGCAGCCGGACCATCTCCTCGACGGCGGCGGGCACCAGCTCGGGAGCGGACCGCAGACGTGCGAGCTGGCCCGGGTCGCCGAGCAGGGCGAGCACACCGTGGGCGAGCACGGTGGCGGTGTTGTCGAAGCCCGCGACCAGCATCACGGCGCTCATGGCGACCAGTTCGAAGTCCGTGAACGGCTCGTCACTCGCGTCGCCGCGGGCGATCATGCGGCTGAGCGCGTCGTCACCCGGTTCGGCACGGCGGCGCTGCACGAGGCCGAACAGGTACTGATACAGCGGCTGGAGCGCGGTGGCCAGCTCGGCCTGGCTGGTGGTGCCGGTGAACACGGCCGCCGCGGCCTTGTGGAACAACTCCCGGTCGGCATAGGGGACGCCGACCAGCCCGCCGATGGCGGCGGTGGTGACGGGAATGGCGAAGTCCCAGTAGAGATCGGCGGGCGGCCCGGCGGCGGCGAGCGCGTCGAGGCGTTCGTCGATCACCTTCTGCACCGCGGGGCGGAGGGCGGCCAGCCGCTTCGGGGCGCTCACCTCCGGACCGATGTGACGGCGGAAGCGCTGGTAGTCCGCGCCGTCCATGCGGGTGAACTCGCCCTCCCCGACCGGGCGTCCGGGATCGGCGTGGGCCATGAGGTGAGCCACCTGGCCGGAACGGCTGCTGAACCGTTCGGAGTCTCCGAGGACTTCGCGGACATCGGCGTAGCGCGTGACGAGCCACGCGGTGACGCCGGTGGGACAGGCCACCCGGGTGACGGGCGCTTCGGCGCGGAGCCTGGCGAACTCCGGGGCGGGCCCGAAGGGGCACTCGGCCGGCTTGGGCATGGGGAGGTCGAGCAGGCCGGGTGAGCCCGGGTCGCGCGTGGACTGATCCATGATGTCCTTCTCTTCTTCGGCCGTCCGGGAGGGGCGTTACTCGTCGCGCAGGTGGCGGCGCAGGACTTTGCCCGCGGCGTTGCGGGGCAGCTCGTCGAGGAACTGGTAGTCGGTGGGGGCTTTGTAGTCGGCCAGCCGGTCCTTGAGGAACAGCCGCAGGTCGCGGGCCGTGGGCCGGGTGCCGGGCCGGGAGACGACGCAGGCCCGGACGGCCTCGCCGCGTATCTCGTGGGCGATGCCGACGACGGCGGCGTCGGCCACGTCGGGATGGGCGCGCAGGGCCTCCTCGACCTCGGCCGGGTAGACGTTCTCGCCGCCGACGAGGATGACGTCCTTGATGCGGTCGTGGAGGTAGACGTAGCCGTCCTCGTCGACGTGACCGGCGTCGCCGGTGTGCAGCCAGCCATCGGCGAGGACCTGACGGGTCTGGCCGGGCTGCTTCCAGTAGCCCGTCATCACCGCGGGGGTGTCGATCCACAGCTCCCCCACCTCCCCCGCCGGCAGCGGATTGCCGTCGCGGTCCACGGCCTGGACCGCGACGCCCGGGTAGGGGCGGCCGACGGCCTTCAGGCGCGGGTTGCCCGGCACGTGGTCGGCCGGGGGAAGGCAGACGGCGGACGCGCAGGTCTCGGTGAGGCCGTAGATCTGGGCGAAGGCACAGCCCATCACTTCGAGGCACTGCCGAAGCAGCGGCTCCGGCATCGGGGAACCGCCGTAGACCACCTTGCGCAGACCGGCGAACGCCTCGGGTCCCGCGCCGGGCTCGGCCAGCAGGATCTGGAGCATGGACGGCACCACCAGGGTGGTGGTGATCCCCCTGTCGCGGAACAGCGCCAGGGCGCGGGGGGCGTCGAAGCCCTGCGCGAGGACATTGGTGGCACCGGCCCGGTACCCCTGGAGGAACCACCAGGGACCGCCGATGTGGTGACCGGGCAGCACGTTGAGACTGCGGTCACCGGGCAGCCAGTCGAGCCAGTCCAGGTCGTGCCGGGCCAGCAGGTCGTTGATGGCCCAGAAGGTGCTCTGGGCCAGGACAACGCCCTTGGGCGCGCCGGTGGTGCCGCTGGTGTACATCTGCACCAGGGCGCCGCCGGGCCCGGGAACCGTGGGCACCTCGGAGTCCGGGTGGCCGGTCTGCCAGTCGGCGAGTACCGGCGCGTCCCCGGTGGCCTCGTCGAGGGTGACCACGGTACGCAGCGCCGGCAGGCCGGGGCGGATGCCCTCCACGTCCCGCAGGTGGCCGGGGTCGGCGAAGAGGAGTTCGGCACCGGAGTCGCCGAGCACGTGACCGATCTCGCCCGGCGTCAGGCGGGGGTCGACGGGCACCAGCACCGCGCCGGTCTTCGCGCACGCCAGCAGCAGGTCGTAGTAGTGCTCGCTGTCGCGCCCGAGGTAGGCGATACGCATGCCGGGGACGCCCCCCGCGCCCAGCAGGGCATGGGCCGTCCGGTTGCTGCGCAGGTGGAGCTCGCGGAAGGTCACCGTGCGGCCGGCGCATTCGACGGCGGGCTCGTCGGGCCGGTGGGCGGCGTGGTGGGCCGCGGTGGCCGCGAGGGTGGGCAGGCGACCGGTCGGGGCGGCGGCAACGCTGGTCATCGTTCGTCCTCCTCGGGGGCGGACAGCAGCCCCTCGACGAACTCGGCGAGGGCACTCACGGACGGGTGGTCGAAGGTGGCGGCGGTGGACAGGGGGACGCGGAAGCACAGTTCGAGGGCGTTCTTCAGTTCCACGGCGGCCAGGGAGTCCAGGCCGATCTCGAAGAACCGCGCCTCGGGCGGTACGTCGTCGGCGTCCTCGAAGTGCAGCTGGTCCGCGATGATGCGCTGCACGACACCGACCACGGAATCGCGGCGTTCCGCGCGCGGCTGGGCGAGCAGGGCTTCGAGGTCCACCTCGACGCGGGCGCCGCGCTGGGGGCGGGCGACGCGTTCGTAGAGCGCGTTGGGCTGCGGGCGGGTGCTCGCGCAGCGGTCCCAGTCGACCTCGGCGATGGCGGCCTGGGGGCGTGGCCGCTCCAGCAGCCGGAACAGGGCCCGCATGCCGGAGGTCGCGGCGAAGAAGCGGAACCCCTGGTGTTCGATGTTGGCGATGTGCTGTTCGTCCATGGCGGCGGCCAGACCGATCTCGCCCCAGGCGCCCCAGTTGACGCTGAGACCCGGGAGTCCCGCGGCATGCCTGCGGCACAGCAGGGTGTCGAGAAAGGCGTTGCCGGCGGCGTAGTTGGCCTGGCCCCGGGAGCCGAGCACGGAGGTGACGGAGGAGTAGCCGATGAAGAACCGCAGCGTCGGGAACGACAGACTGGCCTCGTGCAGCAGCCAGCTGCCGTAGACCTTGGCGCCGAAGACGGTGTCGATGCTCTCCCAGGTCTGCGAGGCGACGGGGGCGTCGGCCAGGACGCCCGCGGCGTGCACGATGCCGCCCAGAGGTGCGGTCCTGGCGTGCAGGGCAGCGGCGAAGCGGGCCACGTCGTCGGGGTCGCCGACGTCGCCGGTGAGCACCGCCAGGTCGACCCCGGGGCCGAGGCGGGCGCGGAACGCGGTGAGGTCGGCGTCGTCGGGCCGGGTCCGGCCGGCCACCACGAGGTGGCGCGCCCCCTGACCGACGAGGCGTTCCGCGGCCAGCCGGCCGAGGGCGCCCAGGCCGCCGGTGATCAGGTAGGTCTCGCGCGGGCTGATGCGCGCCGGCGGCGGGGCGGGCCCGTCGTCGGTGCGGAAGAGGAGCGCGGTGGCGGCCGTTCCGGTGCCGCGGCTGACCGCGGCGAACGCCTCCTCGGTCTCGTCGAGGGTGTAGGCGGTGACCGGTACCGCGGAGAGGAGGCCCTCGGCGAGCTGGCCGGCCAGCTCGCCGAGGGTGTCGTGGGCCAGCCGCAGAGCCTGTTCCTCGGACTCCTGGGAGCGGTCGAGGTAGGTCAGGTCGGGGCGGGCGGCGTGAATCTCCTCCCGGCCGAGGGCACTGTCCCGGCCCAGGCCGGCGAAGCGGGCCCCGGGGGCCGCGACCGCGAGGGCGGCTTCGGTGAATTCACGGGTGAAGCTCTCGATGACGAGGTCGGCCCCGTGCCCGCCGGTCGCCTCCCGCACCTGTTCCGCGAAGTCGAGGCCGGGAGCCTCGATCAGGCGGGTGCCCGGCGGCAGGTCCGGCTGTCCGGGCGCGGGGCCGCCGGTGACGGCGAGCACTTCCGCCCCGGCCCGCAGCGCGAGCTGGGCGGCGGCGTGCCCGGTGCCGTCGGGTGTCGCATGCACCAGCACGGTGTCGCCTGGGCGTACCGCGGCCAGGTGCAAGGCGCGGTGCGCGGGCAGGAACGCGCCGGGGAGAGCGGCCGCCTCCGGCAGCGTCAGCCCGTCGGGGACGCGGACCGCGTGGGCGGAGTCAACGGTGATGCGACCGCGGAGGGCACCGGGGTGGACGATCATCACCCGGTCCCCGGGGCGGTACATGGCGCCGGGGCCCGCGGCGGTGACCACGCCGGCGCACTGCTGGCCCAGCGGCACCGCGTCGGGGTCGGCACCGGCCTCCTCCGCGACCCGCCGGGACAGGCCGAGGACGTTGAACACGTCGTAGTGGCTCACACCGGCGGCGTGCACCCGCACCTGGATGGCGGAGCCCTCGGGGTCAGGGTCCGATTCGGGCAGGGGCACGGCGGCGACGCCGCTGAATCTGCCGTGTTCCCGGACGACCAACTCGACGTCCCCGGCCGGGTCGCCGAGGCCGGCGAAGACACGGCGGACGTGCCGCAGGCCCGCGCGGTAGGCGATCTGGAACTCGGTGGCCTCGGCGGCCGGCCATTCCTCCAGCAGCGGGGCATAGGCGGCGGCGGTGCCGCCGGGCGGCAGGTCGACCAGGGTCACGCGCTGGGCGGGGTATTCGGTCCACATCACGTGGCCGAAGCCCCACAGCGTCGCGGCGGCGGGCGCCCGCAGCGGCTCGCCCGGTCCCGGCGGGGGGTCGCCCGGCAGCACCTGGGCGCCCTCGGTGACCAGCCACAGCCGCCGCGCGGAGCCGGACGCCGTCGCCTCCAGCACGTCGCGCAGGGCGAGCAGGCTGCGGAAATTGCGTTCGCACTCGTCGCGCAGGGACTCGTCCGCGGTGCCGGCCTGCTGCCAGAACCAGGCGACGTCGGTCACGGACTCGTTCAGCAGCGGGGCCGCGTCCGCCGGTTCGGCGACCGGGATCACGGTGACCTCCCCCGTCTTCGCCAGGTCGCTGAGCGCGGCGAGGTCGGGGGTGCGGGCGCCGATCGCGAGGACCTGACGGGGTTCCGCGGCTTCCGGGCGGGCGGCCCGTTTGACCCAGCGCACCTCGGAGTACATGCGGTCGCGGTCGGGGGCGGCGCCGGCGACGCGCCGCAGGGTGAGCCCCTGGAGCACGAACACGGTCCGGTCCCCGTCCAGCAGCAGCAGGTCGGCCGTCGGGCCTGACTCCCCCGCCTCGTCCGGGGCGGGCGGGTGAAGGCGCAGGACACTGCGGAGGGTGGTGCCGCGCGGTTTCTTGACGAAACGGCAGCGGGCGAAGCCGACGGGCATGGCGACCCCGTCGTCGGGCCCGGCGAGGCCGGCCATGCTCTGGAACGCGCAGTCAAGAACGGTGGGCGGCAGGTACGAGCCGGGCATGGCCTCGGGGCCGGCCAGTTCACCGAGGGCGAGCAGGCCGGGGTGCGCTTCGCTGACACGCAGGCCGCGGAAGGACGGACCGTAGTCGACGCCGAGGTCGGCGAAGTCGGCGTACAGTTCGTCGGCCGTGCGCCGGGAGAGCGGGGCGGAGGCATCGCGGGCCGCCTTCCGCAGCAGCTCCTCCGCGGCGAGGCCGTTCTCCGTGCCGGGCAGGGCGGGGGCCCGGAGAACGGCGGTGACGTGGGTACGTTCGATGGAGGCCGCGCCGGGCCCGCCGCCGGCGGTGTCTCGGGCGTCGTCGGCGTCGTCGGCGTCGTGCACCAGGCTGGTGATCCTGATGTCGGCGGCGCCGTCGGGCCGAGGCGTCAGCTCGGTGCGCAAAGTGACGGCGGAGTCGTCCTCGGGCAGGAACAGCGCCTCGTGGATGCCGACGTCGGCCAGTTCCAGGCTTGTCTCGCCGTGGACCGCGTCCTGGAGGGCGAGCAGCATCTCGACATAGCCGGCGCCGGGGAAGACGACCTTGCCCATGACCTTGTGGTCGGTGAGGTAGCCCGGCCGGGTGGCGCTGACCGCGGACGAGAACGTCCGCGTGCCGCGTGTCCGTTCCTCCTCCGTGGTGGTCTCCCTGCCGAGCAGGGGGTGGGCGTCCGCAGCCGTACCCGATCCCGCCCCCTTGCCGCCCCCGGCCGGGGTCGGCAGCCAGTGCCTTCGCCGGTCGAACGCGTAGGTGGGCAGGTCCACGCGGTGGCCCTCCCGGCCCGCGTGGTGGCCGGCCCAGTCCACGGGCACGCCCGTGGTGTAGAGGGCGGCCAGGGTCTGGCGGGCGACGGTGCCGTCGGCGTCGTCGGGGTGCAGGCTGTTCAGCCACAGATGGTCGGCGTCGCCGTCGAGGCACTGCTTGCCCATGCCGGTGAGGTCGCCCGCGGGGCCGGCCTCCAGGAAGGCGTGCCGCCCCCGGTCGGCGATGGCACGCATGCCGTCGGCGAAGCGGACGGCACCCCGCAGGTGGCGGCCCCAGTAGGCGGGAGTGGCCAGTTCCGCGGGGTCGGCCACCGCGCCGGTGAGGTTGGAGACGATCGCGAACTGCGGCTCGTGGAAGGTGAGCGAGGCGACGACCTCGGTCAGGGCTTCCGCGGCCTCGGCCATCAGCGGGGAGTGGGAAGCGCAGGACACCGCGATGCGCCGGGTGCGTATCTCCCGCTCCGCCAGCTCGGCCTCCACCTGGGCGAGGGAGTCGGTGGCGCCCGAGAGCACGAGCTGCCTGGTGCCGTTGACGGCCGCCAGGGAGACGTCGTCGAACCTGTCCAGGAACGGGCCTACCTGGGCGGTCGTGGCCTCGACCGCGGACATCGCGCCGGGCGGTGAGGCGTGCATGAGACGACCGCGGGCCGCCATCAGGGTGGTGGCGTCGTCGAGCGTGAACAGGCCGGCGATGGTACAGGCGGCGATCTCCCCGATGCTGTGACCGGCGAGGACGGAGGGCCGTACGCCCCAGGACAGCCAGGTCATGCCGACCGCGTACTCCAGCGCGAACAGCGCGGGTTGCATGTAGTCGATGCGGTGGATGAGTTCCGCGTCGTCGGTGTCGCCGAGCAGCATGTCCCGCACCGAGCGGCCGAGGTGGGGGGCCAGGAGCCGGTCGCAGTCGTCCAGGTACCGGCGGAACTCGGGGAATTGGCGGTACCAGGGGCGTCCCATGCCGACGTACTGGGAGCCGCCGCCGGAGAAGAGGAACGCCACCTTCGGGGCCGTCGCGCTGCCGCGGCCGGCCCGGGTGGCGCGCGTGAGGCCGCGGTCGAGCAGCCGGGCGATGTCGTCATTGGTGCGGGCCGTGCCCGCTAGGCGCAGCGCGAAGTCGGCGCGCGCGGTGTTGGCGGTGTAGCACAGGTCGGCGGTGCTCGTCCCGGGCCGCTCGCGCAGCAGTTGCTGGTAGCGGCGGATCTGCCCGCGCAGCGCGGGTGCGCTCTTGGCGGAGAGCGTGAAGACGTGCGCGGTGTCCTCATGCGGCGGGGCCGGGGCGGCGGGCGCCTCGGGGGCCTGCTCCAGGACCACGGTGGCAAGAGTGCCGGTGAGGCCGAAGGAGTTGACCAGGGCCCGGCGGGTCCCGCCCGGCCAGGGGCGGCACGTGGTGGGCACGGTGACGGGGCTGGTCTCCCAGGGGATGTGACGGGAGGGGGTGTTGAAGTTCAGATGGGGGTAGATGCGGGCTTCCCGCAGCTGGAGGGCGGTCTTGATGACGCCGCCGATGCCCGCGGCCGACTCCATGTGCCCGATGTTCGTCTTGAGCGAGCCGACGGGAACGGGATTGTCGGGGGTGCGGGAGACGCGGAAGACATTGCTGATCGCGCCGATCTCGATGGGGTCGCCGAGCGGCGTCCCGGTGCCGTGCGCCTCGATGTAGGAGATGTCGTCCGGTTCGAGGCCGGCGCTGGCCAGGGCCGCGCGCAGCAGCCCCTCCTGCGCCGTGCCGTTGGGCACCATCAGGGAACTGGACTCGCCGTCCTGGCCGATCGCCGAGCCACGGACGAGGGCGTAGACGCGGTCCCCCGCGGCCACCGCGTCGGAGAGCCGTTTGAGGGCGATGACCGCGGCGCCCTCGGCGCGGCAGTAACCGTTCGCCGCGTCGTCGAACGTTTTGCACTGGCCGTCGGGAGACAGCATCTTGCCCTGACTGGCCAGGATGTAGGGGCGCGGGCTGACGATGGTGTTGACGCCGCCGCACAGCGCGAGATCGGTCTCGCCCGCGCGCAGCCCCTGGGCCGCGAGGTGCAGCGCGACAAGCGAGGCGGAGCAGGCCGTGTCGACGGTGATGCAGGGGCCGCGCCACCCGAGGAAGTAGGACAGCCGGCCGGACACGGCGCTGAGTGCCGCCCCGGTGGGCATGTAGCTGTTGAGCTCCTCGGGCGAGTAGTCGGCCATCTCCCCCGCGTAATCCATGTTGCTGACGGCGATGTACACCCCGCCGCCGCCATGCCGCAGCGGGCCGGGATCGATGCCCGCGTCCTCCAGCGCCTCCCAGGCGACCTCCAGCGTGAGCCGCTGCTGGGGATCGATGTAATCGGCTTCCTTGGGCGAGATGTTGAAGAACTTGGCGTCGAACTGGTCGAGATCGTCGAGGAAGCCGCCCTGTGCGCTGCGGATGGTGCCCTGCGCGTCGGGATCGTTCGAGTGCAGCGCTTCGGCGTCCCAGCGGTCGGTGGGCAGGGGGCGCACGCCGGACTGTCCGGTGCGCAGGAACTCGGCGAAGCCGTCCGGTGTGTCGTTGCCACCTGGCAGTCGCAGGCCGATGCCCACGATGGCGATGGGTTCCTGGGGGTTGGACATGTGGGTGACTCCTCCTCGGCCTGTGTCGCGCGGGGTGTGCCACTGCGCAGGCCGCTCGTCCCGCGGCACGGGAAGTACCGGCCCGGATCAGGCGGCCTCGGGCGCGGTGTTGTTTCTCAGGGCCAACCGGACCTTGCCGTGGCAGGCCAGGATGTCGGCTTCGCCGTATCTGCACTCGGTGTCGAGAATGATCAGCTGGCCGTTGCCGCCCTCGCGGTTCACGGCCCTGACGATGTCGAGTTCACCCCAGAAACGCCGCCCGCGCATGGCGTGGCGGAAAGAACTGGAGAAGTCGACGATGAACATGTCGGGGAGCTGGCGGGCCCAGAAATCCTCCATCGTCCAGGAGTCGAACGCGCGCAGCACGCGCTCCTTGAGGGATTTGATCATGATGAAGTAAATCATCTGGTTGAAACAGATGTTGAACTCCACCGCGTTGAAGTGCCCCGTATCGGCGATGTAGCAGGACTCGGGTATGTGGAAGTCTCCGCGCAGCCGTATTCGACCGCCCTTGTCCTGCGGGTCCCCTTCGGCCGTGACCGAGGTATTCTGCAAGTAACGGCAATTCGGCTTGTATACGGCGAGCACGCGATCCAACAGAACCTTGTCGTGTCCGAATTCCACAGCGGGACCTTCCTGAGTGGGCGTCGGGCTCCAGGAGCGCGGTCAGGCGTTGCCGATCCCCGGGTAGAACGGGTGCTCGTCGTGCACGGTGACCCGGTGCGAGACGGTCGGCTCGTAGCTGACGGTGTGCAGGGCGCGGTGTACCAGCGCGCGGTTGTCCCAGATCAGCAGATCGCCCTTTTCGAAGGTCTGCAAGTGTATGTTCTCGTGCTCGAACGTGGTGTCCGCCTGTCCGCAGGCGGCGAAGAGGTCGTCGAGAAGTCCTTCGCGGGCCGGGCTGCCGTCGGCGTTCTCGATGCGGTAGGTGACGGCCTCGCTGATGTACAGCACCGTCTCGCCGGTGACCGGATGGGGGAAGACGGTGGGGTGGGAGACGGCCGGCGTCTCGCGTTCGATCTCGGCCATGACCTCGGAGATGGGCCGGTAGACGTCGGTCGGCCGGATCTTGAAGTACCGCCGGACACTGTTCAGGGAGCGGGTGCCGGCGACTTCCTTCTTGAGGCCGTCCGGCAGGTTCTCGTACGCCTTGGCCATGTCGATGAAGAAGGTGCCGCGGTTCTTCTGCGGCACCACCTGCGGGTAGATGAGAGTCAGGCCGAACGGGCGCGGCATGAACGAATAGTCGTGGTGCCAGAATTTACCCGTCTGCGGCACACCGACCTGGCCTTCGTCGGTCTTGACGTTGGAGGAGACGAAGATCTCCTTGTGCTCGGGGTGGTGGTACATGGGCTGGTAGTAGGTCTCCACCTCGCCCAGCCGCCGGCCGAACTCGACGAAGTCGGCGGACGACAGGTGCTGGGCCTTCAGCACCACGATGCGGTGGGTGTACACGAGCTGCTTCAGCTCCGTCAGGTCCGCCGCCGGCGCATTCAGCGGGTCGAGATCCTCAACGGCCGCGCCCATCTTGCCTTCTTGTACGGAGATGGTCTTCATCGTCCGAATCACTCCCGCAGTCGGAGTCGATAGGATGGGAGTCCGGTGCACGCGGTCGCCCGTCGACACACGGCTCATACCGGGGCGGTGTCCCGCCGTCCCCTCAA
Organism: Streptomyces johnsoniae; assembly: GCF_031845565.1. Classification (NCBI taxonomy): domain Bacteria; kingdom Bacillati; phylum Actinomycetota; class Actinomycetes; order Kitasatosporales; family Streptomycetaceae; genus Streptomyces; species Streptomyces johnsoniae. The sequence goes on along the minus strand of NZ_JAVREV010000003.1, from coordinate 433,950 downwards.
AAGGTGACTCTCACACCGAACCGCAGCAATGGCTCTGGGGAAAGACCCCAGGCGCGGATACGGCCAAGCCCCAGAACTGACGCTCGCAGGACAAGTCCGGGGGGCGCCGCACTTGCGGTAGGCCGCCGCGGCCTTCGGCGTCCGGATCACCGCCCGGCCGGAAATGCACGTCACCGCCCTTTCCGCCCCGCACGCCCGTGCCAGCCCGCAGGCGGGCCGTCAACGAGTGGCCAGCTGGCCGGCGAGTGCCCCGGCCAACTCGCCGCGGGAGGCGATGCCGAGCTTCCGGTAGGCCCGGTTCAGATGCCACTCGACGGTCTTGATGGTGACGAACAACGCGTGCGCGATGTCCCGGTTGCTCTTTCCCTTGGCCGCGAGCGCGGCGACACGGCGTTCCTGCTCCGTGAGGCCGTCCACCCCGGTGGTCCTGGTGATCCTGACGCGTACGCCCATGGCGGCGAGTTCGGCCCTGGCCGTCTTGGCCAGGCCCCAGGCGCCGCAGCTCTGCGCCTGCTCCATCCCCCGGGTCAACTCGGCCCTTGCCTGCTCCAGGCGGCCGTCGTCGCGCAGAGCGGCGCCCAGGTCGATCGACGCCGCGGCCCGGTCGAGACCTGCCCCGGTGCTCTGGAGGGCCTCGACGGCCTCGTGGAAGTAACCGACAGCCTCCGGGCCGGCGGAGACGAGCCCGCGTACGCGGAGCGCGCACGCGACGAGCCGTGGGGCGCCGAAGGCACGCGCCCGCGTCAGGCGCATGTCGGCGAGTGCCCGCGCCTGCTCGACGCGTCCCGCCCTGGCCAGGGCGAGTGCCGACTCGTTCGCGAGGGCGAGCGCCGGGGTATGCAGGTCCTGCTCCTCCAGGAGCCTGCCTCCCTCGCCCAGGACGCCGACCGCGGCCTCGGTCTTACCCTGCGCCGCGTACAGCCGTCCCTTGGCCAGGGCGAGAGGCAGCTGGAAGAGCAGGGAGCGTGCGCCCTCGTCCCCGTCGCACTTGTCGAGCAGCAGCCGGGCCTCGCCCAGATCCTGCCGGACGATCATGACTTCGGCCAGGGCCGCGGCGGCCAGAACCGCCGGGCCCCCGGCGCCCGCGCCCCCGAGCCGGTCGAGGGCCCGCCGGGCATCGCTCTCGGCGTCGGCGAGCCGACCGGCCGCCGCCCGGACCCAGGCCCGCAGGCAGTACCCCGTCTCGGCGGCCAGCATGGCGCCCTGCTTCAGCGCGCCGTCCACCAGGATGGTGAGCAGGCGGTCGGCGTCGCCCAGGCGGTCGCACTGAACCAGGACGAACGCGGTCAGGCACCAGGAGTGCGCCGCGGCGTCGTGGACGGGCAGGGTGCTGCCGCCGGCGAAGCTCTCCTTGAGTATCTCCTCCACCGGGCCCATCACCGCATCGGCAGGCTCCCCGCGGCGGAGTGCCTCGGCGGCGCGCTCCGCGCTGAGGAGGTGGCCGAGACTGGGGTGCACGGACGGTGCCGCCTCCAGACGCCTGAGCTGACGGCGGGCGATGGGACGGAGGTCGGGGATCTGCTCCGCGGCGGAGAGCAGCGCCGCGTCGAGCAGCGCCGCATGCTCCTCGTCCTGGCCGTGGCCGGCTTCCGCCCGCAACGTCTGGAGCAGGGCGACGGCCTCCTCGTTCCGGGCGAAAGCCGTGAGTGCGGCAACCAGATCGAGCCCCACCCTGCCACGGACAGCGGCCTCGTCGATCAGCTCCACGGCCTGGGACAGGTGGTCCAAACCCTTCGGTTCGAGACAGCGGAGCTCGGCCCTGCCAAGGTCGACGAGTACGCGGGGCAGGACATCCGGGGCCGGGGGCTCCACGAGAGCGCGGGTCAGGTAGGTCACCGCGCTCGCGTCCCGCTGCTCGGCAACGGCCTTCCGAGCGGCCTCCCGCAGCACGCGAACGGTTTCGGGGTCACCGGCGGCCGGAGCGCGCAGGAAATGAGCGGCGATATCGTCCACCGGCGCGTCGATGGCGATGAGTGCCCTGGCCGCACGCACGTGCGCCATGTTGCGAGCGCTCGCGCTGAGATTGAGGTACACGGCGGCACGGACGATCGTGTGGACGAAGCGCGGTGGTATGTCGGGACGCAGCAGACCCGCGTCGGCGAGCGCCCCCTGTGCCTCGGGCACTTCCCGCTGGTCGAGGCCGGCGACCTCGATGGCGGGCTTGAGGCCGGCCTCGTTGCCCAGCACGGCCATGGCCTCGATCAGGCGGGTGGCGTTCGGTTGCAACCGGTCCAGCTGGCGCAGCACCAGACGCACGACTTTCGGCGGTGCCAGCTCGGCGATATCGGCAGGGGAGAAGTCCGGTCGCTCCCGTTCGGCGGCCGCCAGTTCGCCGGTCAGTTCGGAGAGCAGGAAGGGAAAGCCGCCGGTGGCCGCGTGGCAGGCATGGGCGTAACGGGCCGCCGCCGTGCCGCCGAGTGCCGACGCCAGGTAGTCGCGGACACCCGCTTCGGTGAGCGCCTGGGGCCTGAGGAGCTGCGCCATCGGACTGACCGTGATCGCGCGCGTGATCTCGCTCCGTGGGTCGCTGGTGGCCGGATCGGTCGTGATGGCCAGCAGGATGGGGCAGTGGTCGATGCGCGCAGCGAGGTAGTGCAGAAAGCGGAGTGAGGGCCAGTCGACGGCTTCGATGTCATCGATCAGGAGCGCCAGTGGCGTCACTTCGGCGATATGGACGCACATCCAGTAGAGGCCGTAGAGGTAGGAGTAGCAGTCGTCGGTTCCGTCGTTCTCTTCGAACGTCTGCGCCGCGCCGTACTCGAAGAGAGGAGCGGCGAGCTTGGCGGGCCCGCTCAGCACACGGCTCCGTTCCTGCCGGCCGACCGAAGAGAGCCAGTTCTCGAAGAGCTGACGCAGGACGCCGTAGGAAAATTTGCTTTCGAACTCCACACTGCGGGCCTGGAGAACGGTGAACTCCGCACTGCGCGCCCGGTCGCGCAGGGCTGCGAGCAGGGCGGTCTTACCGAGGCCCGCAGCACCTTCAACAATCAATAATTGGCCACTGCCGCTCCGGCAGCCCTCAATGGCCGCGTCAATTGCTGCCAGTTCCCGGTCACGCTCAAGCAGCAAAGCGCTTGACACTCGCATGGCGATTCCCCCGATTTCAGCACATTCACTTCCCCATCGCCCGAGGGCCGCTCATGTTCGGGTCGGCCCCCTGGGGGAATCCAACCCTGACGCCTGTGGCACAATGCCGACCCTCGGCTACCTCACACGGTCAGTTCGTCTCCTTTCCTCTCGCTCGCGCGCGGATTCCGCACCCACGCGCTGGTGCGCCGGCCTGGTCAGGGCCAACTCACCTTATGGAATCGAACAGTAACCGCCACGCGCACGGAACGCACCCACGGCGGCCGACGGGCGGCACGCACTCGGAAGCGGACACCGGGCGAATGGCAGTAGAACAGTCCGTTCGACGACGCATCTGAAGGCCAACGGCATCACACGTCCGGGTGTTCGACGGCCAGAGCGCCACCGGACATCATCCTGGCAGCGACGGGCGTCGTGTCACGCTCGGCTTCGTTCACCTGCACAACCCATTCACTCGCCGGGCCGGACGATTTCACCTAGCCCACACTGGAGTTGACGGCAACCCCGGGCCGCCCCTGGCCGCTCGCGGCTGCACGTCCGATTCTTGGGGCGAGAAGCAGCGGACGACCCAGCGTCCACCCCTGGCCCCTACCCCAGACTTAGGGGGAGTCATCACCTGGCACCCGGGGCGCCATCCCCGATGGCCCCACATATCACGCCAATACGGAACGGGGCCTGCCCGGGGGCATCCGCACCGGCCCTTGACGCCGCCCTGTCTCACTCGGCCACGTAGGTGCGTCGGCTCCACTCGAAAACCGTCAGCATGACGCCCTCGTGCTCGACCGTCTCCCGGGTGGGCACGAAGTGCTCATACGCGTTCCCGAGCGACACCTTGACGGGCTGCTCGACGTCTCCGACGTAACAGGTGCGCTTCTGATCCGGCACCTCGGCCGGGCCGCCGCGCAGAAGGACATTGGGCTCCAGCTGCAACATAGGACTCACACTCCGTCTCTTGCCGAAGCGAAGGGGCGACTGCCGACTGCTCGCGCTTCGTGTGGTGAGAATGACTCCGGTGGGCAGACGTGTGCGGCACGCGGACCGGCACAGGCCGCTTCCCCCGCCCGGCCCCTGAGGAGTGGCGGGCGGTCGCGGGCACTACATCCGCAGACCCGGTCCGATCAGCGCCGCTGCGCTCCGCCGGCACGGTCATTCTGCGCCGCCCGGGTCGCGGACCGCTCGGGGTACCCCCCGGCCACTCCCCCAGTCATCGCGGGAAGCCGGGAGCCGGTCCCGGTGAATTCGAGGTCTTCGGCCGTGATCCTGCCCAGCTCGTTCCTGGAGGCGATGCCCAGTTTCCGGTAGACCTGGCTGAGGTGCCATTCGACCGTCTTGACGGTGACGAAGAGGATGCGGGCGATCTCGTGATTCCGTTTGCCCTCGGCGGCAAGGGCGGACACGCGCTGTTCCCTGGGCGTGAGAGAAGGCGTGCCCGCCCGGGGGGTGCTGCGCACCCGCACGCCCATCGCAGCCAGTTCGCGCCGTATCCGCGTGCTGAGCACGGTGGTGCCCGCCGCCTCCGTGATCTCCTGAGCGGCCCACAGCCGACGTCTTGCCCGGGTCGGCTGCCCGGCCGCGGACAGGACCGCGCCGAGTTGTACGAGGGAGGCGCACCGGCTGACGGCGGCAGGTGAGCCGTCGAGCAGCCGAACGGACTCCTCCAGGGCGGCGACGGCCTCGTCGCCCTGCACGGTGCCGGCATAGGCGCTCAGCGCCTCGGCCACCACGTGGGGTACTCCGAACTTCCGGGCGGCGGCGAGGTGGTCGAGCGCGAGACGGTGCGCCTCCTCCTTCTGCCCGAGCGCGTGCAAACGTCGCACGATGCCGGGCGCCGGGCTGAAGGCGGAGGCGCCGCTGCCGGTCTCCCTGAGCAGTTCGAGCGTGCGCCGGCAGTCCTGTACGTCGTCCCCACCGGCCCCCCGGGCGCTGTGCAGGTGTCCGCGGGCGATCATCAGAGGGAGGGATCTGAACCCTCCCGGCCGCGACTCCTCCCAGCCTCCGTGCTTGGCGAACTCGTGTTCCGCCGCGTCCGCCTGATTGCGCAGCAGGAGCAGTTCCGTGAGTGCGAGAACGGCGAACGGCCGGCCGAGGTTCCGCTCATCGCTGGCCCCGGACCGCTCCAGGGTGGCGGTCGCGTCGTTCTCCGCCTCGGACAGAAGCCCGCGGCCCAGGTTGACGCAGGAACGCAGGGCCCGGAGATCGTCCGAGTCGGCGTCGGACGGCTCGGCCTGCTGGATGGCGTTGTCGAGCAGCTTCCCGGCCTCGGGCAATCTTCCGCAGGCGAAGAGGCAGAAGGCCAGGAACCAGGGCACGCGGGCGCCGACGCCGCCTTCGCGAACGGAGATGTCGTGGCTGAGCGCCTGCTCGACCAGGCCGATGACCTTATCGCCCGGCTCGCCGCCGAGGAGCGCCCGGGTCGCGCGCAGCGCAAGATACTGAGCCGTGGTCGGGAGACCTTCAGCGCCGCCGATGCTGGCCGTGACGCCGAGTTCCCTGCTGATCTCCGCGGTGATCTCCTCGGTGCCGGGCGCGCAGTACCCGAGCCAGCCGTGTTCCGCGTGCAGGCGTCGGGCGAGGGAGGGGTGGCTGGTGCGCACCTCGCCGTAGGCATCGCGGTACACCTCTGCCGCTTCTTCGCAGCGGGCGTCGGAGGCGAGCGCGGCGCCGAGGTGGAGTGCGATGGACGCACGCTCGAAGGAATCCGTGCTCAGCTCCAGAGCCTGCCGCAGGTGACGGGCCGCATGCGGATGCCCGGTCCGGTGCTCCGCTTCGCCCCGCACCGCGAGCAGCGCGGGCAGCATGCTCGCCGGTACGTCCTCCCGGGCGGCGCGGCGCGCCAGGGACAGGGCGTGCACGGGATCGCCCTTGACGAGGGCGGTGCGGCCCGCGGCGACGAGTACGTCCGCCGCGCGGCCGTCCGTTGCGGGCGGAAGGTGCAGCAGGTGCTCGGCGATCCGCTCCGGCGGCGCGTCCTCCTCGAAGAGGCTCTGGGCCGCCGCGTCATGGGCACGGTAGCGGAACGAGTGGGGCATGTGACGGTAGATGGCGTTGCGCACGATCGGGGCGGTGAAGCGCAGGGGGACTTCCTGGGCGATGACGCCGGCCTCCCGCAGCGCGTCCACCGCGTCGGCGGCGTCGGCAGGCTCGACCCCCGCGACCTCCGCGAGCTGGGCGACACTGCCGGCACTGCCGAGAACGGCGAGGGCGTGCACGCAGGACATCGAGGCGCGCACCGGGCGGCGGGGCGAGTGCTGGGACCAGCGCTGGACCACACGGGCCACGGTGCGCGGGCCGATGCCTGCGATGTGGGCGGGGCCCGGAGCCCGTCCGGCCCGGCGGGCACCGGCGAGTTCGCTCACAAGTTCGCGCAGGAAGAAGGGGTTTCCCGCGGTCGCGGCGCAGGCGGCGCGCACCGTCTCGTGGCTGAGCTGACCTGGCAGGGCAGTCGCGAGATGGGCCCGCACCCCGTCCTCGCTCAAGGGCCGCAGCGTGAAGGCGCGCAGGACCGCCGGGGCGAGGAACGCCTGAACCGTTCCCGGCGCCGCGCCATGTTCACCACCGTCGGTCGCGGGAAGGGAGGTGGTCGCACAGCAGAGGATGGGGCGATCGAGCAGGTGCCGTCCGAAGTATCTGAGGAAGCGCAGGGAAGCGGAGTCCGCCAGGTGCACATCGTCGAGCAGGAGCACCAGCGGACGCTCGTCGGCGAGATTGGTCAGCAGGTGAAGCAGCGCGCGATGTACATGCTCCTCCTGCCGAGCGTCGGACCCGCCGGGGGGAAGCCCCTCGTGGTGGTCCAGGAGCGGCACCGCCATGGCCGCGTGCCCGGACAGCATCACCTCGCGCTCGGCGGGGCCGGCCATGGCCAGCCAGTGCTCCAGCACCTGCCGCACCATACCGTGGGGATGACCGGACTCGAACTCGGTACCTCGTGCCTGGAGAACGGTGGAACCGGCGCCGAGTGCCCCCTTCCTGAGCGCCCTCAGCAGCGAACTCTTGCCCGAACCGAGCCCTCCTTCGACGAGGACGAAAGCCCCGTCGCCTTCGTGACAGGAAGCAAGCATTGCTTCGAGGGAACGCAGCTCTTCAGCGCGTTCGAGCAACGAAGAACTGTCGAGGAGGACGGTCGGTCTGGTTCGCGTGAGCATGTAGATGCCCTTCCCCTCAGAACTGACTGCGAATTACACCCCCAGGTGACTCCCATTCCGCACGATGGTGCGCTGGAAGGCGAGTTGCCGGGGGAATTCGAGGCACCGAACAGGCGGTACGAGGAGAAAAGGCCCGACAACGTATCGGACACCAGGGACCTCACTCCCTGATCACCCCGTTAACAGCAAGTACATTACCCCGAAATAAGTGCGCCACCTGCCGTTGGGATGACAACGGCGCGGGATGGCGGGTCAGGGCCACGATAGCTCAACCTGCATCGGCAGGGAAGCTCGTTCAACTGTCCCCCACGCGGCCGGATCACCCACACCATCGGGAGGCACTGCGGGCGCCGCGAGGGCACAGCGGCCCGGCTTTTCCCTTATCGGATTTCACCGGGGGGACGCCGTGCGGGCGGTGGTCCGCCTCGGCGCGACTGCCCCGATGGGGCATCCCGGCCCGGCCCGGCCCGGCGGAGCCCTGCGCGGGCAGGAGGCCGCACTCGCGCGTGCATACGCCTCCTGTGCCCCGCCAGACCAGTCAGGGTAACACTTTTGAAACAATGTGGAATTCACTCCCCGGCCAATGCGTCCGATGGCGTCACGCACGGCGGTCCATGACTCCGCGTACGTCTCGGCGCCGTCCACAGTGCTTCATTAACGCGTCAACTTCCGGCTCACCGCACCACGTGGGCTATGTCACACAGCCGCCCGGTACGGCGCCTTGTGTATCTCCGGCCCGTTTCCCCGCCCTGGCGCGCACGGCTCCCCTCTGGCCGGGCGGCCCGGCACGACGGGCAAAGGTGCGTTTCACCGGTGTGTGCCGCAGGCTACGACTGGGAAGCACGCAGGGCGTTCGACGCGACCGGGAAAAACTTCTGTGCACATATCCACTGCCGCCGACAGAGCTTGTCACGATTTTCTTACCGAGGGCAGAGAATTCCGGCGCGGTGGCAGTGGCCGCTCCGGTTCCCGGGCAGGTGCGGAACGTATCCGCATGACCGGACCCGCGTAGCAGCCACGGGATCACCGGTCAGGCGGGTTGCGGGCCCGGGGTAAGGCCGCGCAGCGGGTTCAGCCGGTCCTCGCCGATCCTGGCGCGCGTGGCGGCATCGGTCACGCCGAGCCCCGTTTCCGGGGCCATGCAGAGCACGGCGACCTTGCCGACGTGCCGGTTCGTCTGCACCTGGCGGGTGGCCTCGGCGGCCTCGGCCAGCGGGTACACCGCGGACATGGTCGGCACGACGCGGCCCGACTCGATCAGCCGTGAACACTCCACCTGCTCCTGGAGGTTGGCGGCGTGGCTGCCGATCACGCGCTTCAGCTTCATCCACAGGTAGCGGTTGTCGTACACGTGGTGGTAGCCGGTGCTCGACCCGCAGGTCACCACGACGCCGCCGCGGCTGACGACGAAGACCGAGATGCCGAACGTCGCCCGCCCCACGTGCTCGAAGACGATGTCCGCGTCGCGGCCGACGCGTTCGCGAATGAGACGGCCGAGCCGCTTGCCCGCGGCGATGACCTCGTCCGGGTCGCCGGACGGATCGTCCGCGAGGCCGAACTCCTCGCGGCTGATGACGACATCGCAGCCGAGGCGGCGCACCACCTCCGCCTTGCGCTCCGAGCCGACGATCCCGACCGGGATGCCGCCGCCGTTCTTCACGAACTGGACGGCGTAGCCGCCGAGACCGCCGGCCGCGCCCCAGATCAGCACGACGTCGCCCTGCTTGAGCCGGGCGCCCCGCTCGCCCACCAGCATCCGGTAGGCGGTGCCCGCGCACAGCGGGTTGCAGGCGGCTTCCTCCCACGTCAGGTGCGGGGGCTTGGGGATGAGCTGGCTGGCGCGGACCACCGTGTACTCGGCGAGGCCGCCGAAGTTCGTTTCGAAACCCCACGCGCGCTGCTCCGCGCCGAGCATGCCGTCGGCGTGCGTCGCCGGCTCCTGGTCGTCGACGTGCACCGGGCTGATGGTCACGTGGTCGCCGGCCCGCCAGCGGCGCACGCCCGAGCCGACCCGGACGATCACCCCGGCCCCGTCGGAGCCGACGACCTGGTACGGCAGGTCGTGGCGGCGGGCCCAACCACCGGTTTTCGCGTACTGCTTGAGGAAGCGGAACGTCGGTATCGGCTCGAACATCGCCGACCACACGGTGTTGTAGTTGATCGCGCTGGCCATGACCGCGACCACGACCTCGTCCGGCGCCGGCTCCGGCATCGGCACCCGGCCGACCCGCAGCGACTTGCGCACGTCCTTGTCCTCGACACCGCGGAACGTGTCGACGTCCTCCACGCGCAGGTGCGCCGCGGTGAAGTCGCCCGGGAGAGCGGCGCGCTCGATCTCCTCGGCCGGCGCGCCGTTCAGCAGTGCCTCGGTCAGCTGGCTCATCGTCACCACTCTCTTCTCCGCGCCGTTCCTGGGCCGGCGCGGGCGGGATGTGCCGGCGGCGGACGCCGGTGTGACGGCACTATAAAAGGTGCGGAGCCCCGTCGACGGCGGTACGCGCGGCCCGGTCGAGGGCCGCACGGGTCAGGGCGCCAGGAATCCGGCGTCCGCCAGGATGCCCCGGGCCTCCGCCGCGCCGAGCCAGTCGACGAAGTCGGCCGCGGCCCCGGGCTGTTCACTGCCGGCCAGGGGGGCGGCCGGATAGGCGGCGACCGCGTTCCGCCCCGCCGGTACGGGCACGGTGCGCACGGCTGCCCCGGCCGCGGCGGCATCGGTGACGTAGACCAGTCCCGCGTCGGCCTCGCCGAGCCGCACCTTGCTGAGGACCGCCCGGACGTTCGGCTCCTGGGAGTCGGGAGCGGCATCGACGCCCGCCGCGTCGAGGACCTGCCGGCCGTACCGGCCGGCGGGCACCTCGGGCGCGGCCAGCACCAGGCGCAGTCCGGGGTCGGCGAGGTCGGCGAGCCCTTCGACGCCGCCCGGATCGTCCGGCGGGGTGACGATGGTCAGCGCGTTGCGCGCGATGACGGTGCTCTCGCCGGTGTGGTCCGCGACGGACTCCATGGTCGCGGTGTCCGCCGTCACCAGGACGTCGGCCGGGATGCCCTGCTCGACCTGGGCGGCCAGCTCCTGGGAGCCGGCGAAGGAGAACTCGACGTCGATATCCGGGTGTTCCTCCTCGTACGCCGACCCCGCGGCCTCGAAGACATCGGTGAGCGAGGCCGCGGCGAGGACTCGAAGCGAAGCGCTCCCCCCGCCGTCGTCCGCGCCGCCGGCCGAGCAGGCCGCCACGGGGACGAGCAGCGCCGCGCAGGCCGACGCGGCGGCGAGGCGCGCCGGGCGGCGGGACCGGATGGGGTGACGGCTTCGGGGCATCTGTCTCGCGTCCTGTCACGGTCGGGACCCGGGCGGAACGGCGCGGCTGATCCGCACGTGCGGGTCGTTCTCCATGATGCTATGGCATCTGCGTGTGCTTGCACCCAGATACCTCGCATCTGCCGCTCACCCCCGCCGGGTACCCGCAGCCGAGTTTTCACTATTACGTAATTACGTTTATGCTACGCCGATATGGAGCTGGAAGAGCGCGTCGCCGAGTTGGAGCGCCGGGTCGCCGCACTGGAGACCGAGGGTGCCGCCGAGGCCACCCGGGGGCGCGAGGAGCCGGTGGCAGCCGATTTCTGGGCCCTCGAAGGGCTCAAGGCCCGACTGGCCGGGACGGGCGCCGAGGCCGCCGAGACCGCCGACGGCGCGGTGCTGTTCACCGGAGCCGTGCGCGTCCCCGCGGGCGGTCGGTACGAGTGGCAGTACGGACTGCCCACCGGGGACGTGCTCGACGCGGACTGGACGCAGGCCGCCGAACGGTTCGCCGCCCTGGGGCACCCGGTGCGGATGCGCCTGCTCAGGGAGATCCTCGGCGGCCGGGACACGGTCGCGGAGCTGGCCCGCCTGGACGGACTCGGCACCACCGGGCAGATCTATCACCACCTCAGGCAGCTGACGGCCGCGGGCTGGCTGCACGCCGCGGCCCGCGGACGGTACGAGGTGCCGCCGGTACGGGTCGTCCCCCTGCTCGTCGCCCTCACCGCCACCCGCTCGTGACCGCCACCGAAGGAAAGGACACTCCCGTGCGCCGAACGGCCAGAGTCGTCGCCGTGCTGTACCGCGCCTGCTGGGCCGCGTTCTTCGGGCAGCTCGTCGTCTCGTTCTTCGTCGACTTCACCATGCTGTGGGGATGGCTGCTCATCGCCGCGGCCATCGCGCTGGCCCTGGTGGCGGGCCGCCTGGCGCGCCCGGTGGGGGCGCCGCCGCCCGCCGTCGAGGTCGAGCCGCCGGTCGAGGGCCGCTGGTCGGCGCTCAACAGCCCGGCCGACAAGGTGCCGAGCCACGGCACCCACGGCTACGGGCAGACGTTCGCCATCGACATCGTGGCGGACCCGGAGGACCGGCCGCGGCCCTCGTTCGGCTGGACGCCGCTCCTGCGGCGCAACCGCGACTTCCCCGCGTTCGGCCGCCCCGTGTTCGCCGCGGCCGACGCGCGCGTCGTGCACGCCGCGGACCGCCGGCGCGACCACCTCAGCCGCTCGTCCTGGCCCGCGCTCCTCTACCTCTTCGGCGAGGCCCTGGTCCGGGAGACGGGCGGGCCGGGCCACATCGTCGGCAACCACGTCGTACTCGACCTCGGTGACGGCGTGTTCGCCCTGTACGCCCACCTCGAACGCGGCTCCCTCACGGTGCGCGCGGGCGACCGGGTCCGCGCGGGGCAGCAGCTTGCGCGCTGCGGGAACTCGGGCAACTCCTCGGAGCCGCACGTCCACTTCCAGCTGATGGACGGGCCCGACCTGCGCACCGCGCGAGGCGTCCCGTTCAGCTGGCGGAACGTGGGAGTGCCAGGGAACGGCGAGCACTTCACCGTGACGGCCGCCGCCCGGGACCGACGCGGCCCGTGACGCGGGCGACGGCGTCGGGGCCCGGGGGGCGCGCGAGTCGCCGACTCCTTGTGCTGCGAGGGAGCCGAGTGGCACCGTGCAGCGGAACAGGAGAGGCATGCGAGCATCAGAAGAACAGCGCGGCGGCCGGGCCGCGGACGAGCAGGCGTTCGACGCCTTCTACACCGCGAGCGTCGGCCGGCTCATCGGGCAGCTTTACGCGATGACAGGCGACTTCGCCGAGGCGCAGGATGTGGTCCAGGAAGCCTTCGTCCGGGCCTGGGAACGCCGCGACGAGCTGGACCTGAACGCCGCTCCCGAGGCGTGGGTGCGCACGGTGGCCTGGCGGCTGGCGGTCAGCCGGTGGCGGCGGGTGCGCACCGCGCTCGCCTTCGCCCGGCGGCAGGGCCCGCCGGCGACGGTACCGCCACCGGAACCGCACCACGTACTGCTGGTGCAGGCGCTGCGGCAGATCCCCGAGGCTCAACGCCGGGCCGTGGTGCTCCACCATCTCTGTGACCTGACGGTCGAACAGGTGGCCGCCGAGGCCGACAGTCCGGTCGGCACGGTCAAGGCGCAGCTGAGCCGGGGGCGGGCAGCGCTGGCCCGGCTGCTGGCCGATACCGAGCTGGACCCGCGGACTGCCCGCGTGACGGAGGTGCGTCATGGCTGACGGAACTGAGCCGGAGGGTTACCTCGCCGGCCTCGCAGACCTCGCCGAGGCGGGTCGGCGGCACGCGGAACCGCTTGCCGCGGAGCGGATCAGGGCGCGCGGTGAGCGGCGCCTGCGCCGCAGGCGGGCCGCTCTGGCGTCCGGCGGCGCGCTGCTGGCCGCGAGTCTGGCCCTGGGGGGACTGTCACTGACCCGCGCCGCCCAGGGGCCAGAGCCGCCCGCCGTTCCCCCGACGCCGACCGCTTCGCCGTTCCTGCCGCCGACGCCCGCTCCGGGTGAGGAGTACGCCAGCGAGCTGGGCTATGTGTACGGGGCGGTGCTGAGGGGGGACACGGTGCAGGTCTCCGTCGAGCGGCTCCGTGCCGAGCGGGGGACCGTGGCACCCGTCGGTCCGGTGCACACGCTGACCCTGCCGCGGGGGACGCTCGTCGAAACCCGGCAGCTGGCCGACGGGAACCCCGCGGACGTACGGCTGGACCGGCTGGTGAGCCGGCTGGCCGACGGGCCGCGGTGGATGTTCGTCATCGACTACGACAGTGAGGGCCGGGTGCACTCGCTGCGGGAGGCGTACTGGCTCTCCGAGTGAGTCCCCACGGCGAAAAAACGGGATCGGATGCAACCCCGGGGGTGGGGTGGCGCGTAGAGCCCATGTATCCGGAACACACCTGATCCTGGGGGACCTTTGACCATGTACCTCGCACGCCGCCGGGCCGCCGTACGCTGCCTCACCGCGCTCGCCCTCAGCCTTGCGGCCCTGACCGGGTGCAGCGGCGAGGGCGACGAGCAGGCGGCCGACACCGCACCCGTGACGTCGGCGACGCCTTCCGCCCCGGCCGACGAGACGGTCCCGACCACCGCGCCGGACGGCGGCGCGGAGCCGGACGACACCTCGGAGCCGGACGATGCGGCCCGCTGGGCAGGGGCCAAGCAGTTCGTGCAGATCGAGGACGCCTGGACGAGCGACGGACGGACGTACCTGTCGGTGCGGCCCGCCCAGAAGGAGGCCCACGTCACCGACCACTCCGAGGCATGGGTGGTCGTCCCGGGCGAGGGGCCCTACACCGAGGTGCCCGTGGCCGAGGACGCCCAGATGCTGCTGGCGGTCCCGCTCGGCGACGAATCCCGGGCCTCGTCGTACTCCCAGGCCGAGTTCGTCAGCCGGCTGACGGCCCAGCCGTCCTCGGCCCGCTCGCGCGTCGGGTACGACCTGAGTTTCGACGGCGAGGGGCGGGTGACCAGGCTGGAGTCGCTGTACACGTCCTGAATGCTCAGGTCCTGTCCTGTCGATCTTGTCGGATCAGCTCGCGGCTCGTACGTCGGGGCACCTCCCTGGGGGCAGGGCCTGAGGCCGGGGCCTCGTCCGCAGACCGGCTGTGCGCCCTACGGGCCGCCGCCCGCCAGCAGCTCCTCGGGGGCGGCGGTCAGCTCGCGGCCGACGGCCGAGCGCAGCACGGGGAACGCGCCCGCGTCGCCCGCGAGGACACCGCCGAGCAGCACCCGCGCGTCCTGGCTCAGCACCAGCTTGGCGTAGGTGTCCGCCGCGTGGTCGGTGTACGCCAGCTCCAGCGCGCCAGGGGTGCGGGCGTGCGCGTCCCCGAAGCTCGCGACGTCCACGCCGAGCAGCTTCAGCCGCGCGGCCGTGTCCGCGCCGGGGAACGGCTCCGAGCCGGTGCCGAGCAGCTGCGCCGCCACCGTCTCCGCCATGCGGTGGGCGGGCGCGGCCAGCCCGTGGCAGTGGCCCTCAAGGGCCGCGCACTCCCCCACCGCCCAGATGAACGGGTCGGCGGTGCGGCAGTGCCGGTCCACAAGGAAGCCGCCCCGCGGACCGCGCGCGAGCCCGGCAGGCCCCGCCAGGTCGTCGCGGGGGCGGATGCCCGCGGAGAAGATCACCAGATCGGCGTCGACGACCGTGCCGTCGGCGAGGTGAACGGCCCGCACGCGCCCGTCGGGACCGGCCGCCACGGAGCGCAGCGCGACGCCGCAGTGCGCGTGCAGGCCGCGCCTGGCGACCAGCCGCGCCAGGACCCGGCCGCCGACCTCGTCCATCTGGAGCGGCATCAGCCGTTCGGCCAGCTCCACGACGTGCGGGCGGAGCCCGAGCAGCCGCAGCGCGTTCGCGGCCTCAAGGCCGAGCAGCCCGCCGCCGATGACCGCGCCGGGGCGGCCCGCCACCGCCTCCGCGCGAATCCGTTCGAGGTCGTCCACGGTGCGGTAGACGTGGCAGCCGGGCAGGTCGTGTCCCGGGACTGGCGGCACGAACGGCCGCGAACCGGTGGCCAGCACCAGGGCGTCGTACCGGACTTGGGTGCCGTCCGCGCAGGTCACGGTGCGCGCGGCCCGGTCGAGTGCGGTGACGCGGGTGGCCGTCCGCAGGTCGACCAGCGGGTCGGCCAGGAAGCCGGGCCGGACGAGGGCCAGCCGTTCCGCGCCCGCGCCGGGCCGCGTGGTCTCCAGCCAGGCCGACAGGGCGGTTCTGTTGTAGGCCGGGCGCGGCTCCTCGCCCAGCACCACGACGCGCCAGGCGCCCGCCGGGTCCCCCGCGCGGACCTGTTCGGCGAGGCGGTGGCCGGCCATGCCGTGGCCGACGACGACGAGCGTGCGGGTCATCCGGCGCCGCCCGCCCCGGCCGGAGTGGCGGCTGCCAGCAGGCGGCGCACCGGTTCCAGGCACGTTCCGCAGCCGGTGGTCGCCCGCGTGGCGCGGGCGAGCGCCGCGGTGTCGCGGGCGCCGGCCGCGACGGCGTCCAGGAGCGTGCGGCCGGTGACGTTGTTGCAGGCGCAGACCACCGCGTCCGCCGACGCCGCGGGCGCCGGGCGCGCCGCGGGGCGGGCGCCGAGCAGCAGGGCGAGCCGGTCGGACGGCACCGGCGAACCGGAGTCGTGCAGCTGGCCGACGGCGGCGATGGCCCGGGGCAGGCCGAGCAGGACGGCGGAGGCGATGCGGTCCCCGCGCAGGTGCAGCCGGGCGTACCTGCGCCCGGCGGGGTCGGAGAAGGTGACGGTGTGCCCGCCGTCCGCGGCCCCGCCCGGCTCCGGCGGGGGCGTGACGCACAGCAGGTCGACCTCCGCGGACCGCAGGCGCACGGCCCTGCCGCGGGGCGCGTGGCGGGCGTCGTGCCCGGTGAGCACTCGGGCCAGCACGTCGGCCTGCTCCCAGCCGGCGGACAGGACCCCGGGCACCTGCCCGGCGTGTTCCGCGCAGTCGCCGATCGCGTGTATCCGCGGGTCGTTCGTGGTCAGCCGGTCGTCGACCACGACGCCGGTGCGCACGGCGAGCCCGCACCCGCGGGCCGGTCCTGTCCCGGGCGCGACGCCGGCGCACAGCAGCAGCGCGTCCGCCGGCAGCGGCGGCCCCTCGCGCAGCAGCAGCTTGCCCGGCACGTACTCGGCGGCGCCGGCGCCCAGGTGCAGCGTCACGCCCAGGTCGGTCATGCGGTCGGCGAGCATGCGGCCGGCGGCCGGGTCCAGCAGGTGCCCCGCCAGGTGTGCGTGCGGGTGGACGAGGGCGACGGCATGGCCCGCGCCGCGCAGGGCGAGGGCCGTCTCGACGCCGAGCACGCCCCCGCCGAGCACGACGACGCGCCCGGACGGCAGTGCCGCCGTATCGGCGAGGGTGCGCACCGTCCGTACGCCGCGGGCGAGTTGGCCGTCCGGGGCGCGCAGGCCCGGCACCGCGGGGACCACGGGCGCGGCCCCGGTGGCCAGCACGAGCGTGTCGTAGGCGTGTTCCGCGCCGTCCGAGGCACGCACGACGCGCCGTCGCCGGTCGATGCCGGTGGCGGTGACCCCGGGCAGGACGCGGGTGCCCGCCGGGTGCGGCGGCAGCAGCAGGGCTTCGGGCGGCAGGCCGCCCGCGAGCACCGAGGGGAGCAGCACCCGCTGGTAGGCGGGGTGCGGCTCGGCGCCGAGCACGGTCACCCGCCCGCGGTGGCCGTGGTGGTGCAGCCGCTCCGTCAGGCGGTGGGCGGCCGGGCCGTTGCCGACGACGAGGACGCGGGTCACGGCGCGTCCCCCGCGACTCCGTCCTGGACGGGCTCGACGCGGACGGAGCTGACCTTGAACTCGGGCATCCCGCTGCGCGGGTCCAGGGCGGTGCCGGTGATGAGGTTGGCCCGTCCGGCGCCGGGAAAGTGGAACGGCAGGAACACGGTGTCCGTCCGCATGCTGCCCACCAGGCGCACGCGGGCCAGCATGCTGCCGCGCGGCGAGCTGACGCGGGCGAGCGCGCCCTCACCGAGGCCGGCGCGGGCGGCCGTGTCGGGGTGCATCTCGGCGAACGCCTCCGGGGCCGCCTCGTGCAGCTCCGGGACGCGGCGGGTCTGGGCGCCCGATTGGTAGTGCGCCAGCACCCGCCCGGTCGTCGCGTACAACGGGTAGGCGCCGCCCGGGGTTTCCGCGGACTCGCGGTGCTCCACCTCGGCGAAGCGGGCCCGGCCGTCGGGGTGCGCGAACCGGTCGAGGAACAGCCTCGGCGTGCCCGGGTGCGGGCGGCCGGGGCGGCCCTGGTCCGCCTCGTCGGGGCAGGGCCAGTACAGGGCCTCGCCGGCCTCGAGCCGCTCGTAGGTGATGCCGGAGTAGTCGGCCGGGCCGCCGCGGGAGGCGCGCCGCAGCTCGTCGAAGACGCGGCGGGGCTCGGTGGGGTACCGGTGGCCGGGCTCGCCCAGGCGGACGGCGAGTTCGTGCAGCACGTGCAGGTCGCTGCGGGCCCCGCGGGGCGGCGGCCGCAGCCGGCGGCGGCGCAGGACGCGGCCCTCCAGGCTGGTCATGGTGCCCTCCTCCTCGGCCCACTGGGTGGTGGGCAGCACGACGTCGGCGAGGCGGGCGGTCTCCGAGGGCACGAAGTCGGCGACGACCAGCAGGTCGAGCGCGGACAGCCGCGCGGTGACGTGGCCCGCGTGCGGCGCGGAGACCACCGGGTTGGACCCGAAGACCAGCAGGGCCCTGGGGCCTTCCGGCCGGCCGAGCGCGTCGAGCAGTTCGTAGGCGCCGCGGCCGGGGCCCGGCAGGGCGTCGGGGGGCACGCCCCACACCCCGGCGACGTGCCGCCGCGCCGCGGGGTCGGTGATCAGGCGGTAGCCGGGGAGCTGGTCGGCCTTCTGCCCGTGCTCCCGGCCGCCCTGCCCGTTGCCCTGCCCGGTGAGGCAGCCGTAGCCGCCGGCCGCGCTGCCCGGCAGGCCCAGGGCCAGGGCGAGGTTGATGAACGCCGCGACGGTGTCGGCCCCTTTGCTGTGCTGTTCCGCGCCGCGGCCGGTCAGCACGTAGGCGCTCCGCGCGCCGCCGAGTAGGCGTATCGCGGCCCGCTGGTCGGCGGCGGGCACGCCGGTGACGCGCTCGACGCGCTCCGGCCACCAGGCCATGGCGCGGCGCCGGGCGGCGTCGAAGCCGGTGGTACGCCGCCCGATGTGGTCCTCGTCGCAGTGCCCTTCGGTGACGGCCAGGTGCAACAGGCCGAGGGCGAGCGCCAGGTCGGTGCCGGGGGCGGGCTGGAGGTGCAGGGCGGCGCGGCGCGCGGTCGCGGTGCGGCGGGGGTCGATGACCACGAGGGCGGGGCGTTCCAGGTGCCGCATCAGGGGCGGCATCGTCTCGGCGGGGTTCGCGCCGGCCAGCAGGACCACGTCGGCGGCGGCGAGGTCGGTCACGGGGAACGGCAGCCCGCGGTCGGTGCCGAACGCGGCGAGTCCCGCGGCGGCGGCCGAGGACATGCAGAACCTGCCGTTGTAGTCGATCTGGCTGGTGCCGAGCGCGAGACGGGCGAACTTGCCGAGCAGGTACGCCTTTTCGTTGGTCAGCCCGCCGCCGCCGAAGATGGCCGCGGCGTCGGCGCCGTGGGCGGCGCGGATGGCGCGCAGCCGGGTGGCGACGGTGTCGAGCGCGGTGTCCCAGTCCGCGGGGGCGAGCGCGCCGCCGGGGCCGCGCACCAGCGGGGTGCGCAGCCGGTCCCGCGTGCCGAGCAGCGCGGGCGCGGTCCAGCCCTTCTGGCACAGGCCCCCGGCGTTGACGGGGAAGGCGGAGGGACGGACGGCGACGGCGCCGTTCCGGTCCGTGAGCCGGGTGCCGCACTGGAGGGCGCAGTAGGGGCAGTGGGTCGCCACGGTCCTGACGGCCGGGTCTTCGTCAGCCATGGGTGTACTCCTGACGCACGTACGCACGTTGAGCAGGACCGGGTCGCGCCGAGCGCTCCGCGAGGGGACCGACGGTCAGTCATCCTACGGGCCCGCGGCGGCGCGGCGGCGGCCGGCGGCGGGCACGTCCCGGCCCGTTCCGCGATGTTCGCTTTCGCACAGCATCGGGACGGCGGGCGGGGCGGCGCCACCCCCCGCGCTTCCGGCCGTCCGACGGCTGACGCGGCCCCTGCCCCGCGGGCCGCCCGTGCGGGAGCAAAGGAATTCGGATATCCCGCGCGCAGAAAGGAGTTGCCGTCCGGCCGCATCCGCGTGCGGCGACCCTATTCTGGACGGAGCGGAATTCATCGGGAGGTCTTCGTGTTCGAGTCAGCTGCCCGTGTGTTCGCCCGGATCAGTACGGACGAGCCGATCACGAAAACCGAGGTCCTCATGGGCCGGGCCGTCGTGCTCGGCGGGAGCATGGCCGGACTGCTGGCGGCCCGCGTGCTGTCGGACCACGCGGAGAGCGTACTCATCATCGAGCGTGACGAGTTGCCCGCCGCCGCGGCCCCGCGTTCCGGCACACCGCACGACGGCCAATTGCACACGCTGATGCACGGCGGGCGGATGCAATTGGAGCGCTTTTTTCCGGGATTCGCCGAGCAGGCACAGGCGGAGGGCGCCATCCTCTCCTCGCCGTTCAACATCAGGGCGTACGCCGACGGGACGCCGAAGGTGAGCGACGGGCAGATGGGGCTGATATCGAGCAGCAGACCGTTCCTCGAGTCCCAGGTACGCCGCCGCACCCTGGCGCTGCCGAACGTCAAGGTGCTCAACGGCCGGGCCCGCGGCCTGGTGTTCCGGGGGAACGCGGTCACCGGCGTGCGGTGCGCGGCGGGTACGGACGAGTGGACCGAGGACGCCGACTTCGTGGTGGACGCCACGGGACGGGCCAGCAAGCTCGGCGAGTGGCTGGAGTCTGGCGGCTGGGAGCGTCCCCCGATGCAGCGCATGGCCATCGGTGTCGACTACGCCACCGGCTACTTCAGCCGCCCGGAGGACGATCCGGAGCTGGCCGCGGCCATCGCCTACCGCACGCCGAGCGCGACGCCGCCCCGGGTGGCCACCGGCGCGATCAACGCCATCGAGGGCAATCGCTGGCTCGTGACGCTCGCCTCCTACGGGAAGCAGCCGCCGATCAAGGAGCTGGACGAGTTCCGCGAGCTGGCCGCCAGGGACCTGCCGCCCGTCTTCGAGCAGGCCGTGCGGAACGAGCCGGCTTCCGGCATCGTCACCTACCACCAGGCGGAGAGCCGACGGCGCGGCTACCACGTGCTGAAGCGTTTCCCGGCCCGCCTGATCAGCGTCGGCGACGCGGTCGCCTCGTTCAACCCGATCTACGGGCAGGGCATGTCCTCGGCGGCGCTGCACGCCTCCGCCCTGTCGGAGTACCTGCGCGGGAAGCCCGATCTGAACGCGCCGGCCCGCGCGTTCCTCCACATGCAGCGGGTCGTCGTGGACGCGGCCTGGCAGATCTCCACCTCCGCCGACCTGGCGCGGCACGACATCGACGGGCCCTACCCGCGCGGCCACGCGTTGTCGAAGTGGCTGGTCGGGCAGATCGTCGACGCCTCGATGACCGACCAGCCAACCGCGGTGCGCTTCAACTCGGTGACGTACATGCGCAGTCACCCCCGTTCGCTGGTGACGCCCGGCACGCTGCTACGGGCGATGCGGGTGAACCGCAGGGCGGCCGCCTGAGCCGTCACGGCCGAATGCCCCCTCTCCCGCGGTGGGAGAGGGGGCATTCGGCCGTGCGGGCGGCCGAGCCGCTCACTGCTTGGGCTGTTCGGCGGGCTCCTCCGCGGCCTTCTCCTCCGCCGCCTGCCCTGCCGCCTCGGCGTCCCGGCCGGCCTCGCGTTCGAGCGCGGCGGTCGGGGTGATCTCGATGTAGGCGGCGTCCTCGTAGACGGTGGCGACGGTGCGGTCGTACACCTTCCGGCCGGCGCCGTAGGCATCGATAATGATCTTGGCGGCGGCCTCCTTCTCCTCGTCGGGCAGGATGCGGGCCGTGCAGTGGATGACCGGCCCCTTGGGCTTGCCCCTGATCGTCGAGGGCGCGAACAGCACGTTCGGGTTGTTGCGTATGCGCCGCACCTTCCACGAGTCGCAGCCGGTGCGCAGGTAGGCCCGCCCGTCCTTGAGACCGAACCACATGGCCGAGGGCACCCCCTCGCCGTTGCGCTTGTAGGTGACGAGCAAGGCGAACTTGCCCCGCATTCCCCCGAGGTGATCGGGGGCGTTCGGCGAAGCCTTGACCTTCCAGGTCACCGGGTGGCGCCACGAGTCGTACATGCGGAGAACTCGCTGTTCCCACCATTGCTTGCTGAAGATCCGCAGCATCGGCTGCTCCCTCGTGTTCCAGTGCCCCGGTGTGTACGGGGCATAAACGGCCGCAATCCGGTCAGGCGAGCAGGAAGGCCACGGCCAGGCCCACGCAGCCCAGGTCCACTCCGCTCAGCCCGATGAAACGAGCTTTTCGCCAGTCCTCCTTGCCGACACCGTAGTAGAGCTGAACGGCGTGCAGCACGACCACGGGAACGGTCGCGAGACCCAGCGCCGTATCGAATCGCGTCGTCGTGAACAGCAGGGTCAGCAGGGTGACACTGCCGAGGAAAAGCAGCACGAGAACGCCCTTGAACACGGCAGGCGGCAGGAAAACGGCCAGGGTCTGACGGGACACTTCCGCGTCGCCGCGCCGGTCGGACGCATTCCCGTAGTTCACGATCAGCAGGAACCACAGACCCACCAGGGCGCTGGTGTACCAGATTTCCGCGTTGAGCGATCCGGCCACCAGCCAGTACGGCAGCAGGGCGATGCATCCGATGATGAAGAGAATCGTGGTCTCAAGGCCGAAAGGCCGGTAACTCAGCTTCATTCCGACGGAATACTGGACCGAGCAGACCTGGGCCACCAACATGACGGCCACGGCGGCGAACGGCGACCCGCCGTCCAGGGTGAGGACCGCGACGAGTCCGGACGACACCGCGACAGCAAACATCACAATGGCGAACCTGACGGCCTCGGCCTCCGACAGTACGCCGGTCAGCAGCGGCTTCCGCGACATCGTTCTCGCGGGCCGCCCCGCGTAGTTGCGGGCGTCGCTGCCGTCGCGGTACCCGCCGAGGTCGTCGGCCGCGCCGCCCGCCCACTGCGTCGTCAGCACCATGACGAGCAGCAGGGCGAGTGCGGCGGCCGTGTCGCGCCCGACGTGGCCGTCCAGGCGCAGGAGCAGCAGGGCGAGGACCCAGCCGTAGGCGTGGTGGTAGACGCGGGCCTTGCCGAGCTGGAGGTAGGCAAGGACCTTTCCACCGCCGGGGGCCGTGGTGGTGCCGGGTGCGGCAGTTGCGGTCATGCGGCTGGCTCCCTCAGGGGGCGGTGGAAAGAGTCCGGTCGGTGATCGACCGCTTCAGCTGGTCCCGCTTGATCTTTCCTGTGATGGTCCGCGGGAACTCGCTGTCGGGGATGATGAGCGGGTCGGCCATCTTCGCCAGCGGGCGGGACGCCTTCTCCCAGTCGCGCTTCCTGAACTCGGTGCCGGGGCGCACGGACAGCACGGGCTGGAGCTGCCCGTCCACCTCGAGCACCACCATCTCCAGGAACTCGGGGAACTTCTCCAGCAGCACGTCCTCGATGCCGATGCCGCTGAGGGCGCCGGACACCTTGTCGACCTGCCGGTCGATCAGCGTGATGTTCCCGAACCGGGACTTCGCGCCCCAGTCGCCGGTGTCCCACCAGTCGTCCTTCGCGACGCCGTCGGCCGTCAGGTCGGGCCGGTTGATGTAGCCGGAGAACACGCCAGGTGTGCGCACCACGATGCGCCCGGGCGTCCCGGCGGGCACCGCCTTGCCCGACTCGTCCGAGATCCGCACCTTGCAGAACGGGAAGCGCGGCCCCGCGTGATGTCCCCGCAGCAGCTTCGAACGCCGCAGCCGGCGCAGCTTCGGCGACGTCTTCAGATGGCTGCGGATGGCGACCGGGCCCGTCTCGTTCTGCCCGTAGACCTCCACGCACACGGCGAACTTCCGGTCGGAGCCCTTCAGCAGCGCGCGGACGGTGTCCGGGTGGATGACGTCGAACCCGGCGCCGAAGAAGCGCACCGACGTGAACGCGCCGCCCGGCGAGAGGTGCTGCCAGGCGCGGAACGTGTTGGGGTGCGTCTCCAGGTACGTCGGGCGGTGCCGCTTCAGCATGCGCTCGACGTTCTCCGGGGAGTGGTCGTCCAGCAGCAGCAGCGGCGCCTTGCGCATGAGGGCGGCGTAGATACCGACGACGGTCCTGCCGTGCACCGGCGAGATGGCGAACGCGATGTGCCCGCGCAGCCGGGAGACGAAGTGGATGACCGCCTGCACCTTGGAGTTGAACTCGATGCTGCGGCTGGAGCACTCGGCGAGCTTGGGCACGCCGGTGGTGCCGGAGGTGTGCACGACGACGTAGGCGTCCTCGGAGGCGACCTCCTTGCCGCGGGAGAACCGTTCGTGCCCGGACAGTTCGGCCGCGATCTCCCGCCAGTCGAGCTGGTCGAGGTCGGGGAAGGCGTCCGCGCTCTCCGCCAGGCGGTCGTCGCTGGTGAGGATGGCCGTGACGTCGGGCACGTCCTTCACCATGGCGGCGACGGTGGGCCCGTCGAGCGTCGGACTGATGAGGATGGGCACGGCGTCGAGCGCGGTCATGGCCGCGTAGGCGACGATGGTGTCGGTCGCCGACTCCAGCCGGACGATGCACCGCTTCCCCGGCCCGAGGCCACGCGCGCGCAGCGCGGTCGCCGTGCGGGCGGCGGCGTCGGCGATGTCCGCCGGCGGGATCTTCTCGTCCCGTGCGGCGACGATGATCGGCTCGTGGTCGACGATCCACGGTGCGGCGTCACGGGGGAGCGCCAGCAGCTTGTCGAATATCAAGGGTGGCCTCTTCTCGACTCGATGGGGTGCGGGGCGGTGTCCTGGAGCGGGACGACTTCGAGCAGGTCGTAGGACACCGGGCCCTCGGGTTCTCGCACGACGGCGGATCTGACGCCGGTGAGGCGCTGGCCCTCCTTTTCTGCCAGCGCCTCCAGATCGGCGCGGGCGGCCCTGCTGCTGAGTGCGATCAGCACCCGGCCGCCGGGCGCCACATGGTTTCTCGCCTCGGCGAAGTACCGCCGGTGCGCGTCGTATCCGGGGTCGACGTACGCCAGTTCGTGAATGTGCTTGATTTCCAGGTCCTGCGGCACCCAGACGTTGTTGGAATGCCAGTAGATGACGTCGAAAAGCGGTGCCGCCGTGAGGGACGCGAAAAGGTCGCTCTGCACGCAGGTCATCGCGTCGGCGACACCGAAACGTTCGGCGTTGAGCGCGGTGTTCGTGACGGCTGCCGGGTTCAGATCGGTGGCCCAGACGGTGCGGCATCCGGCGCGGCCCGCGTTGACCGCGATGAGCCCGGTGCCGGAGCCGATTTCGAGGAAGGAACCGCCGACGGGAAATTCGAGCAGATCCAGCTGGGCCAGGCTGGAGTTGTGGTGCGCGGGCGAGAACACCCCCTTGAGGATCGTCCAGGTTTCACCGCGGATGTCGACGTCCGTCTGCTCGTGGCCGTTGGCACGGCTGGCTTCGCTTCGCCTCAGCGCCTGCGTGTAGTCATACATTTACTTCTCCGCGGAAGTGGTCGCATAGTTCTCGATGTCGAAGCGGGCCAGCTCACTCCGCAGCCGCCGGATCGACCAGGGCCAGGTGACGAAGTTGTTTCCCTCGTCATCCAGGTAGAAGCTGCGGCATCCGCCGTTGTTGTGGACGCTCGACGTGAGGCTGCGCTGCACCGCGTCGTTGAACGCGCGAAAGGGTTCACGCCGGATCTCCAGCGCGTCGATACCGCGGGCCTCGGCGGCCTTGATGGCCTCGGTGACGTAGTCGAGCTGGGCTTCCGCGAGCGCGAGCAGCGAGTGGTAGGTCACGATGTTCGGGCCGAGCAGAAGGTAGGCGTTGGGGCAGCCGGGAACAGTCGTCGCCCGGTACGCCTCCGGTCGCGCCGCGTCCCACGTCTCGGACAGCGGGCGGCCGTCGCGGCCCCTGATCCTGGCGGCGACCGGCGGGAGGCGCAGTTCGAAGCCGGAGCCGAAGACGATGACGTCGGCCTCCGTGCGGTCGCCGCCGGCCGAGACCAGCCTGCTGCCCTCCACCGCCGCGAGGGCGTGCGGGATCAGCCGCACGTTGGCGCGGGTCAGGGCGGGCAGGTAGGTGCTGGACAGCAGCAGGCGCTTGCAGCCGACGGTGAAGCCGGGCGTGAGCCGGGCGCGCAGCACCGGGTCGCGGACCTGACGCCGCAGGACCAGGCGGCCGACCGGGTTCAGCAGGCGCGCGGTGCCCGCGCGGCGCATCAGCAGCGCGAGGACGGCCAGCGCGGCGCCGCAGACGCCGCCGAACAGGCGCCGGGCGGCCGGGACCCGGCGGAACAGCCGCCGGACGGCGGCGGGTACCGGGAAGTCGGGCCGCGGCAGGACCCAGGAGGCGGTGCGCTGGAAGACGTCGAGGTGCCCCACGACCGGCTGGATCTCCGGAACGATCTGGACGGCGGAGCAGCCGGTGCCGACGACGGCGACGCGTTTCCCGGTGAGGTCGACGCCGTGGTTCCAGCGGGCCGAGTGGAACACCTCGCCGGGGAAGCCTTCCAGGCCGGGAACGGCGGGGATGCGGGGCTCGTGCAGCAGGCCGGTGGCGAAGACGACGTGCCGCGCGGCGAACCGGCCGCGGTTCGTGCGCAGCAGCCAGCGGCGGCGCTCCTGGGACCAGGCGGCCTCCGTCAGCTCGGTGCGCAGGCGCAGGGCGTCGCCGAGGCCGGACGCCGCCACGGTGTCCTCGATGTAGGCGAGCAGTTCGGCCTGGCCGGCGAAAAGCCGGCTCCAGCCGGGGTTGGGGCGGAAGGAGAACGCGTAGACGGGCGAGGGAATGTCCACCGCGCACCCCGGATAGGTGTTCTCCCGCCAGGTGCCGCCGACACGGTCGGCCTTCTCCAGCACGAGAACGTCCGTGATGCCCGCACGGCGCAGTTTGACCGCGGCGGCTATTCCGGAGAGGCCGGCCCCGATCACGACGACATGCGCCTGCCGCTCGCCGGCTTCGGCGGTGCGCGGGGCGCTCGTCGAGACCGTCATGGGTCCCCCTTCGTCATCGGTCCTTCGTCAACGCCGGTCTTTTTCCAGGGTTTCCTGGGTCAGCCGGAGCTCGCGCTCGACCGATCGCGGAAGGGTGCGCCGCAGCACGGGCTCCAGAACGGGACGCAGCACGGGGTTGAAGGTGAAGGAAATCATGCGGGTTGCCCTGATGCCACCTTCGACCGCCTCGCAGGAAAAGCTCGCCTCGAAGTGCGCCATACGGTGGTTGAGCTTGTTGAGCGGCTTCGGCGCGAGCCGGATGTCGATGCGTTCTCCCGGCGTGAGCCGCATCTGGGCGACCGCTTTGGGCTGCGGCAGCGGAAGACCCGGCATGCGGGGCTGGAACTTGAACTCGGTGAGCGTTTCCTCCCTGTTCGCCCACGCGATCGAGCCGATCTTGTCGTCGACGTCGATGTACCGCTCGACGTCCATGACGAAATTGAGAAACAAGTCGGGCGTGCACGCGATGACGCGTTCCTTTTCCACCCTCACCATGCTGACAGATTACCGCCTTTCACCGATCAGGGCCGATCAGGGCCGATCACAGATAAGCCCTTGCGTGCAGGAGGGCGAGTTCCGCGAGTTCTCCTTCCGGCCGGAGTTCCGGGGGCGGCCCGCCACGCGTGCGCCGGGTCGCGACGCGGCACCACGCGAGCAGCGGCCCGCGCAGCACGTCGGTCGCGTCCGCGTCGCCGAACGCGTGCCGGGTGCCGTCCGCGGCGGCGAGGTCGAGCCGCAGCGACCGGCCCGCGGGCCAGCGGACCCGGCCGCGGGCGAGCGCCCAGCGCAGCGTGGCCAGGCCGAGCGCGGCGACGTGATGCAGCCGCGCGGTCTCGGCCACGGGCAGGCCGAGCGCGTCGCGGACGTCGAGGCCGTGGGCCCAGTGCTCCATCAGCCGCGCGGTGGCGAACGTGCGGGCCGGCATGCCGAATCCCCAGGCGACGCGGTCCTCTGCGGCCAGGCCGGCCAGCAGTCCCCTGGTCCGGCCGGCGGCCGGGTGCCACCAGCCGGCCAGCTCGGCGGGCGTCATGCCGTCGCCGCGGCGGCAGCCGGCCGCCGTGAAGTCCTCGGCGCTCGCGTGCGGCGACACGGCCTCGGCGAACGCGCGGGGACCGCCCGTCAGGGTGTCCGCCGCGACCTCCTCGGTGTCCGCGAGGTGCGCGACCTGGTCGCGGACCGACCAGCCCGCCGCGGCGGAGGGCCGTGCCCAGTCCGCCGCGCCGAGCGAGGCGAGCAGATCGGCGAAGTCCCGCTGCTCCGCGGCGAGACCGGCCAGCTCCGCCGTCCCGCGCATCGCCGCCGCGGCCGCGTTCCCCGTTCCGGTCATGGCATCGACACCGTGCCCGCGCTGCCGTCGACGACGAGCGTGCCGCCCGAGGCGAGCCTGGCGAGCGCGTCGGCGCCCACGCCGGTGACGCAGGGCACGCCGAGTTCCCTGGCGACGATGGCGGCGTGGCACAGCATGCCGCCCTCGGCGGTGACCAGGGCCGCGGCCTCGGCCATCAGCGGTACCCAGTCCGGGTCGGTCTGCTCGGTCAGCAGCACCGTGCCCGGTTCCCACTGCGGATCGTCGACCTCCCGCACCCACAGGGCCCGGCCGGTGGCGCGGCCGGACGAGGCGGGGGTGCCGTGCACGGTCCGCCCCTCCTCGCCCGGCCCCTGCGCGCGGTGCGGCACGGCGTCCACCAGCTCACTGGTCATCGGACGGAACTGGAGCCACACCAGTCCGGTGTCGAGCACGGCGAACTCCAGGTCGGCGGGCACGCCCAGGGTCTGCTGCACCGCCAGGCACGCCGCGCCGACCGGCCGGCCCCCGGCCGCCAGCTCGCCCAGGCCCCAGCCGCCGACGCGGCCGGCCGCCGTCCACTCCTCCCAGGAGGGCGTGACGGCACCGGACACCAGGGCGTCGCCACTGCCGGCGGCCCACTCCAGGCGGCCCTTGCCCAGGCCGCGCCCCAGCCACAGCCCGCTGCGCAGCGGGGTGCGGAACGGTTGCAGCAGCACGGCCATCCCGACCCCGGGGCCGCCGCCGGCGCGGGTCCGTTCCCGGTAGGCGGCGACCCTGCCGCTGTCCGCGGAGGCGCGGACGGCGGCGATGGCGTCGGCCAGACCGTCGACGGGCACGTCGAGTTCGCTCCGGAACAGGCCGGCGTAGGACAGGGCCGCACCGTCCTCGACGGTGGCGGAACTGCGCACGGCCCAGCGGGGCGCGACGGCGGCCAGCGCCTCCAGCTCGGCCGCGTCCGGGTCCGCGCCGACGGGCACCACCCAGGTGTCGGGAACCGTCAGCCCGGCCCGCAGCAGCGCGGCGAGCCCGACGGCCTTGCCGCCGAGCGCCGCGCGCCGGTCCGTGTCCACCGCGCCGGTCAGGCGCAGCAGCCCTCCGCCGGTGCTCACCGCGCCGTCCCCGCCCGTTCCTCGTCCTCGCGCTGGATCTTCATGGAGACCAGCAGGTCGCGGTGCAGCTCCATCCAGACATCGTGGTACGAGTCGCACATGACGCCGGTGAACGCCTTCTGCTCACCGTTGCGCAGCCGGGCCAGCGCGTCGGCGAGCGCGTCCCCGTAGCGCTGGAAGCGGGAACGGACCTCCGCGAGGCGGTCGATGATGGCGACGGCCTCCTCGTGCTGGGCCTCCAGCTCCTTCAGCAGCGCCTCGTCGTAGGCGGCGTCGGTGTGGTCGTTGGGCACGCCGTCGCGCACCTGCCAGCGCGTACAGGTGTCCTTGAAGCGGCCGTTGAGCGGCACGAAGTGCTCGTAGCCGGGCCGCAGCAGGTCGCGGTCGTGGGCGGGCACGTCCTCGTCCATCAGCTCGCCGTGGCGGGCGCGCCCCTTGGGGGTGACGCGCCACAGGCCGCGGCGTTCCATGTGCGTGGCGAGCCCTTCGGTGCGCAGCGCCTCCAGCTCCCGCAGGACCTCGTCGGTGCCGCGGCCGGTGATCTCGGCGAGGGGCGCGGACTGCGCCATGCCCTTGACGACCAGGGCGTGCAGTACGTCGAAGGAAACGGTGTCGGGCAGCACGGGATCTCCCGGGGTCACGAGGTCTTGGCGGAGCGCAGCTCGTCGAGGAGCCCGACGAGGTCGCCGACGGTCTGGAGCTTGGCGGCCCTGGGGTTGTCGACGAGGGAGACGCCGAAGCGTTCCTCCAGCGCCAGCAGGATCTCCAGGGTGGCGAGCGAGTCGACCTCCAGGTCCTGGATGATGCGGTCCGTGGGACGGAGGTCGCGGTTGACGCGCTTGACCTGTGCGTAGACCTCCTCCAGGGCGGTGAGGGTCTCGGTGGGGGCGCTGGTGCTCTCAGGACTGGTCAAGGATGTTCACCTCTCCGGTACTGCCGTTGATGGACACGGCGGTGCCCGCAGGCAGCGACGCCGCGCCGGGGTATCCCACGACGCACGGGATTCCGTACTCGCGGGCGAGGATCGCGATGTGCGACAGGTCGCTGCCGCGCTCGCTGAGCACGCCTTCCGCAAAGGGCAGCAGCGGAGCGATGTCCGCGTCGGCCGAGGAGCAGACGATGATGACGGGCTCGTCCGGCAGTTCGCCGTCGGGCGTCATGGCGACGCCGACGCCGATGCCGGGGGCGACGCCCCGGTGCGTCTGGGGGGACTCGCTCAGCCAGGGGCGGATCGTTCCGTCGCCGTCGCTGAGGTCCAGGTGCTCGGGCATCGGGGTGCCGAGCGCGACGCGGCAGGCCGCGATGCGCGGCAGGGCGCGGGCGGCCAGGCCCGGGTCCGTGGCCAGGTCGGTGAACTCGCGGATCGTCAGGTACGGCCAGTGGCCGGGGTCGACGCCGAGTGAGCCGGCCAGTTCGGGGAGCAGGCGCCGGTAGATGTGCAGGGTCCGCATGGCGAGGGACTTGGAGTGCTCCCGCCCGGCCATCACCTCGCCGACGGCGACGGCGAGCGAACGGACGGTGCGGCTGCGCCAGGGGGACAGCATCCCGGCCAGGGCCTCGGACGGCTCGATCGGCGCGACGGCCGCCTGCGTACCGGAGTTGGCGGCCAGCTTGTGCCGCACGGCGTAGTCCTGCCAGGGGTCGCTCGAATCCGCGACCTCGTAGAAGGAGGAGTCCAGGAAGTCACCGGGGCCGAAGGGGTCCATGGTGGCCGCCGCGGTGTGCAGCCGGTCCCAGACCAGCTCCCGCGGGCGGGTCAGCCAGTGCGCGATCTCGTCGCCGTGGCGGGCGAGCCGGCCGTAGACGCGCTGCTGGAGCGCGCGGATGGGCACGCACCCCGAGGTGGTGAGGATGTGGACGGCCCACGCCTCCTCCAGCACGGGCTTGGCGTCGCGCAGCACGCTGAAGAGGGCGATCGGGCTGTTCGCGGTCGTCGCGGCGCGCAGCGCCCACTCCAGTTCCGCGACGCGCTCCTCCAGGGCCCGCAGGCGGGGCCCGATATCGCGCAGTTCGCGCAGCAGCCTGGTGGCGGCCGACAGCCGGCGCGTGCGCCCGGAGCGCAGCGCGGTGATCTCCGCCGGGGAGTCGATGCCCTCGAAGTAGGCGTCGGTGACGTCGTTCGCGCTCAGTCCGGGGATGCCGCGCGAGAGGTGGCAGTACGCCGCGAGATTGTGGTAGGGGCGGCAGCCGAAGTAGCCGACGAAGACGTAGTGCGAGCCCTCGGTCCAGGCGGGGCGGCCCCACAGGCGCTGTGCGAGCTTGCGCGTGCCGCGTTCCATGGGGTCGCCCACCAGCGACCACGACATCGGGGACAGCCGCTGCGGGGCGACCTCGCCGAAGTTGCCCGCCGAGTAGATGCGGAAGTACGGGTGGAGGTCGGTGTCCACCGACGCGGTCTTCTCCGTCATACCCCGATCTCCCTTTCCGCGCGGCCGAGCAGGGCACGTCCGGTCGCCGCCAGGTAGTCGGCTTCCGGCACGGGCCACGGCCCGGGAATGTCGTCGAGCACGCCCGGGTCCAGGTCGAACCAGGGCTCGGCGTAGTCGGCCAGTTCCCGCGGGGTGCCGACGCGTTCGCCGATGAAGCGCGTGAACCGGCCAAGCGGCTTGGCCTCGACGATCTTGGGAACGACGCCCCAGGGCCGGCACACCTCGGTGAACACCTCGCCGAGGGTGGGCCTGGCCGGGTCGAACCAGGTCCAGGTGCCGCGGCCGATCGGTGCGGAGAGCGCCTTCCACACGAGGTCCGCCGCGGAGGTGACGTCGGTGACCCAGCAGGGGAAGTCGCCACGGCTCGCGAGGTGCACCGGGTAGCCGGCGAGCAGGTGCGGGAACACCTTGGGCAGGCCGTGCTCGGTGTCCGGCCGGCCGCCGCGCGGGTCGGGCCCGAGCACGGGACCGAACCTGACGATGCCGATGGGCAGGTCCTGCTGCGTGTCGCGGACGTGCCGCTCGGCGCAGTACTTGCCGTACTCGTACCAGTTGCGGAAGCGCTGGCCGGTGTACAGCTCGCGGTTGGTGACGCGGCCCTGGGCGCGGCCGAGCGCGAGCAGGGAGGACACGTGCACGGCCTGCCTGAGTGCGGGCAGGCCGCGCAGGAACGTCAGCACGGACCGCATGCCCGAGCTGTGCGTCTCCAGCGCCTCGCCTGGCCCGGAGGTCCAGGACACGGAGCCGAAGCACAGCACGACGTGCGTGGTCTCCTCGCGCACCCGGGCCAGTTCCCGCGCGGGCAGGCCGAGGCGCGGCATGCGGATGTCCCCGCGGACCGCCTCGCCCGCGATGGCCCGCCCGCTGCGGGAGAGCACCCGGACCTGTGCGCCGGAGGCGGCGCACGCCTGCGCCACGGCGGCGCCCAGGTAGCCGGAGCCACCCAGTATCAACACGTTCATACGAGGAACCTCGACAATCCGCTGTCGGCGGGCGCCACGGGACGCTGCGGCGCCGGGAGGTCGAACAGCAGGCGGGCGAGCAGCTCGGTGGAGGGGGCGGGCAGCGGCCCGTCCAGCAGCTCCGCCAGGCGCCCGCGCTCCATCACGCGGTCGAGCCCGATGTAGCGCAGTCCGATGATGCTGTTGCGCCACGCCTGGCTCAGGGGGAGGAAACGTTCTGCGTTGGCCGAGACCCACAGCACCTGTTCGGCGGTGGCGGGCATCGGCCGTACCCACTTGCCGAACGACAGCGGCGACAGGGCGCGCGCCACCTCAAGCAGTCCCCGGATCGTCGGGGCCCGTTCGCCCGCGGCGACGTGGGTGACCACGGGCTCGGTCCGCGGGCCGCCGCGCAGCATGCCGGTGACGGCGTCCAGCAGGGCACCGGCCGCCATGTCGCGCGGCAGCACGTCGACCTTCGCGCCGCGCATGGCGGGCAGCAGCCTGCCCGGCAGGTCGTCCCAGCGCTCGGCCAGCAGGTACAGGGAGTTGCGCTTGAGGGTGGCCCCGGTACGGGAGTCGCCCAGCAGCGCGGCGACCCGGCTGATCAGCACGTCCGGGTCGCCCGCCCGGTGCTGCTTGGCCAGTTCGCGCTCGGCCAGCCACTTGCTCTGCTCGTAGGCGGTGCGGTGGCGGTCGGCGGCCAGCTGCTCCTCGGCGATGCGGCCGATGACGCCGCCCGCCACGAAGATGGAGGAGGCGTAGGTGTAGAGGACGCGGCGGCCCGACCTGCGCTGGAGTTCGCGCGCGACGTCGAGGCCGTTGCGGGCACCGAGCACGTTGACGGCGTACAGATCGCGCCCGCTGCCCGCCCAGTTGGTGTTGCCGGCGAGGTTGACGACGGCGTCGACGGACTCCGCGAGCTCGTCCAGGTCACGTTCGGACAGGCCCCAGGCGGGTTCGCGGACATCGCCCGTGACCCGGGCGGCGGCGAGGGCGGGGAACGCCCGGTCGAAGGGCATCAGCCCGGGCCGGTCGGGGCGCACCACCGGAACGATCCCGACTCCGCGTTCGGCGGCGGTCTCGGCGACGGCCGTGCCCAGTTGCCCGGTGATGCCGGTCAGCAGCAGCTTCATCCCAGCTCGACATTCTCGTCATAGGCGGCGAAGTCGGGGACCAGCCCGCTGGCCACCAGCTCCCACATCATTTCGTCGGAGCCACCGCCGAGACGGGCCAGCCGCGAGTCGCGCCACATGCGTGACAGCGGCGTCTCGTCGTCGAGGTAGCCAGGGCCGCCGAACATGTGCATGCACTCGCTCATGACTTCTTCGACGAACCGCGCGGCGGTGGTCTTCATCGCGGCGATCTCCCGCGTGCCGCAGGCCCCCGGGACCGCGACGCCCTGGGCGGCGGCGTACACCGAGTAGCGCAGCACCACCAGCCGGGAGGTCAGCTCGGCCAGGCGCAGCCGCAGCGCCTGGTGCTCCATCAGCGGCTTGCCGAACTGCTTGCGGCGGTGCAGGTGCGCGGTGGTCAGCCCGATGGCGCGGGCGGCGCCGCCGACCGTCTGCCCTGCGATGGAGAGCCGCTCGTGGTTGAGGCCCCAGATGGCGGCGAGGAGCCCCGCGCCAGGACGGCCGACCAGTGCCTCGCCGGGGACCTTGGCGTCGACCACCATCCAGGTCGTGTCGAGCGCCGCGGTGCCCGCCTTGCTGAGCTTCTTCTTCGGGGTGAGCCCCGACCGCGGCACGGCGACCAGGCCGAGGCGGCCCGCGACCGGCCCCTCGCCCTCGTCGATGCGGCACAGCAGGAGCGCGAAGTCGCAGACGAGCCCGAGGGACAGGTACTTCTTCTCGCCGGTGACGTGCCAGCCGCCGCCCGGCACCTTGCGGGCAACGGTGCGCACGCCGTTCAGATCGGAGCCGCCGGTGGGCTCCGAGGCCCCGAGGCAGCCGACGAGGCGCCCGTCGAGCGCGCCTTCCAGGTACTCGCGCAGCAGCGGGCCTTCGGCGTAGCGGGTGAGGATGGAGAGCACCGTCTCGCAGTGCAGGCTGAGACCGACGGACAGGCTCGCCCAGCCGAGACGCCCGCTCTCCTCGGCGATGACGACGCCGAGGCCGGGGTCGCCGTGCGGCGCGGTCTCCCAGCGTCTGCGGAACAGCCCGCTGCCGCCTAGCTCGGCCAGCGCGGCGCGCGGGAAGCGGCCCTCGGTCTCCGCGGCCCTCGCCAGCGGTTCGAAGGTCTGCGTCAGCAGGCCCGCGACCTCCTTGCGGGCCTCCTCCACACGCGCGCCGAACGGCCCGTCCGCGAACAGCCCTGGGGCCGGGGATTGGGGTGCGGCCACGAAACTCACGAGTCCTTACGCTCCTTCAGTTCGCCGGCGGCATAGGACAGCCACAGGGCCCTCCGGCGCGGCTTGCGGCTCGATGTGAGGGGGATGGCCCCCCGCTTGACGTACATGACCCGGGCGCTCGCCGCGTCGCCGGTGAACGACTTGATGACGGACAGCGCCTCGTCGAGGCGTTCGCCCAGGGGGCGTTCGGTGACGACGAGCACGGTGGGCGTGCCCGCGGTGACACCGGCGACGACGGTGGCGTGGTTGCGTGAGATGGCGCCCGAGGCGACCAGCTCAAGTTCGATGTCCTCGACGAACACGGTCTGCCCGTTGATCTTCACGCTGTCGCCGAGGCGGCCGACGACGTACAGCTCGCCGTCCAGGAGGAAGCCGGCGTCGCCGGTGTGCAGCTTCCCGTCGCCGAGCTTGGCCCGGTCCTCCGGGGTGGCGTCGACGTAGCCCTCTGCCACGGAGGGGCCCTCGACGTAGATCTCGCCCAGCACGCCCTCCGGCTGCGGCGCGCCCTCCTCGTCGAGGATGTCGACCCGCACACCGTCCATGGGACGGCCGCAGCTGACCTGCCACAGCCACGGCTCGGAAACGGGCTCGGCCCCCAGCTCCACCACGCTGCCGACGTCGAGCTTCTCCCCCAGACGCCGTTCGAGGCCGCTGGCGCGCACCAGCCGGGGCACCTGCTGGCGGCCGACGCCGGTCACGGCGAGGGTGCCCTCGGCCAGACCGTAGGCGGGCATCAGCGCGTGGATGTCGAAGCCGTGGGGCTGCAACAGGGCGACGAAGCGGGCCAGCACCGCCGGATCGATGCGCTCGGCGCCACTGACGACGGCGCGCAGGGCGGCGAAGTCCAGCCCGTCCAGGTGCTCGGGCCGGGTGCGGGCGAGGACCCGCTCGAATCCGAAGTTGGGCATGCACATGCTGGTGTACGGGTGGCGGCCGTACTCGGCCAGCCAGCCGGTGGAGTCCCGGATGAACTGCTCGGGCCGCATCAGGGCGTGCTCGACCTGAACGGTCAGTCCGCCGAGCAGCCCGCCCACCAGGCCCATGTCGTGGTACAGCGGCAGCCAGGTGACGGCGCCGTGGCCCTGGGGGTTCATCCAGCTCTGGATCATGCGGAGGTTGGCGGCCATGTTGGCCACGGATATCCGCAGGCCGCGGGGCGCGCCGCGGGAGCCCGAGGTGAACTGGAGGACGGCCAGCTCGCCGTTCGCGCGCGGCGCCGCGTCCTCCCGGTCGGCGTGCACCGGCGCCACGACGCGCGTGGCGGTGCCGAGTTCGGCGACGCTCTCGCGCACGACGTCCTGGTACCTGGGGTCGGCGACGGCGAGCTTCGGGCGGATGCGGGCGGCGATGGCCCGCAGTTGGTTCTGGTAGCCCTCCCCCGCCCGCAGTGCCTGCGGCAGCGGCAGCACCGACGGCGTGGCGCCGATCGCGAGCAGGCCGAAGAACTGGGACACGAAGTCGGGCCCGGCCGGGAGCACGAGCGGCACCACGTCCCCCGGGCGCACGCCCTCGTCGGCGAGCGCGGCACCGGCGCGCAGCGTCCGCGCCGCCAACTCCCGGTAGGTGAGCCGCTGCCAGGCGCCGTCGTCCTGGCGGAACCGCACACCCCGTTGCTCCGACGGATCGTCGAGCCAGCCGATCACACGTTCATGGTCGACCGCATTCCCCTGCGACAATTGAGCTTTCCCTTCACGCGATCGGCTAGGTACGGGAGGCCGCGCGGTGTTGTCCGCGGCCTCCCGGTGCGTATCCGTCCATCAGGAGGTGGATTCCAGCACGGCCTTGATCCGGGCGATCGACCGGCGCATGTCCCCTTCGAGCTTGCCGGACCAGTCCGAGAGAAACTGCTGTTTCTCGTCGCCGCTCAGCTTGGCCAGGATTTCACGCATGCCTTCCGTGAGGTCACTCATACGGAACGCGTGGGTCAGCACGCTCCCCCCGGCCGCCGCCTCGATCAGGAACGACCATACACTTTCCTGCGCACGCCCGGAACTGTCGCGCATCGCCCAGCTGAATACGCGGGGCGCTTCCGATGCGACGACCTCACATTGAGTGGCCCATTCTCCGCGCACCACGGGGGCCCAGGAAACCACGTCGGCCGCCCGGTGGTTGCGCGCCGTGAATACCGATCCGAGGGCCGCGGGCGTGCCCTCCGTCCACTCACCGCCCAGGCATTCCGGACTCCATTCGCCGCTCCTCGTCAGGTCGCTGACGTAGGCGAACACGGTGTCCGGGGCGGCCGGCACCCGCGTGCCGACGGAAATGTCGAAGACTGTTTCTGAGGTCATAGAGGATCACCAATCAAGCGGCGCGGATGGGAAATGAGTGAACACCCCGTCCGGAATCCGGCACGACGGAGCACACGCACGGGGGCAAACACCTTCCGTCCCGAGGACGCCGCCCACCGAGAAAGCACAACAACGCTCCGGCCTTCAGGCGCCGTACCGTCAACCTGGTTTCTGTCTGCCGCGCCTCTGGTCGAGTTCCACGGCGAAGTCCTCCCATGCCCTGCTGCATTCACGGGCGGCCGAGGCAATGATCTCCACGCAGTGCGGCGGCACATTGTCGCTGATGCGGTGCCATTCCTGCGGCCCCACGGTGCAGGCGTCGAGCAGCCGCAGCAGGGTGCGGCCCGATTCGGAGAAGCGCAGCGAAGGGTCCTTGCGCAGATTGCGAATGCGCACCGAGAGTTCCGGCCCCTCGTCCTCCACCTCGGCACGTGCCTGCGGCCGCAGAGGCGTTGCCGCGGGCGCCACCGCGACACGGCGGCCCGCCGGGACGGGCGCCTCGCCGCGCTGGATGCGGGCGCGCACGTCCCGCACCGTCGCCGGACAGACGCCCGCCTCCCTGGCGATCTCCCGCAGCGGGGTATCCGGCCGGTCGGCCAGCATCCGGCCGGCCTGGATGCGCCCGGCGGAGGCGTCCACGGGACGCATCCGGCCGTCACGGCCCCGCCGGGTGGCCGACTGGGGAATTTCCCCACTCGACCGGCGCCGGATCGAACCGATGGTCTTGTGGGACAGTCCGGTGACCGAGGCGATCGCCCGGTCCGACCAGTCGGCGTGGGAGGCGATGATACGTTTGGCAGCGGCCGTCCTGTCGGCACGGGTCAGCGGCAGTCCGTGCGTGACGTTCACCTCCACGGCGAGGCGGAACGCCTCGTCGTCGTCGCAGTCGAGCAGCACCGCCTCGATGCTGTCCTCGCCCCTGAGCGCGGCCGCGTGCACCCGGTGCGTGCCGTCGATGACGCGCATGGTGCGGCGGTTGACGAGGATCGGCGGCAGCTCGGCGGCCGACTCGGCCAGGAGACGGATGTGTTCCGCGTCGGTGCCCGAACGCCGGGGCGAATCAGACGTCGTCAGTTCGCTCAGCGGCACCCTTTCCGCGGACCCGGCTCCGGTGGCCCCGGCCGTCGACGAACCTCTCATGTGCGTTTCCACCCCTGGCGCTCTAGTGCTTCACTGCTCCAGCGC
The DNA here is from genome assembly GCF_031845565.1 of Streptomyces johnsoniae. NCBI lineage: Bacteria > Bacillati > Actinomycetota > Actinomycetes > Kitasatosporales > Streptomycetaceae > Streptomyces > Streptomyces johnsoniae. Next base: position 396,303 of record NZ_JAVREV010000003.1, on the reverse strand, counting down.
TTCACTGCTCCGTCGGTGGTGCGGGAGGTTTCGCGTCCGACGGCTGCCGACCCGGAGTCGAAGCGTGCGGACCCCACGCTATGAAGTGCCCCCGAGCGCGGGAAACCCCTCAAGGACCCCTAGGGCACTCACCGTGACCGGGTCCCGGCCGGACGAGAACGGTCACACAGCGGAGTCCGGGCAGGTGGGGGTCGCGCCCCCGGGGCCAGCAGGTGGCCGGGGCGGCCCGGGAACGGCGTCCGGCGGCACGTCGGCGGCGGGCACCGCGGCCGAGCACCAGTGGTCTATTCCTGTGGCCCCGGCACGAACCGCAGCGCTCCGGTCGGCCCAGCCAACTTCACTACAGTCGTGGCATGTTGACGGAGAAGCCACGGACTCACGCGATCCGATGCGCGCGTCCTCGCCCGCACGGGCCCGTCACGCTCTCCCCGCCCGTCCCCGCGCTCCGCACCCGGCCCGCCGCTCCGTTCGCGGCCGGAGGTCTCTCGCGGACGGAGGTTACTAGCGGGCGCCTGTCTCGGGCTCGGCAAGAATCTTCCCGGTAGCAGAAAGGGTTTGAAGGACATGACGGATGCCGTACTCCGCCCGCGTCGCACCCCGACGAGGACTACCAGGTTCACCAGAGCCATCGGCGTGCTGACGGCGATGACGACCGTGACGGCGATGGTCACGACGACCGCCGCCGCCACCGAGCGGAGCGCCGGGGAGCCGCCGGCCCGGATCGGGCAGGCCCGGCCGGCCACATACGGCCAGGTGACCGTCCCGGACGTGGCGGTCACGGCGAGCGACGGAACGGCGCTGGTCGGCGACGTGCTCTACCCGGCGGACCCCGGGACGGGGGAGCGCGCCCCCGGAACGTTCCCGGTTCTCCTCGCCCAGAATCCCTACACCTGCGAAACGACGGACGGGAATCTGACGGGTCCGGGACACCAGTACACGCCCCCGGGCTACTACGTCGAGCGCGGATACGTCTACGCCTCGATCTGCGTGCGCGGCACCGGCCGCTCCGGCGGCACCTTCGACATGTTCGGCCCCCGCGAGCGGCAGGACGGAGTCGAACTCGTGGAGTGGGCGGCCGGCGAACTCGACGGCTCCAACGGCACGGTCGGCCTCACCGGTTGCTCGTACCTGGGCAGCAACCAGCTGCTCACCGCCTCAGCGCTGCCCCCGGACTCCGGCGTGAAGGCGATGATGCCCGCCTGCGCGGGAGCCGAGACCTACCGCGAGAACCTGTTCGCCGGAGGCATGCCGAACCAGACGCTGAACGTCTTCCAGCGGATGGAGGCCGTCATGGGGCCGCGCGCCGGCGAGTTCGGCGCCGCGTTCGTCGACAGCATCACCAGCGGCGGCGAGCGCGCCTACACGAGCCCGTGGACGGATTACCGCTCCCCGGGCGAGTGGGCGTCCGCGATCGTGGCGGCGGACATTCCCGCCCTGCTGTGGAGCGGATACCGGGACACGGCGGTACAGGGCTCGCTCGAAATGTACGCCTACCTACAGAACGCCCACGCCAACCGTCCCGTCCACGCGCCGATGAGTCCCCGGCAGCCGGTCACCGGCCGCTACCAGGTCGTCGTCGGCCCCTGGGGCCACGGTGAGGGCATCGACCAGGCCATCGCCGTCCAGTGGTTCGACACCTGGCTGAAGGGCGCGGACACCGGGCTGGACCGCACACCCACCCCCATCCATCTCCACCAGTCGGGAAGCGACGCCTGGATCAACACCTCGCACTACCCGCTCGCGACCGCGACCACGCCCTACTACCTGAACGGCGGCGGCCGGCTGACCCGGCGCCCGCCGCTCACGGGCGGGTCGGGCACCCTCGCCTACACTCAGCCCGGCTCCCCCGGCGGGGCCCTGACCTACACGACAGAACCGTTCCCGCGGGGAGCCACCCTGGCCGGTCCGATGAGCGCGACGCTGTACGCCCGCTCGGACAGCACCAACCTCCATCTCATCGCCCGCCTTGAGGACGTGGCGCCGGACGGCACCGTCACCGAGCTGACCTCGGGCAACCTGGTGGCGAGCATGCGCGCCCTGGACGAGGAACGTTCCTGGTCCGACATCAGGGGCGCGCACGTCCGCCCGTACGGCAGCTTCGCCCGGGACGACTACCTGGTGCCACACGCGACGTACGAACTGGCCTTCGGGCTCTCCCCGCGCGTCGCCCAGCTCGCCCCGGGGCACTCCCTCCGGGTGACCCTCACCACCCGGACCCCGGACGAGACCTGTGCGCTTCCCCTGGGCGTCGACCCGTGCTTCGCAACCGCGCCCCAGCAGGAAACCCTGCCCGGCACCTACCGGGTACGCCACTCCCCCCTGGAGCTCTCCCGGGTCGACCTGCCGCTGCTGCCGCACGACTGCCTCACCCCCAGCGGGGGGAACGGCGATCGGCCGGCCGGCTTTGACGGACCGCGGCGGGGCTTGCTCACCCCCTGCACCGAACGACCGCACGGGCCGGTGCTCCAGGACGCCTTGGGGGCGTCCTGGTGGGCGCCGGCCGTGAACGCGCGTGGCCCCAGGGTGACCCCCAGGGGGCGTGCGGGCCGCTGAGACCGTGCGGCTCCGCCCCGCCGCCCGGTTGGCGGCGGGGCGGAAAAAGTCAGGACCCCGCTCGGGCGGCGGGCGGCGCCCGCCGCCCGAGCGGGGTCAGGCGATGACGAACGGTGTCGTCAGGAGTCGACCCAGCCGTGCGAGTGCGCCACCTGGATCAGCCGCTGCCTGATCTGGAGCACCTGCTCCGCCGTGGCGGTCGGCGCGGCGTGCAGCAGCGCCTCGGTGATCTCCTCGACGAACTCACGGACCGAGAGCACGTCGCACAGCTCGTCGTTGGGCGAGGCGCCCGAGGAGCTTCTGAGCGGCGTGGACATCGGCCGTTCCGCACCCTCCTGGAGCTGGACGTGGCTGGCCTTCAGGCCGCGGTCCCCCTCCTCCACCTCGAATTCCACCACCATGCCGGGCCCCAGCAGGCGCTTGTCGAACTCGAGATCGTTGACGTGGATGAACACGTCCTCGCCACCCGTGTCGGGTGCGACGAACCCATAGCCCTTGAGCTCGTCGAACCGTACGACCTTTCCCGTAACCATCAACACATCCAATCCCAGCCACACATGCACGTACTCCCACCGGGACCCGTTCCCGGTGAGCGGCGACCGCGGGGCCGCCGTGCTGCTTCCGGGCGGTGGGCCCAAGCCCTCCGATCCCGGTCGTTGCAAGATACCCACCGCCGCGGCCTCCGGGGAACAGGGGGTCGCCCGCCCGTGCGCCGCGCCCGCGACCCGCGTTACGTTCGGGGGCATGACCACGGAACGCCCCCGCCCGCGCCTCGGTCCGCCGACTCCCGTCCTCGACGCCCCCGACGCCCGCGAACTGGCCGGTTTCTACCGGAGGTTGCTTGGCTGGGAGGTGACGCAGGACGAGCCGGACTGGGTGCAACTCGCCGCCCCGCGGGGCGGGGCGCGGCTGTCCTTCCAGACCGAGCCGGTCTACGAGCGGCCCGCCTGGCCCGCCGTCCGCGGGCGGCAGCAGATGATGCTGCACCTCGACATCGAGGTCGACGACCTCGACGCGGCGGTGGAGTTCGCGACCGGCGCGGGCGCGGCGCTCGCCGGGTTCCAGCCGCAGGAGGACGTGCGGGTGCTGCTCGACCCCGCGGGACACCCGTTCTGCTTCTGGGTGCGGGACTGACACCGCGGCGCGCGGGGCCTTCAGGCCCCTTCGGCCGCCAGCCAGGTGCGCAGCAGCGTCAGGAACTCCGCCGGCTGCTCAAGCGACGGCAGGTGGGCGGCGTCGGGCCAGTCGACGCGGCGGGCCCCTGGGATGTCCGCGGCCACCCGCCGGGCCGCGTCGTGAATGGCCAGGAGGTCGAGCGCGCCGAGGAGGACGAGGACGGGAACGCGGATCTCGGCGAGCCGGTCGAGGGCGGGCGGCTCGGGCTCCGCCTCCGCCACGTCGTCCCAGTCGGCCGTCACCTCGAACGCGCGCCGCTGCATGCGGTGCACCTGGTCGCGGACCTCGGGCGCGACCGCGTCGGCCTCCCGGTGCGGGCCGACGGCCCACCAGGCCACGTTCGCCTCGGCGGCGGCGTCCAGGTCGCCCCGGTCGAGCGCGGCGTCCTCCGCCTCGATGAACGCGCGCAGGTCAGGTGTGACACCGGGGATGAGCGAGCCGCCCGGCGCGGCGAGCAGCAGGGAGCGCACCCGCTCCGGCCCTGCGAGGGCGGCCTCGACGGCAACGCCGGCGCCGAAGGAGGCACCGACGAGGTGGCAGTCGGCGATGCCCAGCTCGGCCAGGGTATCGAGCACGTCGTCCGCCGGGGAGAGCGCACCCCGCGGCCGGGTCACGGAGGCGCCGAAGCCGCGGAGGTCGAGCCTGACGACGTCGCGCTCCGCGGTGAGCGCGGGCCAGAGGGGCTCCCACATCCTGCGGTCCGCGACGCCCGCGTGCAGCAGCACGACGGGCGGCTCGCCGCGGGGACCCGCCCGGTCGTAGGCGATGTCTGCGGAGGTGTACGTCGTCACTGCCTGGGGCTCCTCACGGCTGCCGGATCGCGGACCGAGGCAATCACAGGGCGGCCCCCGGCCTCAACCGTAATTCCGGCCCGCCCGGCCTTCGGAGGCGTCAGCCGAGCGCCAGCAGGGTGATGGCGGCCGCGGCTCCGGTGAGGCCGGTGGCCTGGAGGACGGTGACGCGTTCGTGCAGGGCCGTCAGCCCGAGCAGCACCGGGACCGCCGGGTAGAGGGACGACAGCACGATCGCCACGACGGCGAGTTGCTGCTGAACGGCCAGGGAGTACAGGACCAGGGCACCGGCCGCGGTCACCCCGGTGGCGGCCGCGCCCGCGGCGAGCGGCCACGTCAGCGGCGCCCAGGAGCGGCGGGCACGGCCGGCGAGGGCGAGCGGGGCGACGACCACCACGGCGGCGGCCCGGCCCGCGGCGACCGGCCAGACACCGGCTTCCGGCGCGGCCTGGGCGAGGGCCAGGTACTGCACGGCGATGCCGACTCCGGCGAGCAGGGCGTCGGTGGTCGCCGCCGGGTCGTGCGGGGCGGCGCCGCCCGTTCCTCTGCCGCCGCCCCTGCCGTTGCGCGAGACCAGCCAGAGGGCGGGCACCGTCACGGCGATGCCGCCCCAGGCGGGCAGGGAGGGCCGGTCGCCGAGGAGGGCCACGCCGGTGAGGACGGGCAGGGCGACGCCGCTCACGGCGCTGACGGGCACGACCACGCTCATCGCGCCGCGGCCGAGTCCCCGGAAGAGGAACGCCATGGCCAGGCCGGTGCCGACGCCGGACAGCGCGCCCCAGGCGAGGTCGGTGGCGGTGGGCGACCGGTCCGGCCACAGCGGTGCGGCGGCGAGGGTCGCCAGGAGCCCGCCGGCCTGCCCGAGGAGGGCGACGACCGCGAAGTGGGCGCGGCGGGCCAGCAGCCCGCCGCCGAAGTCGGCGATGCCGTAGGCCAGCGCGGAGCCGAGCGCGAGGAGCGGTCCCATCGGCCGGTCCCGTCAGCCGCTCCCGGCGTCCGGCGCGGCGCGGGCGGCCCGGCCGACGGGGCAGGCGGCGCCGTGCGTACAGGCGCCGCGGTCGCACATGCGGCACATCAGGTCCGCGTCGCCGACGCGGTCGTGCAGCCGGGTCAGCAGTTTGCCAAGCAGCCGGGTCAGCTCGGCCCGTTCTGCCGGTTCGAGGACGGCGACCAGGTCGGTCAGAAGCTCGGCGCGGGCGTCGAGCAGGGCGCGGGCGGCGCGGGTGCCTTCGGCGGTGAGCGTGACGGGCACCGAGCGCCCGGCGCCCTTGCGGCGCCGCACCAGCCCGTCGGCCGCCAGGGAGTCGATGAGCCGGGCGGCGGCCGACTGGGTCAGGCCGATGTGGCGGCCGAGGCCTGTGCTGCCGAGGCCGGGGAACGTCGAAAGGACCACGAGGGCCGCCGCACCGCTGGGGCTGATGCCCGCGGCGCGGGCGGCGCCGGCCAGCGCCGTGTCCGCGACCGTGAGCGCGGTTGCCCCGAGGAGGTTTGCCGTGCGCCGCGATTCATGCATGACTCATGCATAACACGGACGCACGGCGGACGCACGGCGGGGGCGCGTCGGTCAGGAGGGCGAGGACACCGCCGGGGCGATGCGCCCGCGCACCTCGCCGAGCCCGATCCGGGTGCCGCCGGGCCCGGGGGCGTCGGCGGTGATGACCACCTCGTCCCCGTCCTCAAGGAACCCCCGGGTGCTGCCGTCCGGCAGGGTCAGCGGGCTGCCGCCGTTGGCCGTCAGCTCGATGAGGGAGCCGCGTTCCCCCGGCCCCGGACCGCTGACGGTGCCGGAGGCCAGCAGATCGCCGGTGCGCAGCGACGCGCCGTTGACGGTGAGGTGGGCGAGCTGCTGGGCGGCGGTCCAGTACATCGCGGCGAACGGCGGCGCGGAGACGGGGTGGCCGTTGAGCGTCACGCGGAGGGTGAGGTCGAGGCCCCAGGGCTCGGCGGCCGGGTCCGCGGTGTCGTCCAGGTACGGCAGGGGCCGCGGGTCGCGCGGCGGTGGCGCGGTGCGGGCGTGGCCGAGGGCGGCGAGCGGCACGACCCACGGCGAGACGGAGGTGGCGAAGGATTTGCCGAGGAACGGGCCCAGCGGCACGTACTCCCACGCCTGGATGTCGCGGGCGGACCAGTCGTTGACGAGGCAGACGCCGAACAGGTGGCGGCCCGCGTCGGCGAGCGGCACCGGGCGGCCGGGCGTGGACGGGGTGCCGACGACGAAGCCGACCTCGGCCTCGATGTCGAGCCGGGCGGAGGCGGCGAGGACGACGTTCCCCTCGGGGGTGCGGCGCTGGCCGGTGGGGCGGACGACGGGCGTGCCGGAGGGCACCACGGTGCCCGCGCGGCCGTGGTAACCGATCGGGAGATGCTTCCAGTTGGGGGTGAGCGGGTCGCCGTCGGGGCGGAACATGCGGCCGAGCGCGGTGGCGTGGTGCTCGCTGGCGTAGAAGTCGACGTAGTCGGCGACGGTGAACGGCAGGTGCAGGTCCACGGAGCCCGCGGGCCGGAGCAGCGGCTCGACGGCCGTGCGGTGGCGCTCGTCGCCGAGCCAGTCCGTGACGGCCGCACGGACGCGGGCCCAGGTATCGGGGCCCGCCGCGAGCAGCGGGTCGAGGGTGCCGGCGGCGAACAGCGCCGCATCGCCGGGCAGCAGCGCCCCGGCGGCGGCCGTGAGGTCGAGGACCTGGTCGCCGATGGCGACGCCGACGCGGCGGGCGGGTGCGTCCTGGGTGGTGAAGCTGCCGTAGGGCAGGGTGTGGATGCCGAAGGGGTGGGCCGGGTCGAGGCCGAGCCAGGTGGTGCCGTGGCGGGCGGCGGCGGTCATGGGCGGCCTTCCGGTCGGGGGCGGGAACGGGTGCGCCACCGCGCCGGCGGTGCCGCTCGCGCGGAGCGGCACCGCGGGCGCGGTCGGTCGGGCGAACAGTCGAGCAACCGGTCAGAAGTTGCCGCGCTTGGCCTGTTCGCGTTCGATGGCTTCGAACAGCGCCTTGAAGTTGCCCTTGCCGAAGCCGAGCGAACCGTGGCGCTCGATGAACTCGAAGAAGACCGTGGGCCGGTCGCCCACCGGCTTGGTGAAGATCTGGAGCAGGTAGCCGTCCTCGTCACGGTCCACGAGGATGCCGCGGCTGCGCAGCTCCTCGATGGGCACCCGGACCTCGCCGATGCGGGCGCGCAGTTCGGGGTCGGAGTAGTACGAGTCGGGGGTGCTGAGGAACTCGACGCCCCTGGCGCGCAGCACGTCGACGGTGGTGAGGATGTCGCCGGTGGCCAGCGCCAGGTGCTGGGCGCCCGGCCCCTGGTAGAAGTCGAGGAACTCGTCGATCTGCGACCGCTTCTTCCCCGCGGCCGGCTCGTTGAGGGGGAACTTGACGCGGTGGTTGCCGCTGGCGACCACCTTGCTCATGAGGGCGGAGTACTCGGTGGCGATGTCCTCGCCGACGAACTCGGCCATGTTGGTGAAGCCCATGACCCGGTTGTAGAAGCCCACCCACTCGTCCATACGGCCGAGTTCGACGTTGCCGACGACGTGGTCCAGGGCCTGGAACACGCGCTTCGGCTCGCCGTCCGGCCTCAGGTAACCGGAGGTGCGGGCGACGTAGCCGGGCAGGTAGGGGCCTTCGTAGCGGGAGCGGTCGACCAGGCTGTGGCGGGTGTCGCCGTAGGCGGCGATGGCCGCGACGCGGACGGTGCCGTGCTCGTCGGAGACGTCGTGCGGCTCCTCCAGCACCGTGGCCCCCTGGGCGCGGGCGTGGGTGATGCACCGGTCGACGTCCGGCACTTCGAGCGCGATGTCGACGATGCCGTCGCCGTGGCGGCGGTGGTGGTCGAGCAGCGGGCCGTCCGGATCGGTGCCGCCCTTGAGGACGAAGCGCACCGCGCCGGAGCGCAGGACGTAGGCGTGGTGGTCGCGGTTGCCGGTTTCCGGGCCCGAGTAGGCGACCAGCTCCATGCCGAAGACCACCTGGTAGAACAGCGCGGCCTGGGTGGCGTTGCCGACCGACCAGACCACCGCGTCCCAGCCGGAGACGGGGAACGGGTCGGCTGCGGCGTCGTACTCCACCAGACCGAGGAGCCGGTGGAGCTGTGCGGGATCGAGGTCGGCCAGCCGTTCCTGGCTGGTGAGGGTGAGATCGGTGTCCACGATCGGCTTCCTCGCTTCCGTGCGACATCGGTGCTGTACAACAAGGACACCTGATCACGAATGCCCTGCGCAAGCAGACCACTCGGCACTGGACCGACTGTCCAGATTGCCGCGCCTCATGGGAGGATCACTGGACATTGTGCGCAGGGAATTCGCTGGGGCTGCTCCGCCGGGTGGCCGAAAGGCGGGCTTGGCAAGGCGGCGGGCACCGGAGAGACTCCGTTCTCACCTTGTCAGGCTCATGTCCACCCAGGAGGACCCCGTGCCCCTGTCCCCCACCACCACTCCTCGCAGACGCCCGGCCCGCCGGGGCCGCCTCGGCGCCGCCGCGGCGGGCCTGCTCGCCCTCGCCGCCGTCCTGCTGCCCGGCGCGGCCCACGCCGCCCCGCCGCCCCCCTTCGCGGCCGACCGGCTCGCGCTCGCCGCCGACGCGGTGCGCGCGGCCGACGTCCGCGGCACCGCGTGGGCCGCCGACCCGGCGGCGGGCACCGTGCGCGTCGCGGCCGACGAGACCGTGACCGCCGAGGACCTGGCCGGTATCCGGCGGGCCGCGGGCCCGCTCGCCGCCGCGCTGGACATCGAACGCGTCCCCGGCCGGCTCGAACCGCGACTCCAGGGCGGCGAACCCGTCTACGCCACCGGCGGCTGGCGCTGCACCGCCGGATTCAACGCGAGGTCGGGCGGTACCGACTTCTTCGTGACCGCCGGTCACTGCACCGACGGTTACCCGGACTGGTACGCCGACCCCGCACTCACCGTCCTCATCGGCTCCACGGCGGGCAGCAGCTTCCCCGGCAGCGACTACGGCCTGGTCCAGTACACCAACCCCGACGTCCCGCGGCCCGGCACCGTCAACTGCAACGGCCAGTCCATCGACATCACGAGCGCGACCGGCGGCACCGTCGGCGGCCCGGTGCACATGGCGGCCCCCAGCGGCTGCCGGTCCGGAAGCATCACCGGGCTCAACTACACGGTCAATTACGGCAACGGTGTGATCATCAGCGGTCTGGGCCGCATCAACATCTGCGCGGAACCGGGCGACAGCGGCGCGCCCGTCTTCACCGGTTCGCTGGCCATCGGCGTGATCTCGGGCGGCAGCGGCAACTGTGCCACCGGCGGCACCACCTACTACCAGCCCATCGGCGAGGTCCTCAACGCCTACGGACTGGTCCTCACCTGACGCCCGGCCACGCGGCGTTCATCCGCTGTTGGCCCGCAGGGCCGGCCGCTGGACTACCGGCGCCGGGCGGCCCGGCATACGATCCCACCGCTGCCGGGACAGGCCGGGACAGGGGGGTCGAGGAATGAACGCACGCGCAGGACTCGGAGCGGCCGTGGCGGCGGGGGCGGTACTGGTCCTGACGGCCTGTTCCCAGTCCGACCGCACCGAGATCGCCACCTTCACCGACGAACACGGCCGGGCCTGCACGGCGGCCGTGGTGATCGACTCGGAGGACGGCGACCGCGAGGTGCAGAGCCTGGACTGCGACTACCCGCCGGAGGGCACGGGCCCGGGCCGTTCCGGCTACACCGAGCTGCCCTGAGCGGGGTCCCGCGGGCGGCCTTCGCGCAAACCGGTGGCCGCTGTCCGCCGGTGCGGGCAGCATGGGGCGGCATGAGGAACAGCCGGGCGGCGGCCCGGGACAGCCTGCACGGACTCGCCCTGGGCGACGCCTTCGGAGAGCGGTGGTTCCCGCTGCGGCGCGGCCCTGACCAGGCACGCGCCGCCATCCGCGCGCGCCGCACGCCGCAGGAGCCGGCGTGGCCCTGGACCGACGACACCGCCATGGCGCTCGGCATCTTCCGGGCGCTGCGGGCCGACGGCGAGATCAGACCCGACCGGCTGGCGCGGGTCTTCGCCGACGGCTACCTGGCGGAGCCGGCACGGGGGTACGGCTACGGCATGCACGAGCTGCTGCCCCGGCTGGCCGACGACCCCACGGCCTGGCGTACCGAGACCACGCGGCTCTTCGGCGGCGAGGGCAGCCTGGGCAACGGCGCCGCGATGCGCGCGGCGCCGCTGGGGGCGTGGTTCCGCGCGGACGAGGAACGGGCCGCCGCGCAGGCCGGGCTGGCCGCACGGGTGACGCACGGTCATCCCGAGGGCGTGGCGGGCGCGGTGGCCGTGGCCGTGGCGGCGGCCCGCGCCGCCGCGGGCGGGGCCGCGCCCGGGGCGGCGGCGTTCCTGCGGGCGGTCGCCGGGCGCACGCCGCCGGGGGCGGTGCGCGAGGGGCTCGAACGGGCCGCGGAGCTGCCGGCGGACGTCTCGCCGCAGGAGGCGGCCGACGTGCTCGGCAACGGACGGCGTGCCACGGCCGCCGACACCGTGCCGTTCGCGCTGTGGTCGGCCGCACGGCACCCTGGCAACCTGACGGACGCGCTGTGGTGCACGGCGGAGGGGCTCGGCGACGTGGACACCACGTGCGCGATCACCGGCGGCGTGGTCGCGGCCCGCACGGGGCTCGACGGGGTGCCCGCGGCGTGGCTCGCGCGCCGCGAGCCACTGCCCGCGTGGGTGGATGCCGTCAGCCCGGACTGAGGCCCGTGGCCAGCGGCGACACGGAGGTCACGGGCGAGACGCCCGCCAGCCGGCAGACCGCGATGTAGAGCAGCAGCGGATGGGTGTAGGGGCCCGCGTCCTCGGGCCAGTGGATCAGCTGCGGCACCGGCCGGACCGCTATCGGGGAGGAGTCCCTGACCGCGGGCCCCGGCAGGCAGGCGCCCGCCCAGTAGCGGGCGGTGGGCGGCCAGTCGAGCCCGACCTGGGACTCGGAGGGGACGACCCACCACCAGCGCCGGCCGGCGGCGAAGACCGCCCCGGCGCGCGGCAGGCTGGTCATGATGCGGCGGCCGTGGTCCTCCGAGACGCCGACGGCGTCCCCGGCCAGGCCGTCCGGCGTGGTCACCGGGAGGTGGAGTGGGGCGGAGCGGGCGGCGGGCACCGCCGCGCCGCCGCGACAGGCATGGGCACGTGGTCGGTGGTCCATGGGCGCGCCCGCGCTAACGGCGCCGGGACGCGAATGACCGGGCCACGCAGCCGGTGCCGGGCGGCACCGCCAGGCCCCACAGCGTGCTGATGGCCCGTGCACGCCGACCCGCATGAACGGAGACCGCAGGCGCCGCTCCCCTCCTGCTGTCGGCGGGAACATGACACCAGGTCAGACCCCGCCGCTCCGGCCGCGCGCACGCGCGCGCGGCACCGGCGGCTCTCCTCCGCCCCGGCGGCCGGACGATCGCGCCGGGATGCCCGCGCCGGGGCGGTCGCGCCGCGGCGAGCGAGCCGGGCACCGCGGGCGCCGCGGCGCCCCCCGGACGTCGCGGCTGGACAGTCCCCCGGTAAGGCGCGGTGGCGGAAAGAGCCATGCTGTCGCCTTTCGTCTGCCGATGTCCCGCGCGTCCCGGTTTGCCCAGGTGAGGCGCGTCCACTTCACTATGGCACTGCCAAGTTCAGGTCGCAATAGGTAACTTGAAAATTGCAGATCGCCAGATGCGGAGTGGTGATGTGCGCCGGCACACAACGCGGGGACACGCGCCCACATCTGCCGTTCCGGTTACCGTTCGTGGCGATCACGCGCACACCGCGTGTACTTGGCACATGACCGACATCCCCGGCGCCGTGCCGCCGATACTGGCCGTCGACGGCGAACTTCCCACCGGCGCCTGGGCCTACGAGTACAAGTGGGACGGCTACCGCTGCTGCCTGCGTGCCGCGCCCGACGGCACCACGCGCCTCACGAGCCGTAACGGCAACGACCTCACGGCCACCTATCCCGAGCTGGCCGGCGTCCCGCCCGCCGCGTTCGGCGGGCTGGCCACCGTCCTCGACGGCGAGATCGTGGCCCTCGACGCGGCCGGGCGGCCCGACTTCGGCCTGCTCCAGCGCCGCCACCAACGCCGCCCCGGCACCGGCCGCCCGGCCGCACCCGCCGTCACCTACTTCGCGTTCGACCTCCTGCTGCGCGGCCCGGACACCCACCTGCGGGCGCCCTACGCGGAACGCCGCGCCGCACTGAGCCGGTTCGCCGCCGCCGCGGAGCCCGCCGCCGGCGGCCGGCTGGCCGTTCCGCCGCACTACACCGGACCGGGCATCGGTCCGCGGGACCTCCTCGGCATCGCCGAACAGCACGGTCTGGAAGGGCTGCTGGCCAAGCGGCTCGACTCCCCCTACCAACCGGGCCGACGCTCACGGCTGTGGATCAAACGGCCGCTGGTGTCCACGCAGGAGGCCGTGCTCGGCGGCTGGCAGCCGGGCGGCGGCCGCCGCTCCGGCACCGTCGGCTCCCTGCTGCTCGGCGCCCACGACGCCAAGGGCCACCTGCGCTACATCGGCCACGTCGGCAGCGGCTTCACCGCGGCCACGCTCGCCGACCTCCTGCGCCTGCTCACTCCGCTGGCGCGCGCCACCAGCCCGTTCGACGGGCCCGTGCCCCGTGAGCACGCCCGCACCGCCCGCTGGACCGAGCCGCGCCTCGTAGGAGAGGTCGCGTTCCGCGCCTGGACCCGGGACCTCAGGCTCCGCCAGCCCTCCTGGCGCGGCCTGCGCCCCGACCGCTCCCCGGAGAGCGTCACCCTGCCGGGACCGCCGCCGGGGAACGACCGCTGAGGAGCGCCGCCCATGGATCTCGACGCGCTCGCCGCGGACGCCCGCGGCCTGCGGCGGGCCGGACGGCGCGCCGTGCTCGGTCTCGCAGGCCCGCCGGGGGCGGGCAAATCCACGCTGGCCCGCGCCCTGGTCGCGGCGCTCGGCGAGGAGGCCGCCTACGTTCCCCTGGACGGTTTCCACCTCTCCAACGCGCAGCTCGACCGTCTCCGGCTGCGGTCGCGCAAGGGCTCGGAGCCCAGCTTCGACGTCTGGGGCTACGCCGCCCTGCTGCGGCGGCTGACCGCGGGCGAGGGCGGGGACCCGGCCCGTGAGGTGTACGTGCCCGACTTCGACCGCGGACTCGACGAGCCGGTGGCCGCCAGACACCGCGTCCCGCCGGGCGCCTGGCTGATCGTCACCGAGGGCAACTACCTGGCCTGCGACCTCCCCGGCTGGCGCGAGGCACGCGCCCTGATGGACGACGTCTGGTACGTGGACGCCGCCGACGCGGTCCGCGACGCCCGGCTGATGAGCCGCCACACGGGCCATGGCCGCACCACCGCCGCGGCGCGCGCCTGGGTGGACGCCAACGATGTGCCGAACGCCGCACTCGTACGTGCCTCGCGGGAGCGCTGCGGGCGCGTGATCCCCGCCGACGGCTGACCGGGCAGTGGCTTCCCGGTGCCGAAGCTGGGGTGGATAGCGGTTTCACCGCCACCCCCGGTTCTGGAAGCATGACGGTCATGAGTGATGAGGAACTCCCTCTGGCCGCAGAGTTCCCCGCGGTGACGCGAGAACAGTGGCAGGAACTGGTGGCCGGCGTGCTGCGCAAGGCCGGGCGGGGCGACCTCGCGGGCCCGGACGCCGAGGCAAGACTGGCGACCCGGCTCGGCGACGGCCTGGTGACCCGCCCGCTGTACACGGCGGAGGACAGCCGGGCCGAGGGCGGATACCCCGGCTTCCCCCCGTTCGTGCGCGGCGGCAGGCCCCAGGGCACCGCGGTCACCGGCTGGGACGTGCGGCAGCGGCACAACGATCCGGACCCGGCGCGGACCAACGAGGCGGCGCTCGCGGACCTGGAGAACGGCGCCACATCGCTGTGGCTGACCGTCGGAGCCGCGGGACTGCCCGTGAACGGCCTGGAGAAGGCCCTGTCCGGCGTCTACCTGGATCTGGCGCCCGTCGTGCTCGACGCGGGCGCGGAGACGGGGGCCGCGGCCCGTGAGCTGCTGCGCCTGTTCGACGAACGGGGCGTGGCGCCCGGCGACGCGCTCGGCCACCTCGGCGCCGATCCGCTGGCCCTGGTCGCGCGCACCGGCCGCGACGACGGGCTGGCGGACCACCTCGCGCAGGCCGCCGAGCTGGCGGTGCGGTGCCACCGGGAGTACCCGCGGCTGACCGCGGTCGGCGTCGACGCGCTGCCCTACCACGAGGCCGGTGGCTCGGCGGCCGAGGAGCTGGGCTGCTCCCTGGCCACGGGCGTGGCCTACCTGCACGGGCTGACCGAGGCCGGTCTCGACGTGGACGCGGCCTGCGGGCAGCTGGAGTTCCGGTACGCGGCCACCGCCGACCAGTTCCTCACCATCGCGAAGCTGCGGGCCGCGCGCCGGCTGTGGGCCCGGGTTGCCGAGGTGTGCGGTGCCTCGCCCGAGGCGCGGGCGCAGCGGCAGCACGCGGTGACGTCGCCGGTGATGATGACGCGGCGCGACCCGTGGGTGAACATGCTGCGCACCACCGTGGCCTGCCTGGCGGCGGGCGCGGGCGGGGCGGACGCGGTGACGGTGCTGCCGTTCGATCACGATCTCGGGCTGCCCGACGCCTTCTCCCGGCGCATCGCGCGCAACACCTCGTCGGTGCTGATGGCGGAGTCGCACCTGGCGCGCGTCATCGACCCGGCGGGCGGCTCCTGGTACGCGGAGGAGCTGACGCGGGAGCTGGCCGAGGCCGGCTGGGCGTTCTTCCAGGAGCTGATGGGCGCGGGCGGGCAGGCCGGGGCGCTGGCGTCCGGGATGGTCGCGGAGCGTCTCGCGGCCACCTGGCGGGAGCGGTCGCGGCAGCTGGCCGTGCGCCGTGAGCCGGTGACCGGGGTGAGCGAGTTCCCGACGCTGGTGGAGCGGCCGGTGGAGCGGATTCCGGCGCCCGCGCCGCCGGCCGGCGGGCTGCCGCGGGTGCGCAGGGACGAGGCGTTCGAGGCGCTGCGGGCGCGCAGCGACGCGCATCTGGCGGCGACGGGGGCCCGGCCGCGGGTGCTGCTCGCGGCGCTCGGTTCCGCCGCGGCGCACACGGCGCGCGTGACGTTCGCGGCGAACCTGTTCCAGGCGGCCGGGATCGAGCCGGTGCACGAGCCGGAGTCGGTCGACGCCGGAACGGCCGGGGCGGCACTGCGGGCGGTCGGCACCGAGGTGGCGTGCCTGTGCGGCAGCGACGCGCTGTACGCGGAGCAGGCGGCCGGGGCGGCCGCGGCGCTGAAGGACGCCGGGGCGCGCCGGGTCTTCCTGGCGGGCCGTCCCGGTGAGCTGCGGGACGCCTTCGAGCAGGCGGGTGTCGACGACTTCGTGTTCGTGGGCTGTGACGCGGTCGCCGTCCTGTCCTCCGTTCTTGACCTCATGGGAGTGGCGTGATGGAGATTCCCGACTTCACGGAGATCGGCCTCGGGCCGGCCGCCGGCGGCGGGACCGCGGACGCGTGGCGGCAGCGGGTCAAGGAGGGGGCCGGGCACAGCGCCGAGGACCTGGTGTGGGAGACCCCCGAGGGGATCGCCGTCAAGCCGCTGTACACGGCGGACGACCTGGCCGGGCTCGACTTCCTGGAGACCTACCCAGGGGTGGCGCCCTATCTGCGGGGCCCCTACCCGACGATGTACGTCAACCAGCCCTGGACGGTCAGGCAGTACGCCGGCTTCTCCACGGCGGAGGAGTCCAACGCGTTCTACCGGCGGAACCTGGCGGCCGGTCAGAAGGGCCTGTCCGTGGCGTTCGACCTGCCGACGCACCGCGGGTACGACAGCGACCACCCGCGGGTGACGGGCGATGTCGGGATGGCCGGGGTGGCGATCGACTCGATCTACGACATGCGGCAGCTGTTCGACGGGATTCCGCTGGACCGGATGAGCGTGTCGATGACGATGAACGGCGCGGTGCTGCCGGTGCTCGCGCTGTACATCGTGGCGGCCGAGGAACAGGGGGTGACGCCGGACAAACTCGCGGGGACCATTCAGAACGACATTCTGAAGGAGTTCATGGTCCGGAACACCTACATCTATCCGCCGCAGCCCTCGATGCGGATCATCTCCGACATCTTCGCGTTCACCTCGCAGCGGATGCCGCGGTACAACTCGATCTCCATCTCCGGGTACCACATCCAGGAGGCCGGGGCCACGGCCGACCTTGAGCTGGCGTACACGCTGGCGGACGGCGTGGAGTACCTGCGGGCCGGGCTCGACGCGGGGCTCGACGTGGACGCGTTCGCGCCGCGGCTGTCGTTCTTCTGGGCGATCGGCATGAACTACTTCATGGAGATCGCCAAACTGCGGGCGGCCCGGCTGCTGTGGGCGAAACTCGTGCGGCGCTTCGAGCCGAAGAACGCGAAGTCGATGTCGCTGCGGACGCATTCGCAGACTTCCGGCTGGTCGCTGACGGCGCAGGACGTCTTCAACAACGTGACCCGCACCTGCGTGGAGGCCATGGCGGCCGCGCAGGGGCAGACCCAGTCGCTGCACACCAACGCGCTGGACGAGGCGCTGGCGCTGCCGACGGACTTCTCCGCGCGCATCGCGCGGAACACGCAGATCCTGCTCCAGCAGGAGTCCGGGACGTGCCGTGTGATCGACCCGTGGGGCGGCAGCGCGTACGTGGAGCGGCTGACGCACGACCTGGCGCGGCGGGCCTGGCAGCACATCGAGGAGGTCGAGGCGGCCGGCGGGATGGCGAAGGCGATCGACGCGGGCATTCCGAAGCTGCGCGTCGAGGAGGCGGCGGCCAGGACGCAGGCGCGCATCGACTCGGGGCGGCAGCCGGTCATCGGCGTCAACCTGTACCGGGTGGACGCGGACGAGCAGATCGAGGTGCGGGCCGTGGACAACTCCGCGGTGCGGACCCAGCAGGTGGAGAAGCTGCGGCGGCTGCGGGAGGAACGGGACGAGGCGGCCTGCCGGGCGGCGCTCGACGCGCTGACGGCGGCCGCGGGCGACGACGGGCGGGGCGCGGGCCTGGACGGGAACCTGCTGACGCTCGCGGTCGGTGCGGCCAGGGCGAAGGCGACGGTGGGCGAGATCTCGGACGCCCTGGAGAAGGTGTTCGGGCGGCACTCGGCGCAGATCCGTACCATTTCCGGTGTGTACCGGCAGGAGGCGCAGGGGTCGCCCGGGGTGGCCCGCACCCGGGGTCTGGTGGCGCGGTTCGAGGAGGCCGAGGGCAGGCGCCCGCGGATTCTGGTGGCCAAAATGGGCCAGGACGGCCACGACCGCGGGCAGAAGGTGATCGCCTCCGCGTTCGCCGACCTGGGCTTCGACGTGGACGTCGGCCCGCTGTTCCAGACGCCGGCGGAGGTGGCGCGGCAGGCGGTCGAGGCGGACGTGCACATCGTCGGGGTGTCCTCGCTCGCGGCCGGGCACCTGACGCTGGTGCCCGCGCTGCGCAGGGAGCTGGCGCAGGAGGGCCGGGAGGACATCACGATCGTGGTCGGCGGGGTGATCCCGCCGGGGGACGTGACGGCGCTGCACGAGGCGGGCGCGGCGGCGGTGTTCCCGCCGGGCACGGTGATCCCGGACGCGGCGTTCGACCTGCTGACGACGGTGGCCGCCGGGCTCGGCCACGACGACTTGTAGACGACCCGTAGAAACGAAGGACATGCCGCGCACCATTGACATCGAGGCGTACGCCGAGGGCGTCCTCGCCGGTTCCAGGTCGCATGTGGCCCGGGCGATCACGCTGGTGGAGTCGACGCGGGCCGACCACCAGGAGCTGGCCCAGCGGCTGCTCCTCGACCTGCTGCCACACGCCGGGCGGGCCAGGCGCGTGGGGATCAGCGGGGTGCCGGGAGTCGGCAAGTCGACGTTCATCGACGCGTTCGGCAGCATGCTGACGGGCCTCGGGCACAAGGTGGCGGTACTCGCGGTCGACCCGTCCTCCACGCGGACGGGCGGGTCGATCCTGGGCGACAAAACACGGATGGAGCGGCTGTCGGTGGACCCGGCGGCGTTCGTGCGGCCCTCGCCGAGCGCGGGCACGCTGGGCGGCGTGGCGAAGGCGACGCGGGAGAGCATCGTCGTGATGGAGGCCGCCGGCTACGACGTGGTGCTGGTGGAGACCGTCGGGGTCGGCCAGTCGGAGACGACGGTGGCCCGCATGGTGGACTCCTTCCTGCTGCTGACGCTGGCCCGCACGGGCGACCAGCTCCAGGGCATCAAGAAGGGCGTGCTTGAGCTGGCGGACGTCATCGCGGTGAACAAGGCGGACGGGCCGCACGA
Organism: Streptomyces johnsoniae; assembly: GCF_031845565.1. Lineage (NCBI taxonomy): Bacteria > Bacillati > Actinomycetota > Actinomycetes > Kitasatosporales > Streptomycetaceae > Streptomyces > Streptomyces johnsoniae. The sequence goes on along the minus strand of NZ_JAVREV010000003.1, from coordinate 377,596 downwards.
GCGCGAGGCGCGCACGGCGGCCAGGGAGCTGTCCGGCGCGCTGCGGATGCTGCATCCGCCCGAGGAGGGGTGGACGCCGCCGGTGCTGACGTGCAGCGCGCTGGAGCAGGCGGGCCTGGAGACGGTGTGGGAACGCCTGGAGCGGCACCGCGGGGTGCTCGACGCCGACGGGCGGCTGGCGGCGAAGCGGCGCGACCAGCAGGTGGACTGGGTGTGGTCGATGGTGCGGGAGCACCTGATGACCGGATTGCAGCGGCACCCCGCGGTGCGCGGCCTCGCGCCGCTGGTGGAGGAGCAGGTCCGCGGGGGCACGCTGACGGCGACGCTGGCGGCCGAGCGACTCGTCGCGGCTTTCCGCGAGCCGTACGGTGACGCGCGGTGAACGCGTATGCTGGGGGGCGGAGTTGCCGTGCCCGTTCCGACGAGGGGAGCCTCGTGCTCACGGTCAATATGCTTGAGGAACTGTTCGCTCCCGGCAGCCATCACACCCACGAGGAGCGGAGCCGGCTGGCGCTGACGCTCGTCGAGGCGGGCGGCCTCGCCCCCGACCGGGGGCCGATCGACCTCGACTCGGGCGAGGCGGTGATCAGCCTGTCCGCTGGCCCCGCACGCGTGCGGCAGAACGACCCCGAGGACCCCGACGACCCGGACGGCCCCGGCCGCTGAGCACCCGGCCGCAACGACCGACCGAGCCGTCGGCCGCCGCTCAGCCGTCGGCGTCCGCGACGTCCTCGACGGACTCCCCCGCCGGGCCGCTCGCGTGCGGAGTGCTGTCCTCGGGTCCGACGGACCGGTCTTCCCAGCGGATGACGCGCCAGCCTTCGCCCGGGGCGCCGGAGAGGATGACGACACCGGTGTTCCGCAGCTCGTGGGTGGACGCGAAGGCGGCGTCGATGTTCTCCGCCCTGGCCGCCGCCCACATGCGGATCGCGGCGCCGTGGCTGACCATGGCCACGGTCTTGGCTCCGGTGCCCGCGGCCTCCTCGACCACGGCGTCGAAACGCCGCAGCGCCTCCACGCCGTTCTCCCCGCCCGGCATGCGACGCCCGGTGTCCCCCGCCGACCAGGCGAAGGCCGTGGTCAGGTAGGTCTCGATCGCCTGCTGGTCCCCCCGCATCTCCAGATCACCGGCGGACAGCTCCCGTATGCCCTGCCGCACACCGACTTCAAGCCCCGTCCGGGCGGCCAGCGGTGCCGCGGTGAGCTGGGCGCGGAGGAGCGTGGACGCGTAGAGCGCGTCGATCGTCTCCGCCGACAGCGCTTCCGGGAGGGCAGCCGCCTGCTCCTGTCCCAGCGGGGTCAGCGCGGGGCCGGGTTCGGCCGTGTCCAGCAGGTGCTTGAGGTTGGAGGGGGTCTGGCCATGTCGAACGAGCAGCAGTCGCATAGACGGTTCTGTCTCCGGTGAGGCGGGTGGCAGTGGTCTGTCCACTGTGCCATTCCGGAGCCTCGCCCCCTCCACGGGTCCTCCAGGTCCTCCAGATCCTCCAGGTCCCCCACCGGGTGGGGACCGTCAGTTCCCGGCGAGCGCCCGGCCCGCCTGACGGGCGGCGTCGCGCGCCTGCGCGTGGTACTGCGCGGCGAGGTCCCGCAGGTTCTCCATGGCGGGGGTGGTGGCGGCGAGGGTCAGCTCCCGCTTGACGACGGTGAGGTCGGCCTGCCAGATGTCGGCGAGGATGCGTTCCAGGTAGGGGGTGGAATGGTCCCAGCCCTCGCGCGGGGCACCGGGACCGTAGCCGCCGCCGAGGGTGGTGACCAGCACGGTGGGCGTGCCCTTCAGCAGGGGGGCGGTGGGGCCGCCCCCGGCGATGACGAGGTCCACCCAGGTCTTGAAGTGCTGGGAGACGCCGAAGTTGTACAGCGGTACGGCCAGGATCGCCGCGTCGGCGTTCTGGAGTTCGTCGGCCAGGGTCGCGGCCAGGGCGAGGGCCTCGCGCTGGGCCGGGGTGCGGTCCGCCTCGGCGGCGAAGCCGGCGGTGGTGGCGAGGGCCCAGGCGTCCGCGGGAAGGGAGTCGGTGCCGAGGTGGCGGCGGGTCACCGCGGCGTCGGGGCGCGCGGCGGTCCACTCGGCCTCGGCTATGTCGGCGATCTCGGCGCTGGCGGAGGCGCCGGGCAGGATGCTGGCGTCCAGGCGGAACAGGTTCATGGGTTGATTCCTCGCAGGTGGATGGTCCACGGGTGTGGTCTCGACGGGGAGACGGCGGCGGGCCGGAGGCCGGGGCCGCCTCTCCATTCAAGCTAAACGGACTCTACCCCGCTTCTTCTTCCCCAGGGTAGGTTGAACGTGTGGAACCGTCTGTAGTGCCCTTCGGAAAGCCGCGTGGTGAGCGTGCCGACGCGGTGCGTAACCGCGAGCGGCTGCTGGAGACGGCCCGCGAGATGATCGCGGAGCGGGGCGTGGCAAAGGTGACGATGGACGGCCTGGCCGAGCGCGCCGGGCTGGGCAAGGGCACGGTGTTCCGCCACTTCGGCAGCCGGGCCGGGATCTTCCGGGCGCTGCTGGACGCGGACGAACGGCGGTTCCAGGAGCAGGTGCTCTCCGGCCCCCCGCCGCTGGGGCCCGGCGCCGATCCGGTGGCGCGCCTCGTCGCCTACGGCCGCGCCCGTATCGCCTTCCTCCTCGACCACCACGCCGTGGCCCGGGCGTCCCTCGACCGCGGCCGGCCTGCCCCGGCCGGCGACCCGTCGGTCTCCCAGCTCCACATCCGCATACTGCTCAGCCAGGCCCAGGTGCGGATGCCCAGCCTGAACGGCCTCGCGGTCCAGCTCACCGCCGCTCTCGAAGGCCCGCTGCTGCTGTACCTGTCCATGTCGGAAACGAGCGCGCCCCCGGCACCGGACGTCGACCACTTCCTCGGCGACAGCTGGCAAGCCCTGATCGAACGCATTGCCCGCTGACCGTCCGCCCTGTCAAGGTGTGCGACGACGGTCGAAAGGCTGGGTACGGACGCAGGGCTTGGCCATGATCGGACCGTTCGGTTCCGGCGCCGAGGCAGGTGCCGGTCAACTCTCAGGAGGACAGGGTGAGAACAGCCTTATCGCGTCGTTCACCACAGCGGTGGTCGGGCTACCGCCTGCTGCGCTGGCTCGGCATCCCGGTGGCCCTGGTGGCCACCATGCTGCTGACGGCGCCGGCCGCCCACGCGGAGGTCCGGGAGCAGCGCACGATCAACTTCCAGGACGACGGGGCCTACGCGATCGTCCACTACGGGGAAGATGACCAGGGCCACTACCTCCAGTTCTATCTGCACGACACCCTGGACGACGGGCTGTGTGCCGTGGCCCGCGCCGATTTCAGGGTCGATCAGGGGCTCACCGGTCACCACCACATCGACCCGGGGCAGGTCACGCTGTGCGAGGACGGCGAGCGGGCCTGGTCCGAGCGCTGGTACCCGGAGCCGAACAACGACGGGCAAGAACCGGGGCTCGACACGTGGGAGATCACCGGAATCCGGTGGGCCGACGCGTGCCGGGAGGAGCTTGACGGCACGAGAGTCTGCCGGTGGGGAGACGGCGTACCGGACGTCAGCGTCCACAACATTCCCCTGCTTCCCTAGGCCGACTCGGCCGCGGTGCCACGACCACGAGGAACAGCCCGTTCCGTGGGCGGTCCGCTCCTGACGGGGTCGGGCGAAGCGGATGGCATGGCGGATGGCTTGATCGGCCGGTTCACCGGCCGGGACCCGCGACAAGGGGCCCGGCCGGTCCGGCACCGCCGGCACGGACGCGGCAACCGAGCAGCACTCCCTGCCGCTCGGGGCGGTGAACCGTCCCGTGTCGGGGAACGGCCGTGGGCGTGCGGTGGTTCGCCACGGGCGAGAAGCGCGGGTCGGCACGAGCTGTGCCGGGCCCGCGGTGGCGCGGGCCCTCAGCCCGCTGGCGCGGGCTGTGCGGTGCCGCGGAGCCCGGCCGCCGCGCGGACGAGTGAGGTAATCGCCGGCGAGTGGCTGTCCGGCCGCCAGGCGACGACCGTGGTGACGTCCGGCGCGTCGACGACGGGCACCGCGACGTGATCGGGCCACTGCCAGGCGCGGCTGGAGGCCGGAATGACGAGCAGCGTCCTGCCGAGCGCCACGAGCTGAGCGAGCTGTGACTGGGTGTGCACCTCGGGTCCCGGCCCGTCCGGGTAGGACCCGTCGAGCCGGGGCCACCGCGCGATGGGCAGGTCCGGCACGTCGCGGACGTCGGCCAGCGTGAGCTGCTCGCGCGACGCGAGCGGATGCCCCGCGGGCAGAAGCGCGATCTGGCCTTCGACGCGAAGGTCCTCGGTGTCGAACCCGGCGAGGTCGTCGAACGGCCGGTGCATGAGTGCCACGTCGGCGCGCCCGCCGCGCAACAGCCCCGCCTGCTCGCCGACCTCGCACAGGAGGACTTCGACCGGTGGCGCACCGGGTTCGCTCGCGAGCGTATCGAGGAGCCGTTGCAGCAGCTCGTGGGACGCCCCGGCCTTCGTCACGAGCACCAGTGGCCGCTTCGGCTCTCCGGCACGCCGCGTTCTGCGCGCAGCGGCCGCGACCGCGTCGAGGGCCGCCCGCGCCTCACGGAGCAGCACCCGGCCGGCGTCGGTGAGCGCCACTCCACGGCGGTCGCGGTCGAGGAGCCGGACGCCGAGCCGCCGCTCCAGCAGGCGGATCGCACGGGAGAGCGGCGGCTGCGCCATCCCGAGCCGAACGGCGGCACGTCCGAAGTGCAGTTCTTCGGCGACGGCCACGAAGTACCGGAGCTCGCGGGTCTCGAGATCGTCCACGGGCGGAGCCTACCGGCTGATACCCGGCAAGTATCACGGGGTACCGAATCCGTCTTGGACGGCGAGTGCGCAACTCGCCGAGCATGGATCGCGTGAACGACACAAAGACCGCGCTGGTCACCGGCGCGAACAAGGGAATCGGCTTCGCCATCGCCCAGGGTCTCGGGGCCATCGGCTTCACGGTCGCGGTGGGGGCCCGCGACGACGCCAGGCGCGAGGCGGCCGTCGAGCGGCTGCGCGCCGCGGGCGTCGACGCGTTCGGGGTCGCCCTCGACGTCACCTCCGACGTCAGCGTCGCCGCGGCGGCGGCGACCATCGAACGGACGGCGGAACGACTCGACGTGCTCGTCAACAACGCGGGCATTTCCGGCCGGACGGACGGTGACGCGCAGGACCCGACGACGCTCGACCTCGACGTCGTCCGCACCGTCCTGGAAACGAACGTGTTCGGGGTCGTCCGGGTGACGAACGCGATGCTGCCGCTGCTCAGCCGCGCAGGCTCGCCGCGCATCGTCAACATGTCGAGCAACATGGGCTCGCTGACGCTGCGGACCGGCCCGGTCATGGCCGCGTACGCACCGTCGAAGTCGATGCTCAACAGCGTCACGGCGCAGTACGCCCGCCGACTCGCCGATAGCAAGGTCATCGTGAACGCCGCCTGCCCCGGCTACGTCGCGACCGACTTCACCGGCTTCAACGCGCCACGGACACCCGAGCAGGGCGCCGCGATCGCGATCCGGCTCGCCACCCTTCCTGACGACGGACCGCGAGGCGGCTTCTTCGACGACGAGGGCACCGTCCCCTGGTGACCCGGACGGACGGGAACGCGAGGGCTGACTTCCTCGGTAACGCGAAGCGCATCTCGAAGACGCTCGGGAGCCGCTCGCTCCTCCAGCAGCTCGGGACCTGGTCACCGTGTGCGGGGCCTGTCACCTCCGATACCGCTGGGCCACTGCCGCGAAGGCGGCTTTGGGTTCCCACGGCCCACGTTCTCGCGGCGAGCGTCGCCGCGGCGGTTCGCATCGCGTTGGAAGGCTGGCTCCGGCCGGCCGGGAACGCAGAGGCCGCCAAGAGTTCCGGCGCCGGAGGACTGGTCGTACCCTCCGGCTCACTGCCGGACCGACTCCGCTCGGCGCTGACCCCGCTCGCACCCGCGTTCGACGCCGCCGAGCGACGCACCCAGCCGTGAAGTCAATCCACAAACAGCAGATCCGGAGCATGCCGACGCATCCGGCCGTCGCCACCCACGTCAGCCGATGCAACGGAGATGACGCGTGTCAGGTCGCGGTCTACGAACGCAATGCCCCCGCAGCGGTCGTGCCGCATGCGGGGGCATGACGTTTGTGGTGTGTCACACGCGGCCGTGGTCCTTGACCGTGGCGACGAACGCCGACCAGGCCCCCGCCGGAAGGACCAGTGCGGCACCATTCCGCACCTTGCTGTCCCGCACCGGCACGAAGCCCGGAAGGCCGTTCGCCACTTCGACACAATCGCCGGTCCCGTTGCTGTAGCTCGACTTGCGCCAGGCCATGTTGTCAATCGTGCTGTTCATAGCTCCCTGCTACGTCTGCCATGAGGCGCCGCGACGCCTGCTCATCCAGTGAGGCCCGCCAGATTTCTGCGAACGCATCGTCGTACTTCTGCACCTCCGTGGGTTTGTCCAGGTACAGGCTCCCTGTGTAGCCATCCGAGTAGACGGTCGGGGGCTCCGTCTCGGCGCCGTCGCCGTTGAGCGGGAATCGCAGGACGTTGAACGGGCCCGTGACGAGGCCCGGGTGCGCGGCGGCGGTGAACGGGACGACCCGGATCTCCAGATTGGGCAGTTCGGAGACGTAGATCAGGTGGGCGAGTTGCCGGGACATGGCCCCGTGGCCGCCGACGGGGCGCCGCAGGACCGACTCACCCAGCGCGATGTGGAGCGATGGCGGGTAGGTGACCCGGTTCAGCAGCACTTGGCGCTCCAGGCGCAGCTCCACGCGGCGGTCGAGATCGTCGTCGTCCACGTCGCGGACGTGAGTACGGATGATCTCCCGGGCGTACTCCTCGGTCTGGAGAAGACCGGGGACAACATCACCGTGATACAGGTCGATCCTCGCTGCCGCCTCTTCGAGACCGATGTACACATCGAAGTGCTCGGGAATCACGTCGCCGTAGGCATGCCACCAGCCGCGCGCCTTGGTCTCCTTGGCGAGCCCCATCAGCGCCTCGGTCATCTCGGGCGAGGCCCCGTAGATCATGCACATGGCCTGGGCATCAAGACTGCGGAGACTGGTCTGCCCGGTCTCGATGCGCCAGAGCTTCGGCTCGGACCACTCCAGCCGCCGCGCCGCCGCCCGTACGGTGAGCCGCGCCTTCATGCGCAGCTCCCGTAGGTGGCGCCCGAGTTGGCGCCTCGGCACGGTCGAGCCGGTCGGACGTGTTGTCACGGGCCCCTCCTTCTCCCTGTCGTTCATTCTGAAGGACTTTCATCGCCCGGTCTGTAGTGGTTCCGCTCCCCGTTCTGGGGGGCGAGTCACCAGTTCGAAAGGTTCTGACCGGAACAACGATTTGTAGTCTTGCACTTTCTGCCGCAGCGGCAACAGAGTGAAGTCACGTCATCACGCGACGCGTTGCCTGGCGCCCCGGGCTTCCCACGCGTCTGTGCGTCACAGGAACGACTGAATGGCAGGTGACCCCGTGAGCACTCCTCCGCGCCCTTCCATCCCGACGGAGGCCCCCGATTCAGGAGACCGCCCGACGACGGCGGAACTTCTCGCCCAAGCCGATGAACTCGCCCAGCGGGTACGCGAGCACCTCGGACAGCAAGAGCCCGGAACGGTCAAATGATCAGCCAACTCCGCCGCGTCCGGGCGTGGTTATCAACGTGTCGGTGAGGGCCACACGGCCCGCCCGCCGACCCGCCGACCATGGCGCTGCCCCGGATGCTCGCGGCACTTCCCCCGGCCGTACATGTACGGCGTAGTGGACGCCTACCTGGTCCTGTCCGAGGTCCGTAGCGCACCGACCGCGAAGCCCTTGTCCCGCTCGGTGGCACCGGCTCCCATGCGCTCCGTCACAGGAGGCCGAAAGCCAGAACCTCGGTGGCCGCGGCAGCCGGCCGCGACACCACCGCACCCCGCACGAAAACGTGTCCCAGGATGCACCGCCGTCCCCCGTACAGACACCGGAGTGCCACTGCCATGACGCCTCAGCCCGTGCGCCGCATAGCCACCCCGCCCACCGCCCGAATCCTGGTCTCCGTCGAGGTCGACGTGCACACCGTCCGGCGTGGCGACCAACTCATGGTCGGCGGACAGCCGTTCACCATCAGGGACATGACCGCGCTGGGTCCGGACCGCAAGCGCCTGACGTTCACCACCGGGGAGATCCTGACGATGAACGCCACCACCATCCTGTGGGCCGCCCGCCACATCGATCCCCGCCTGCGCAGGGGGACGCCACGGTGACCGCCTCCGGCTCAGTCCCGCAGGACCGCGGCGATGCCGCGTTCGGTGCGGACGAACGCCGGGAACTGGTCGGGGGTGCAGTGCACTTCGTGCCAGCCGGGGCCGGTCAGTGGTGGGCAGCCGAGCAGTGGTGTCCACTCCCCCGGCGGCGCCCACAGCAGGCGGCGGCCGCCCGGTTCGAGGATCGGTGCCACGAGCACGTCCGGCCCGAGGAGGTACTGGAGGTCGGCGTCGCGGGCGGCCCGGTCGCCTGGGTGTGCCAGCGGCATCGGCCGCATCAGGGGCAGTTCGGCGGCGGCGGACTCGGCGAGGTAGGGCCGCAGCCGGTGCCGCAGCCGGCAGGCGGCGATGACGGCGGAGCGCACCGGCTCCGGGTAGACCGTGGGCTCGCGGCGGCCGACGCCGTGGAAGCGGGTGATCGGCGAGAACACGGCCCACTGCGCCCACCGGCCGTACAGTTCCGGCTCGACGTCGGTGGGCGTCCCGTAGGGCGCCATGGTGGCGCGCTGGGCGATGGCCGCCCGGTAGGACGCGGGCGTCCAGTAGCCGCCGGCGTCGTGGGTGACCAGGGAGGCGCCGCTCAGGGACATGGACAGCAGGGCCCGCAGGGTGGAGACCAGGCCGCTCCAGGTGGACGGCAGGTCGCCCGCCCAGTGCGCGGGGTCGCGCTGGGAGCCGGCGGTGCCGGAGCGGGCGATGGCGACGAAGTCGCCGGGGCGGGTCGCAAGGCCCGTCTCGCGGACCGCGTCCTGGTAGATCAGGCCGTAGCTGTTACGGCGTTCGGTGCCGGTGGTGCCGTCGGCGAACACGGCGGCGTCGGGGATCTCCTCGCCGAAGTCGGCCAGGACCGCGGCGTTGCCCTCGTCCTTCAGGGTGTGGGCCAGGCGGTCCGACCACCAGGCCCTGGCCCGGGCGTTGGTGAAGTCGACGACGAGCACGTTCTCGTTGTCGGCGGCGGAGACGGGCCGGCCGGCGGCGTCGCGGACCAGGTAGCCGAGGTCGCCCAGCCGGTCGGCCAGCGGGGAGCCGCGGGTGACGTACGGGTTGATCCACAGGCTGGTGCGCACCCCGCGGTCCCGCAGCGGGGCGGTCCAGCCCTTGGGGAAGCGGCTGCGGTCGGGCCCGGTGCTCCAGGAGGCGTCGTGCAGGACGGACTCCTCCAGCCACTCGTCGACGTGGATGACGTCGACGGGGCAGTCGGCCGCGCGGAGTTCGTCGACGGTGCGGACGACTTCCTCGGCGGTGAAGTAGGACGAACGGCTCATCCACACCCCGTAGGCCCATTCGGGCAGGGCGCGGGGGCGGCCGGTGAGGGCCAGGTAGCGGCGCAGGATGCCGGGGGCGTCGCCGGTGATGAGGAACAGGTCGAGCGTGTCGCCGCCGATCTCGACGCTCGCGGCCTCGGAGTGGGTGGCGCCCAGGTCGGCCTCGACGGTGCCGCCGGTGTGGGCGTACAGGCCCCAGCCCGCGTCGGACCACAGCAGCGGGATGTTGAGGTAGGCGGCGGCGCGGCCGGCGGCGCGGCTCTCCTCGGTGTTGCGCAGTTGGCGGTGCCGGCCGCGGAGGTTGATGCCCTGGTAGCTCTCGCCGCCGCCGTAGACGGCGGCGTCGGGCGCCAGGTGGATCGTTTCCACCCAGCAGCCGGCGGGGTGCTCGGCGGTCGGCGGGCGGTAGCCCGCGCGGAACGGCACGGTGTCCGCCTCGGGGTCGGCGAACCTCCGGTAGGCGCCGCAGGTGAGGCCCTGTCCGCCGTCCCACAGCGCCTCGACGCCAGGACCGCTGATCCGGGTGCCCTCGGGCACGCGGGTCAGCTCGGCGGGGGTGTCGGGCAATCCGGCGAGCAGGGGCGTGCCGTACTCGGGGGCACCGCTGGTGCCCGCTTCGCGCAGCCGCAGCACGCCCTCGACGGGAACGGTGCACGACAGGGTCAGCGTGCGGCCCGAGGCGAGCGTGACACGCAGGTGCCGTCCGTCGGGCGCGGGTTCGGCCGCCACGTACGGGTCGGTCTCCGCCGTCATGGCCACCTCCGTCGCTCGGCGGACGCCGCGCGCGCCGGCCGCGCGGGGGCCCGCGCCGAGTACCCGGCCCCCGGCCTGCGGAAACGCTGCGCGGCCTGGGCGACGGGGGCCTGCGGCTGCTGCGAGGGCTGCGGGTGGAGACGCGGGGCGAAGGGGCGGGGTGGGGGCTCCGGCGCGGACGCGGGAAGAGACGCGAGACCCCGGGGGTCGCGGCGGCACCGGCCGTTCCCGGGGCAGCCCTGCGCCCCGGTGGCGCGGGGGCGGCCGGTCGCGCCGCTGGACGACGCGCCGCCCGCGATGCGGGCCGCGGTGACGCACCTCGCGGCCGTGACCGGCGGCAGGGGGCGCCGCTCGGCTTCGTCGCGCGAAGGAGGACGTCCGGCCGAGCTGGGCGGTCCCGGTGCGAATGGCTTCCGAAGGCGTCGGGTACACGGCCCTGGTCAGCGATGAGGAACGATTCGAGAATCCGGAGGACGCCATGGGCAAGACCAATCCCATCGAGGTCCAGAAAGCCCTGAAGGACACCAGCTACCCGGCCGGGAAGCCGGAGCTCGTCGAGCGGGCCAGGGCGAACGGCGCGGACAAGGGGCTGGTCAAGAAGATCGCCGACATGCCCGGAGACCGCTTCGACGGCCCGAACGACGTCGAGAAAGCGATCTTCGAGTGACCGGGTCACAGCCCGGCAGCACCGCCCCCGTCGCCCTGGTGACGGGGGCGGAGTCCGGAATCGGCCGGGCGACCGCGATCCGGCTGGCGCAGGAGGGCATGGACGTCGGCATCACCTGGTACCGCAGCGAGGCCGACGCCGAGGAGACGGCGCGGGAGGTGCGGGCCGCCGGCCGCCGGGCGGAGACGGCACGGATGGACCTGGCGGACCTGCCCGCCGCCGCGGACGTGGTGGACGCGCTGGCGGAACGGCTGGGGCGGCTCGACGTGCTGGTCAACAACGCGGGAACGGGCAGCCCCGCGACGCCGTTCACCGATCTCGACCTGCCGACGGTGCGGCACGTGCTGGACGTCGACCTGGTCGGCCCGCTGCTGTGCGGGCAGCGCGCGGCGCGGCGGATGATCGCGCAGGGCGGCGGGGGGCGCATCGTGAACGTGACCAGCGTGCACGAGCACCAGCCGCGGGTGGGGGCGGCGCCGTACTGCGCGGCGAAGGGGGGCCTGGGGCTGCTCACGCAGGTGATGGCGCTCGAACTGGCCGAGCACGGCATCCGCGTCAACGCCGTCGCGCCCGGCGAGATCGCCACGCCGATGACCGGGCAGGCGGGCGTCGACGTGACGACGCGGGAGCGGCCCGGGGTGCCGCTGGGGCGGCCGGGCGATCCGCGGGAGGTCGCCGAGGTCATCGCGTTCCTCGCCGGGGACGGGTCCGGGTACGTGACCGGCGTGTCCTGGCCGGTGGACGGCGGGATGCTGCGGATGGGCCCGATGGCCGGGTCCCATATGCGCGAACACACCTGGCGCCGCCCCGGCACCGGCGCCTGAGGCGCGGGCGGCCGGGGCGGCGCGGGCGGCCGGGGCGGCGGCGCGGCTCAGGCCACGGCGGCCAGCTCCGCCGGGCGCGGGGCGGGCGCGGGCTCCGAGTCGGGCGCCGTCTCGGCGGCGGGCCGCGGGGCGCGGCGCGTCGCGAGCGCGAGGCCCGCGGTGGCGGCGATGGCGATGACGAGACCGCCGGCGACGAGGGCGGCGCGCGCGCCGGCCAGCTCCATGAGCACGCCGATCACGGGCGGGCCGATCAGGCCCCAGCCGGTGCTCAGACTGCGCCACACGCCCAGGACGCGCCCGCGCATGTGCGGCGGCGGGTCGGTCTGGAGAACGGTCGTGCCCGCGGTGTCGGACACGGATTCGACGACGGCCATGGGGATGACGAGCAGGATCAGCAGGGCCAGCGTCGGGGTGAACCCGGTGGCGATCTGGAGCACGGCGCCCGCGCCCGCCATCGCCGCGACCAGGCGGACGGAGGGCCGCTGGAGCAGCCCCGCGAGCAGGGCGCCCGCGATACCGCCGATGGCCAGGGCGGTGGAGACGGTGCCGAACGCGCCGGGTCCCGCGGCCAGCGGGCCGGTCACCAGAACGGCCAGCGTCAGGGCGTAGTTGCGGCCGAAGATCGCGCTCAGCCCTGTGATGGCCGCGAGCGCGACGAGCCGCGGACGGCCGAAGAAGAACCGCAGGCCCTCGCGCGGGTCGGCGCTCGGGCGCGCGGCCTCGGCGGGCGCCACCTGGGCGTCCGGGTCGGTCGAGCGGTCGATCAGCCGCAGGAACGGGATGACCGCGGCCACGAAGACGAACGACAGACCGTTGGCGACGAACGCGGCGGCCGTGCCGAACAGCACCACGGCACCGCCGGCGAGCGCCGTTCCGGCGAGGCGGCCGACGCTGTGCACGGCCGAGCCGAGGGCGATCGCGGAGGGCACGTCCCTGGTGCGCACCAGGTCGTTGCCGAGCAGAGCGCAGGCCGGGTTGTCGACGGTGGCGATCACGCCGGTGACGGCGGAGAGGATCAGCAGCAGCGGCACGTTCAGCGCGCCGAACGCGACGAGAGCGGCCGTGGTGAAGGCGACGGCGCCAAGGGCCGCCTGGCTGACCGCGGCGGTCAGCTTGCGCGGCCAGGCGTCGACGGCCGCGCCGCCGAGCAGGCCGAGCAGCAGACCGGGACCGGCCTGGACGGCCAGGGACACGCCGGTCATGGCGGCGGAGCCGGTGACCTGGAGGACGAGCAGGTTCTGGACGGTGAGCTGCATCCAGGTGCCCGCGTTGGACACCAGGTTGGCCGCCGACCACCAGCGCATGCTGGGGTAGCGCAGGCAGCGCCACGGGCTGCGGCGGGTGGCGGGGGCAGGCGCGAGTGCAGACATGGGAAAAAAAGGGGGGTGGGGGGCGGGGAAGACCCCGGACGGTGCCGGGGACGCCGCCCACCATGGCAAATGCGGCCGGAGCCGGGGAAGACCAAGATCACCCCGGCGCGGTCGCCGGTGCCGTCACTCCTTGGGGCGCCTGGCCCGTACGCGCTGCGTGCGCTTGCTCACACCCGCGCTCACACCCGCAGGACGACCTTGCCGGTTTCCTTGCGCTGGAACATCGCGTAGGCGTCGGACGCCTGGTCGAGCCGCAGGTGGTGGGTGGCGAAGTCGTCCGCGCCCAGCGGGTCGTCCCCGGCGAGGAGCGGCAGGATGTCGGGCACCCAGTGCCGGACGTTGGCCTGGCCCATGCGCAGCTGGATCTGCTTGTCGAAGAGGGTGAGCATCGGCATCGGGTCGGCCATGCCGCCGTAGACGCCGCTGAGGGAGATGGTGCCGCCGCGGCGGACGAGGTCGATGGCCAGGTGGAGCGCGGACAGCCGGTCCACACCCGCCTTGCCCGCGATCTTCTCCGCGGCCCGGCCGGGCAGCAGCCCGCCCAGGTTCTGCGCCAGCTTGCCCGCGGTGCCGCCGTGGGCCTCCATGCCGACCGCGTCGATGACGGAGTCCGCGCCCCTGCCGTCGGTGAGGTCGCGCACGGCCTCGACGACGTCTTCCTTGCCGGTGACGTCGAGGGTGGTCACGCCGCGTGCGCGGGCCCTCGCCATCCGTTCGGGCACGAGGTCGATACCGATGACCTGCCGGACGCCCCGCAGGAGGGCGATGCGGCAGCACATGTCGCCGATCGGGCCGAGGCCGAGCACGGCCAGCGTGCCGTTCTCGGGGACGTCCGCGTAGGCCACGGCCTGGTACGCCGTGGGCAGCACGTCGGACAGGAACAGGTACCGGTCGTCGGGCACGTCGGGCGGCACGATGACCGGGCCGTAGTGGGCCTGCGGCACCCGCAGGTACTCGGCCTGGCCGCCGGGCACGGAGCCGTACAGCTTGGTGTAGCCGAACAGCGGGGCGCCCGTGCCCTGCTCCCGCACCTGCGTCGTCTCGCACTGCGTCTGGAGCCCGCGCGCGCACATGAAGCAGGAGCCGCAGGCGATCTGGAACGGGACGACGACCCGGTCGCCCGGGCGCAGGTCGGTGATGGCGGAGCCGACCTCGGTCACGACGCCCATCGGCTCGTGGCCGAGAATGTCCCCCGGCGTCATGAACGGGGTCAGCACCTCGTAGAGGTGCAGGTCGGACCCGCACAGGCCGGTGGACGTCACCCGGATCACCGCGTCCGTCGGCTCCTCGATGCGGGGTTCTGGCACCTCGTCCACCCGCACGTCGCGCTTGCCGTGCCACACCACTGCCTTCATGGCGCCTGCCTCCGGTTCCCGTCGTCCGGCCTAAGAACGCCGGGCGAGTACCCCGCCCGGCCGGTGTCAGTCGGGCGGGCGCGGGGTGATCAGCCGCGGGTGGTGAGCAGCAGGGAGCCGGCCGCCAGGCTCACGGCGGCCAGCACGGCGCAGGCCGCCGCGCACAGCACGCGCCTGCGCAGGCACCGGTAGCGGTCGGTGTACTCCGCCTGGAGGCCGCGGCACCGGTCGGCGACGGCGACCAGGACGCGGCGGGAGAGGGCGATGCGTTCCTCCGCGTACCGGTCGGCCAGCTCGGCGCGCTGCTCCTCGCTGAGGCCGGTCAGCCGCGCGGCGAACAACTCGGCCTCGGCGCGGGCGCCCGCAAGCTCGGCCTGCCACAGCAGGTAGCCCTCCAGTTGCGCGATGCCCGCGGCGGCCTCGCGTTCGCTGCCGCCCGTGCTCATCTGCCGGACTCCCGCGGGCCGGAGCCGGGGTCGGGGCCGGGGGCGTGCGTTCCGGACTCGGCGATGTCCCGGCGGCCGGTCTGGCGGGACTGGTCGACGACGGCCACGTCGGGGTGGTGCAGGTCGAAGGCGGGCGCTTCGGAGCGGACGCGGGGCAGGGTGGTGAAGTTGTGGCGCGGCGGCGGGCAGGAGGTGGCCCACTCCAGGGAACGGCCGTAGCCCCACGGGTCGTCCTCCTCGACCTTCGGCGCGTGCCGGGCGGTGTGCCAGATGTTGTAGAGGAAGGGCAGGGTGGACAGGCCGAGCAGGAAGGCGCCGATGCTGGAGATCATGTTGAGGGCCGTGAAGCCGTCGGCGGCCAGGTAGTCGGCGTAGCGGCGGGGCATGCCCTCGGCGCCGAGCCAGTGGTGGACGAGGAACGTGCCGTGGAAGCCGACGAACAGCGTCCAGAAGTGGATCTTGCCGAGCCGTTCGTCGAGGCAGGTGCCGGTGAATTTGGGCCACCAGAAGTAGAACCCGGCGAACATCGCGAAGACGACGGTGCCGAACACCACGTAGTGGAAGTGCGCGACAACGAAGTAGCTGTCCGTGACGTGGAAGTCCATCGGCGGGGAGGCCAGCAGGACGCCGGTCAGGCCGCCGAAGAGGAAGGTGACGAGGAAGCCGATGGACCACAGCATGGGCGTCTCGAAGGACAGCGAGCCGCGCCACATGGTGCCGATCCAGTTGAAGAACTTGACGCCGGTGGGCACGGCGATGAGGAAGGACAGCAGCGAGAAGAACGGCAGCAGCACGGCGCCGGTGGCGAACATGTGGTGGGCCCACACGGTCATCGAAAGACCGGTGATGGCGATGGTGGCGCCGACGAGCCCGATGTAGCCGAAGATCGGCTTGCGGCTGAAGACGGGGATGACCTCGGTGATGATGCCGAAGAACGGCAGCGCGACGATGTAGACCTCGGGGTGGCCGAAGAACCAGAACAGGTGCTGCCACAACAACGCGCCGCCGTTGGCGGAGTCGAAGATGTGCGCGCCGAAGACGCGGTCGGCGGCGAGCCCGAAGAGGGCGGCGGCCAGCACGGGGAACGCCATGAGCACCAGCACGCTGGTGAGGAGGATGTTCCACGTGAAGATCGGCATGCGGAACATCGTCATGCCCGGTGCGCGCATGCAGATGATGGTGGTGATGAAGTTGACCGCGCCGAAGATGGTGCCGAAGCCGGACAGAGCCAGGCCCATGACCCACATGTTGGGGCCGACGCCCGGGGAGCGGATCTCGTTGCTGAGCGGGCTGTAGGCGAACCAGCCGAAACTGGCCGGGCCCTGCGGGGTCAGGAAGGAAGCGAGCACCAGCAGCCCGCCGAACAGGTACAGCCAGTAGGCGAGCCCGTTGAGCCGGGGGAACGCCACGTCGGGGGCGCCGATCTGGAGCGGCATGATCCAGTTGGCGAACCCGGCGAACAGCGGGGTGGCGAACAGCAGCATCATGATCGTGCCGTGCAGCGTGAACGCCTGGTTGTACTGCTCGTGGGACAGCATCTGGATTCCGGGGCGGGCGAGTTCGGCCCGCATGGCCATGGCGAGTACGCCTCCGACCAGGAAGAACAGGAAGGAGGTGACGAGGTAGAGCGAGCCGATCTGCTTGTGGTCGGTCGTGGTCAGCCACGACACCACGACCCGGCCGGGAGTCTTGGGCTTCTTCGGCGCGGGGCCGCGTGCGTCGGCCCGCGCCTCGGTGACGGTCGCCATGAACGGGTCCTTTCCCTGAAGGTCGCGGCCCGTTTTATCGGTGTGCGGGCGACCCCAGCCGGTTTGACTCGTTCGTGGGCGTGTGCGGACGTTCAGCGACCGCCGGGCGGCGGGGCGGAGTCCGCCTCGACAACCTGCGCCAGCCTGCGGACCATCCGGCGGTTGCGGATCTGGAGCAGGGCCTCGGACAGCATGTTGTGCAGCCGGCCGCCCGGGCCGGTCAGCGGGTGCTCGTCGATGGTCACCAGGGTGTTCTCCTCGCCCCACGGGCGCAGGTCGATGCCGATGCGGGCGGTGCCCACCAGGCGGCTGGCCGCCTCCAGTTCGAGCACGCCGACGGGTTCGCAGGCGCGCACGACGGTGCGCCCGTGGAGCGTGGCGGGGCCGACCTTGACGGTGTAGCGGAGGGCCGCCCCGACCTCGGGCCAGGTGCCTTCCACGGGCTGCGAGCCGGCGGTGCCGACCACCCACTCGGCATACCTGGTGCCGTCGGCGAGCACGGCCCACACCGCGGACGGGGGGCGTCGGATCAGTACGGGCCTCACGGCCATGTGCGGCTCCTCACACGCGGGTTCCATCGGGCTCGGTGCAGGGCGGCGCGGGCCGCGTTCGCCCCGCAGGCCCCGTGCACGCCGCCGCCGGGATGTGCGGAGGACGAGGCCAGGTACAGGCCGGCCACCGGCGTGCCGGGGCGGCCGGTGCCGGGGACCGGGCGGAAGACCAGTTGCTGGTGCGGGGCGGCGGTGCCGCCGCCGAGCGCCCCCCGGTACAGGCTGGGGTTCAGGGCTTCGAGACCGGCCGGGGGCAGTATCCGCCGGGCGGCGATGGTGTCCCGGAAGCCGGGCGCGAATCGTTCGACGGCCGCCTCCAGCCGGTCGGCCAGGGCCTCCGGCGGCGCCGCCCCCGCGGCGCCGCGCGGCAGGTGGGTGTAGGCCCAGGCCGATTCCGTGCCGGCCGGGGAGCGGCCGGGGTCCGCCGTGGTCATCTGGCCGAAGACGGCGCAGGGGTGGCGGGGGACGGTTCCGCAGGCCAGGTCGGCGGCGTAGCGGGTCAGGTGGTCCCGGCTGTCGGCGAGGTGCACGGTGCCCGCCGCCGCGGCGGCCTGCGCGGTCCACGGCACGGGCCGGGTCAGGGCCCAGTCGACCTTGAACGTGGGGTGGTCCCACTGGAAGCGCCGCAGGTCCGCGCGCAGCCGGCGCGGCAGGTCGGCCCAGTCGACGAGGCCGCCGTACAGCGCGGGCGCGGGCACGTCGGCCAGGACGGCGCGGCGGGCGGGCACCGGCTCGCCGTCCGCGGTGCGCACGCCGAGGCAGCGCCCGTCGCGCACCAGGACGCGGTCGACGGGGGTGTTGCAGCGCACCTCGCCGCCGCGGTCGGCCAGGCGGCGGACCAGGGCGTCGGTGAGGCGCCCGGCGCCGCCGGCCGGAACGGGCCAGCCGTACCGCTGGCCGAGCATGGTCAGCAGCCAGCCGAACGCGCCGCTGCCCGCGGACTCGGGCGAGAGATCGGCGTGCAGCGCGCTGCCGGTCAGGAGCAGCGGCCCGCCGGGCCCGGCGAACTCCTCGTCGCCGAGCCGCCGCGCGGGCAGGGTCAGCATGCGCAGCAGGCGCAGTCCGTCGGCGGCGGGCAGCAGGCGGCGCAGGACGGCCGCGCCGCGGCGCAGCGGCGGGAACGGGCCGAGGAGCGCGTCGAGGAGGTCGGGGGCGAGCCGGTCCCAGCGCGCCACCAGGCGCAGCCAGGCGTCGCCGTCGCCCGGCGCGAACGCCTCAAGCGCGGCGGCCGTGTGCTCAGGATCGTGGTGCAGGACGGCGCAGCGGCCGTCGGGCAGCGGGTGGGCGAGGACGGCGGGGGCGTGGCGCCAGGTCAGGCCCCAGCGTTCGAGGCCGAGCCGCCGCAGGGCCGGGGAGGCGACGGCCAGCGGGTAGAAGGAGCTGAAGAGGTCATTGACGTGGTCCGGGTGGACGCCGCGGTCGCTGCGGACGGCGCCGCCCGGTGCCGCGGTGGCTTCGAGCACCAGCACGTGCCAGCCGGCGTCGGCCAGCATGTTGGCGGCGACGAGGCCGTTGGGACCCGCGCCGATCACGACGGCGTCCGGCGCGCCGCGCGGGGTCACTGCGACTCCCCAGGTCCCCTGGCCGCCTCCCGCAGGCGGCCGCCGCCGGGCAGGCGGCGGCGCAGCGGCGGGGTGTCGCCGCCGCCGCTGCCGCGCAGCCCGGAGAGGAAGCGGGCGGTGGCGTCGGCCGCGGAGTGCCGCGGGTCCCAGCCGAGTTCGCGGCGGGCCCGCCCGGTGTCCATCAGCGGGAAGGTGAGGACGGCGTCCAGCATGGCCGCCGACGTGGGCACCAGGCGCAGGTGCCAGGCCGCGTCCACGGCGGCCCGCAGCGGCCGGTAGGGCACGGGCAGCAGGCGCGCACCGGTGAGGCGGGCGAGCAGGCGCGGGTCGACGGGGGGTTCCGCGGCGATGTTGAACGGGCCGCGGACCTGCTGGAGCGCGGCGCGGCAGAAGGCGTCCGCGGCGTCGTCGGAGTGCAGCGCCTGGAAGGTGAGCCCGGCCAGGCCGGGGAGCACGCGCAGCGGGCGCGGGGGCCGCCGGGCGGGGAGGAACGGGCCGGCGAACAGCCGCCGTTGCTGCGGCGCGCTGTCCGCGGCGACGACGATGCCGGGCCGCAGCCGTACGACGCGCACGCCGGGGTTCTCGTACTCGAAGACGTCCAGGAGCCGTTCGGTGTACGCCTTCTCCCGGCAGTAGGGCGCGGTCGGCCAGCCGTCGGTGGGCCAGGACTCGTCCACGCGGCGGTCCTTGGGCCCGGGGGCGTAGGCCACCACGGAGGAGGCATGGATCAGCGCGGGCACGCCGGCGCGGGCCACGGCCGCGAACACCCGGTCGCTGCCGAGGACGTTGGTGCGCCAGGTGACCTCGGGGCGGTGGGCGGGCTGGAAGAGGCACGCGAGGTGGATGACGGCGTCGGCACCGGCGAAGAGCCGGTCGAGACCTGGCTCCTCGGTGATGTCGGCGCCGATCCAGGTCACACCGTCCGGGGACGTCTCCGGACGGCGGCGGGCGATGCCCACGACGGACCCGACGCGCGGGTCCGCGGCGAGGCGCCGCACGACACCCGTACCGATATTGCCGGTTGCCCCGGTGACGACGATGCGGGCGGATGCGGTGTTCAGGTCAGCTCCGCATATCCGAAGAGATCGGCGTAGCCGGAGGGCAGCTGACTGAGCAGTTTGTTCATCGCGCCGCCCGCGACGCGTTCCGAGAGAACGGAGAAAACGACGCGGGTATCGGTCTCCGCCGTCTCCACATCCTCGTCCGCATGGTCCGCGACGTTGCTGATGAATTCCTCGACCCCCCAGCTGCGTCCGGTGTCGTCCGCGCTGTGGAGGATTTCCGCCAGCGGCATGGGCAGCTGGTCCGCGAGGTGCTCGGCGGAAGGCCCGGGAAGGCGCCGGCCGAGGGTGGTCAGGACCGATTCGACGATGCGTTCCGCCTCGTCGGCGGGGTACTCCCCGCGCTCGCGCACGGTCGAGAGAAAGGCGCTGTAGGACACGGTGCGGCCCTTTCCTGTCGATTGCGTTTCCGTCTTTTCCAGGTCGTGCCCTCCGCGTAACCAGCGGGGCGCGCGGGAAACCTCGGCGGCCCCCGGCGTTCGAGATGTGCGCGCGGGCAAATGCGGGCAGACTTGTCGGGAACGGCCTCTTCCCGTGGCGAGCAGCGCGAATCGCACGCCCACCCTCACCTGGGAGAGCAGGAATGAATACACCCGCAAACCCCCGCAAGAAGCGACATCCGCACGACGACGCGCCGGACACGAGCAGTCAATTCCAGCGCATTGCCGAGCTGCCTCCGTGTCCGGAGCGCGAGGCATTGCGCCGGGACGTGATATGTGCGTGGATTCCGATGGCGGACCGGCTGGCGCGGACGTTCCGCGACCGTGGCGAGGCGCTGGAGGACCTGGAGCAGGTCGCGGCGCTCGGCCTGGTGAAGGCGGTCCACCGGTTCGATCCGAGCCGCGGGCGGCCCTTCGAGAGCTACGCCGTGCCGACGATCGTCGGTGAGGTGAAGCGCCACTTCCGGGACCACATGTGGGGGCTGCACGTGCCGCGGCGCACGCAGGAGCTGCGGAACCGGGTGCGGGCCTCGGCCCGGCAGCTGAGTTTCCGGCTCGACGAGCGGGGGCCGAGCGTGGAGCAGATCGCGGAACACAGCGGCCTGACCGAGGACGAGGTCAGGACCGGCATGGAGGCGCTGGAGAGCTTCAGCACCCTGTCGTTGAATGCTGAACTTCCAGGCGCGGACGGCGACTACTCGCTGCTCGACACGCTGGGCTCGCACGAGCCCGGGTTCGACCGCGTGGTGGACCGCGAGTCGGTCAAGAGCCCCTTGCAGGCGCTGCCGGAGCGCGAGCGGCACATTCTGTACCTGCGCTTCTTCCACGGCATGACGCAGAGCCGCATCGCGCGGCACCTGGGGATCTCGCAGATGCACGTCTCGCGGCTGCTGAGCCGGGCCTGCGAACGCATCCGCACCGAGGTGGACGGCCACGACGGCACGGTGGAGCCCGCGGCCGCTCCCGCGCCCGCCGCCGGCGGAACGGTGGCCTGAGATGCGTCTCGGCCCGCTGCGGCGCCCGCTGCTCGCCCTGTGGATCGGGCGGAAGGTCTGGCGCGCCGTACAGCGGCACCGGCGCCGCGGAGCCCGCCGCCCCTGAGGCGAGGCGGCGGGCCCGCGGCCTTCGTCGGCGCGCCGTCAGGGCAGGGCGCTGCCGCCGGTGGCGTTCAGGATCTCCGCGGTGACGAAGCCCGCGTCCTGCGAGGCGAGGAAGACGTAGGCCCGCGCCATCTCGCCCGGCTGGGCCGGGCGGCCCAGTCCTGACTGCGCGCCGAACTCGCTGGTGTCGGGCATCGTGGCGGGGATCAGCGGCGTCCACACCGGTCCGGGGGCGACGGCGTTGACCCGGATGCCCTCGGGCGCGAGCTGTGCGGCCAGGCCCTGGGTGAAGGTGACGATGGCGCCCTTGGTCATGGCGTAGTCCAGGAGCTTCGGGCTCGGCCGGTACGCCTGAACGGAGGTGGTGTTGATGATGCTGCCGCCCGCCGGTATGTGCGGGAGCATCATCCGGCACAGCCAGAACATGCCGTACAGATTGGTGTGCACGATCCGGTCGAACTGCTCCGTGGTGATCTTCTCGATGCCATCCGGCTGGGCCATCTGGTAGGCGGCGTTGTTGACCAGCACGTCGACGCGGCCGAACTCGGCGACGGCCCGGTCCGTCAGCCGGCGGCACTCCTCCTCCACCCGGATGTCGCACGGCAGCGCGACCGCGCGGCGGCCCGCCTCGGTGACGAGACGGCACGTCTCCTCCGCCTCGTCCGCCTCCTCGGGCAGATGCGTGAACAGCACGTCGGCACCCTCCCGGGCGAAGGCCAGGGCCACCGCGCGGCCGATGCCGGAGTCCCCGCCGGTGATGACCGTGCGGCGGTCCGCGAGCCGGTCGCAGCCGCGGTACGTGCGCTCGCCGTGGTCCGGCCGCGGCGACATCTCCCCGGTGTCGCCCGGGGGCTCCTGCGACTGGTCGGCGAACTCCGGCGCGGGGTGGCGCTCGGTGGGGTCCTGCGGTTCGGGCTCTCGTGCCGTCATCTGACGCTCCTTTCCGCGGCCGCCGCCGCGCGGCCGGATCGCGCGCGGCACGGTGCTTCCCGTTCAGTCCTTGCTCTGGTCACCGCCGGTGAGGTACTGCTGGAGCTTGGCCTTGAGCCCCTTCTTGACCACGTCGGCGCGGTCCGGGTCGCCCTTCAGCAGCGCCTTGGCGGTCGCTTCGATCTGCTCCCACGTCGCCGCCGGCGGGATCGGCGGCACCGCCGGATCGGTGAGGAACTCCACGACCGCGGGCCCCGGCGCGGCCAGCGCCTCGCGCCAGCCCGCCTCGACGTCCTCCGGCTTCTCCACCCGCACCCCGGTCAGGCCGAGGGAGCGGGCGAAGGCCGCGGCGGACACGTCGGGCAGCTCCTGCGAGGGCAGGAACTGCGGGGCGCCGGACATCGCCCGCATCTCCCAGGTCACCTGGTTGAGGTCCCGGTTGTTCCACACGCCGACCACCAGGTGCGGATTCTCCCAGGTGTGCCGGTACTTGGCCGCGGTGATCAGCTCGCTCATGCCGTTCATCTGCATCGCCCCGTCGCCGACGAGGGCCACGGCGGGCCGGTCGGGGTGGGCGAACTTCGCGCCGATCGCGTACGGCACGGCACAGCCCATGCTGGCCAGCGTGCCGGACAGGGAGCCGCGCATCGTCCCGCGCATGGTGATGTGGCGCGCGTACCAGTTGGTCACGGACGCGGAGTCGACGGCGAGGATCGCGTCGTCGGGCAGCAGCGGGTCGAGGGCGTGCGCGACGTACTGGGGGTTGATGGGGTCGGCGTCGACCAGCTCCGCCTGCCGGGCCAGCGCCTCGTGCCAGCGCTCGGCCCGCTCGGCCAGCTCGCGGTGCCGCTGCGCCGCGCCTTCCTTCCGGTGCAGCAGCGGCAGCAGCTTGCGCAGCGTCGCCGTGGCGTCGCCCACGAGGTTGACCTCGTACGGGTAGCGCATGCCGATCAGCCCTGGGTCGATGTCGATCTGCACGCCCCTGGCCTGGCCGAACTCGGGGAGGAACTGGCTGTAGGGGAAGCTGGAGCCGATGGTGAGGAGCGTGTCGCACTCGCGCATCAACTCGTAGGAGGGGCGGGTGCCGAGCAGGCCGATGGTGCCCGTCACCCAGGGCAGCGTGTCGGGCAGGACATCTTTGCCCAGCAGCGCCTTCGCGACGCCGGCGCCGAGGAGTTCGGCCAGGTCCTCGATCTCCGCGCGGGCCTTGGCGGCGCCCTGCCCGACGAGGACGGCGACCTTCTCGCCCGCGTTGACGACCTCGGCGGCGCGCGCGAGCGCGTCGTCGGTCGGGGTGACCGTCCAGGCGCTGTCGTCGCGGCTGGAGGGCACCATCAGAGACGCATGCTCCGGCTCGTGGTGGTCCAGGGTCTGCACGTCGGCGGGCAGCACGACGACGGCCGGGGCGCGGCGGCCGTAGGCGGTGCGGAAGGCGCGGTCCAGCACGTTCGGCAGCTGCTCGGGGACGTTCACCGTCTCCAGGAAGGCCGCGACGTCCTTGAACAGCGCGTGCAGGTCGACCTCCTGCTGGTAGGCGCCGCCCATGGCGGTGCGGCTGGTCTGGCCGACGACGGCGACCACGGGGACGTGGTCGAGGGCCGCGTCGTACAGGCCGTTGAGCAGGTGGATGGCGCCGGGTCCCGAGGTGGCGGTGCACACCCCGGCCCGGCCGCTGAACTTCGCGTAGCCCACGGCCTGGAACGCGGCCATCTCCTCGTGCCTTGCCTGGACGAAGCGGGGTTCGTTGTCGGCGCGGCCCCAGGCCGCGAGGAGTCCGTTGATGCCGTCGCCGGGGTAGCCGAACACGACGTCGACGTCCCAGGCGCGCAGCCGGGAGAGGACGAAGTCGGCGACTGTCTGGCTCATCATTGACCTTTCAGCCTTGAGCGCCCGGCTCTCAGCGGGGCAGCTGCGGGAGGACCTTGGTGCGGTAGAAGTCGAAGAAGCCGTCCATGTCGGGCCCGATCTGGCTCAGGTAGACGTGGTCGAAGCCGGCTTCCGCGCAGGCCGTCAGGGCGCGGATGTGTTCCTCCGGGTCGTCGCCGAGCGGCACCTGCCCGCCGTCGCGCACGTGGTCGGCGGTCACCAGCCGGGTGGCCTGCTCGAAGTGGCGCGGCTCGGGCAGTTGGGCGGCGAGTTCGCCGGGCAGGAAGAGGTTGGGCCAGCGTTCGAGCACCGTGGCGGCGGCGCGTTCGCGGTCGGTGTCGTAGCAGACCTTGATGCCGCAGGCCGTCGGCTTCGCCCCGCCGCCGCCCTCCCGGAACCAGCGCAGGAGCCCCGCCTCCGGACCCATGGTGACGAAGCCGTCCCCGATGCGGGCGGCCAGGTCGGTCGCGGCCGGGCCGTAGCCGGAGATGTCGACGGGGACGGGCTCCTCGGGCAGGGTGTACAGCCGGGCGTTCTCGACCGTGTAGTGCCGGCCGCGGTGGCTGACGCGTTCGCCGGTCAGCAGCCGCCGGATGATCTCCACGGCCTCCGCCAGCATTTCCAGACGCACCTCGGCGCGCGGCCAAGCGGTGCCCAGGATGTGCTCGTTGAGGGCCTCGCCGCTGCCGAGGCCGAGCCGGAACCTGCCCTCGTGCTGTACCGCGCTCGTGGCGGCGGCCTGGGCGATGACGGCCGGGTGGATACGGACCGTCGGGCAGGTCACGGCCGTCTCGACCGGGAGCGTCGTGGCCTGTGCGAGCGCGCCGATGACACTCCAGACGAACGGGCTCTGGCCCTGGGCATCGATCCACGGGTGGTAGTGGTCGGAGATCCACAGCCCGCTGAATCCGGCGCGTTCCGCCTGCCCGGCCTGCTCCACCAGAGCCCGCGGTCCGTGGTCCTCGCTGGCCAGAAAGTAGCCGAACGACGTCATGACTGCCCCTCTCCCTGTCCGTTCCGGCGTGGCGCCACGGGTAACCGCGCGGTGCCCGGCGGAAACCCGGCGCGGGTCAGGGGCGCTTGCCGACGCCGGTGGCCAGCTCGTCGAACCGGCCGTGCGGCAGCCTCGGTTCGAGCGGCGGGGTGGGCAGCCCGGTGGCGTGCCGCATGCCCGCGAGCAGATCGCGCAGGGCGTCCTGCGCGGTGTGCCGCGGCTCCCAGCCCAACTCGGCACCGGCGCGCGCGCAGTCCATCAGCGGCAGCCGCATGAACGCGTCGAACAGCGGCGGCGGCGCCGGGGCGAGGCGCGCGCCCCAGGCGGCGGCGACGGCGGCGCGCAGCAGCGGCCGGGGCACGCGCACCGGCCTGGCGTCGAAGAGGTCACCGAGCAGCCCGGCGTCGACGACCGGTCCGGCCGCAAGGTTGAACGCGCCGCGCACCGGGCGGTGGACGGCCAGCCGGTACGCCTCCGCGGCGTCGGCCGCGTGCAGCACCTGGAAACGCAGGCCCGGCACGTCGGGAACGACCGGGCTGAGGTGGGGGCGGACCATCGGGCCGAAGAGGAACGGGCCCGCGAACAGGCGGCGTTGGGCCGAGGCGGCGGCGCGGGCGAAGATGAATCCCGGCCGCATCCGCACCACGCGGATACCGGGCTGTTCGTGCGCGAAGGTGTCGAGCAGGCGTTCCACGTACGCCTTTTCGCGGCTGTAGGACGCGGTCGGCCAGCCGTGGGTGGGCCAGCTCTCGGTGACCGCCCGGTCCTTCGGGCCCGGGGCGTAGGCGGCGACCGATGAGGCGTACACCAGGGCGGGCACGCGGG
This sequence comes from Streptomyces johnsoniae, assembly GCF_031845565.1. Lineage (NCBI taxonomy): Bacteria > Bacillati > Actinomycetota > Actinomycetes > Kitasatosporales > Streptomycetaceae > Streptomyces > Streptomyces johnsoniae. Next base: position 351,649 of record NZ_JAVREV010000003.1, on the reverse strand, counting down.
CGGCCGCGGCGGCGTGCAGCACGTGGCCCGTGCCGAGCACGTTGGTGCGCCAGGTCATGAGCGGGTCGCGGGCGGGCTGGATCAGCCAGGCCAGGTGCACCACCGCGTCGGCGTCGCGGAAGTGGGCGGTGAGCGCCGCGCGGGCGGTGCCCGCGTCGCGCAGGTCGACCGCGGCCCAGGTGGTCTTCTCGACCTCCCAGGCGGGGAGGCGGTGGGCCAGGCCGAGGACGCTGGAGACGTCCGGGTCGGCGGCGAGCGCACGCACCAACGCGCTCCCGACATTGCCCGTCGCCCCCACGACCACGACGCGCTTGCCGTCGGCGGAAGTCATCGGCACCAGTCCTTGTCAGCCGGCTCGGCCGGGTCAGCCGGGTCAGCCGGGTCAGCCGTTGAAGCCTCGTTCGCGCCGGGTACCCCGGTACGGGCGGTGGCACACCGCCCCGTTTCCACCCGTTTGCCGGTTTTGGCGAGGGGGTACTTGGGTGCGGTCGTTGACGAAAGGAGATGACATGCGCTTCCGACACGCGGTCGTCACCGGCGGAGCCGGCTTCCTCGGCTCGCATCTGTGCACCGCGCTGCTGGCCGAGGGCACGGCAGTCACCTGCATCGACGACCTGTGCACGGCCGACGAGGAGAACATCGCGCACCTGCGCGGGCAGCCGGCGTTCACGTTCACGCGCGCCGACGTCCGCGAGGCGTTCGACGTGGCGAGGCCCGCCGACCTCGTGCTGCACCTGGCGTCGCCCGCCTCGCCCGCCGACTACCTGAAACTGCCGCTGCACACGCTGGAGACCGGCAGCCTCGGCACGCGCAACGCCCTCGCGCTGGCCCGCAGGCACGGCGCGCGCCTGGTCCTCACCTCGACCTCCGAGGTGTACGGCGATCCGCAGCAGCACCCGCAGAGCGAGGACTACTGGGGGCACGTCAACCCCGTCGGCCCGCGCAGCGTGTACGACGAGGCCAAACGTTTCGCGGAGGCGCTGACCACGGCGGAGGCCGGGGTGCACGGCACGGACACCGGGATCGTGCGGCTGTTCAACACCTACGGGCCGCGGATGCGCGGCTACGACGGGCGCGCCGTGCCGACGTTCATCCGGCAGGCGCTGGCCGGGGAGCCGCTGACGGTGACCGGCGACGGGCAGCAGACCCGTTCCCTCACCTACGTCGACGACACCGTGCGCGGGGTGCTGGCCATGGCCGGGTCCGATCTGCGCGGCCCCGTCAACATCGGCAACCCGCAGGAGATCACCATGCTGGAGCTGGCACGCCTCGTGATCCGGCTGACCGGGTCGGGATCGCGGGTGCGCATGGTGGAGCGGCCGACCGACGACCCGACCGTGCGCTGCCCCGACATCACCCTGGCCCGCGGGAAGCTCCAGTGGGAGCCGCGGACCCCGGCCGAGGAGGGCCTGGCCCGCACCATCGCCTGGTACCGCGCGCCGGTGGCGGCCTGAGCACACCCACGTCACCCGCACACTCCCGGAGGGCCCATGCGCGTACTCGGAATCAACGCCCTGTTCCACGACCCGGCGGCGGCCCTCGTCATCGATGGACAGACCGTGGCCGCGGCCGAGGAGGAACGCTTCTCCCGCCGCAAGCACGGCAAACGGCCCGTCCCGTTCGCCGCCTGGGAGCTGCCGGAGAAGGCGGCGGCCTGGTGCCTGGGGCAGGCCGGACTGCGCCCCGAGGACCTGGACGCCGTCACCTACTCGTTCGACCCGGCGCTGGCGCGCCCCGCCGAGACGATGGGGCTGCACGACCCGTGGGACCACCTGCGGGTGACGTACGCCCGCGAGGCGCCCTCCTTCCTCACCGAGGCGCTGCCGGGACTCGACCGGGAACGCGTGCGGTTCGTTCCGCACCACATGGCGCACGCCGCGTCCGCCGCCTTCGCCGCGCCCGCCGCGGAGAACTCCTCGGTGCTGGTCCTCGACGGGCGCGGCGAGTTCGCCTCGCACCTGGCGGCGCGGCGCACCGGCCAGGCGCTGGAGCCGCTGGCCGCGCAGGAACTCCCGCACTCCCTCGGCCTGGTGTACGAGGAGCTGACGGAGCATCTGGGCTTCCTGCGGTCGAGCGACGAGTACAAGGTGATGGCGCTCGCCTCGTACGGCACCCCCCGCTTCCTGCCCGAGCTGCGCGCTTACGTGCACCCCACCGGGGACGGCGGGTTCCGGGCGGCGGACGTGCCGTGGGCCGAGTTCGCCCCGCGGCGCCGCGCCGACCGGGCCTGGACGCAGGAGCACGCGGACCTGGCGGCCAGCGCGCAGTCCTGCCTGGAGGAGACGCTGCTCGACCTGGTCCGCTGGCTGCACGGGCAGACCAATGACGACGTGCTGACGATGGCCGGCGGCGTCGCGCTCAACTGCGTGGCCAACTCGCGGATCGCCCGCGAGGGGCCGTTCGGCCGCGTGTGGGTGCAGCCCGCCGCGGGCGACGCGGGCACCGCGCTGGGCGGCGCGCTGCTCCACGCGTCCCTCGCCGGCACCGCGCCGGTGCAGCCGCCGCCCGGCGCCGACCTGGGGCGCGGCTGGTCGGACGCCGAGATCGAGGCGTGGCTGAAGACGGCCGCGGTGCCCTTCGAACGGCCGCAGGACGTGGCGGGCTCGGTCGCGGAGGCGCTGGCGGAGAACGCGGTGGTGGCCTGGTTCCAGGGCCGCGCCGAGTTCGGGCCCAGGGCACTGGGCCACCGCTCGCTGCTGGCGCACCCCGGCAAGTCGGGCAACCTGGAGCGGCTGAACGACATCAAGGGCCGTGAACAGTTCCGGCCCGTCGCGCCGATGGTGCTCGCCGAGCGCGCGGCGGAGGTGTTCGAGGGCCCGCTGCCCAGCCCGTTCATGCTGTTCGTGCACGAGGTGCGGCCCGGCTGGCGCGACCGCATCCCGGCCGTGGTGCACGTGGACGGCACCGCGCGCATCCAGACCGTGGACGCGGCGGCGGAGCCGCTGGTCGCGCGGATGCTTCGGCTCTTCGAGGAGCGCACCGGACTGCCCGTGGTCGTCAACACCAGCCTGAACACGGCGGGCCGGCCGATGGTCGACGACCCCAGGGACGCCCTGGAATGCTTCGGCTCCTCGCCGGTCGACGTGCTGGCGATCGGGCCGTTCCTGGTGCGCCGCCGCGCGCTGTTCGACGGCGGCGCCAGGTGACGGCCGCGGGCGGCCCCGACGCCCGGGCCCAGGGCCCCGGCGCGGACACCGCCTACGCGGTGGTGATCCCCACCCTCGGGCGGCCGAGCCTCGGCCGGGTGCTGGCCGCGCTCGCGGCCGACCGCGGGCCGCGTCCCGCGCGTGTCCTGCTGGTGGACGACCGGCCCGCGCACGACCCGACGCCGCTGCCGGTGGCGGTGCCCGCCGTGCTGCGGGACCTGGTGGAGATCGTGCCGGGCCGGGGCGCGGGTCCTGCCGCCGCCCGCAACGCCGGCTGGCGGCGCGCGCCCGAGCCGTGGATCGCGTTCCTCGACGACGACGTGGTGCCGGGCGCCGGCTGGGCCGACGCACTGACGGCCGATCTGGCGGCGGCGGAGGCCGACATCGCGGGTGTGCAGGCGCGGATCGAGGTGCCGCTGCCGCAGGACCGGCGGCCCACCGACTGGGAACGCGGCACGGCGGGCCTCGCCACGGCCCGCTGGATCACCGCCGACATGGCCTACCGGCGCGAGGCGCTCGAAGCGGTCGGCGGCTTCGACGAACGTTTCCCCCGCGCGTTCCGGGAGGACGCCGACCTGGCGCTGCGGCTGCTGGCCGCCGGGTGGGTGCTGGCCCTGGGCGAACGCAGGACGCGCCACCCGGTCCGCCCCGCAGGACGCTGGGTGTCGGTGCGCACCCAGGCGGGGAACGCCGACGACGTGCTGATGCGGCGCCTGCACGGCCCCGGCTGGTGGGCGCGCGCGCAGGCGCCGCGCGGCCGGCTGCCGCGCCACCTCGCCGTGACGGCCGCCGCCGCGGCCGCGCTCTGCGCGGCGGCGGCCGGGCGGCGACGCGGCGCGGCGCTCTGCGCGGCGCTGTGGCTGGTCGGCACGGCCGAGTTCGCGGCGGCGCGGGTACGCCCTGGGCCGCGCACGGGCAGCGAGGTGCGGCGCATGCTGGTGACCAGCGCGGCGATCCCGCCCGCGGCCGTGGCGTACTGGCTGGCCGGGGAGCTGCGGCACCGCTCCGTGGCGCCGCTGCCCCCGGGCTCGGCCGGTCGGCGCGGCGCGGACCACCCGCTGTTTGATTCGGGCAATTCGGGCAACTCAGTCGTTCATGACTAAGGCCACGACGTCGACGCTCCCCGAACCACGGGCGGGCGGCCCCTGGCTGCTGCCACCCGCGGCGCCGGGCGCCCGGCCCGTGCGGCGGGCGGGTCCCGGGCCGGACGCGGTGCTGTTCGACCGCGACGGCACGCTGATCGAGGACGTGCCCTACAACGCCGACCCGGCCCTCGTCCGCCCGCTCCCCCGCGCCCGCGCGGCGCTCGACCTGCTGCGCGCCCACGGCATCGGCGCCGGGGTGGTCAGCAACCAGTCGGGCGCCGCACGCGGCTGCTTCGATCGCGCGGGCGTCGAGGCGGTGCGGCGGCGCACGGAGGAGTTGCTCGGCCCGTTCGCGGTGTGGGCCGTCTGCCCGCACGCCCCCGGCCAGGGCTGCCGCTGCCGCAAGCCGGAGCCCGGTCTGGTGCACGCCGCGTGCGCCAGGCTCGGCGTCGCGCCGCACCGCGTCGCGGTCATCGGCGACATCGGCAGCGATATGGCCGCGGCGCGCGCCGCCGGGGCCCGCGGGGTACTGGTGCCCACCGCGGCCACCCGGCGGGCGGAGATCGCCGCGGCGCGGGAACGGGCCGCCGACCTGCTCGGTGCCGTGCGGCTGCTGCTCGGCGGCCGTCCGGCGGGAGGTGCGGCATGAACGACGGCATGAACGACGGCATCAACGACGCACCCCGCACCCTGGTCGTGCGCCTGGACAGCGCGGGCGACGTGCTGCTGGCCGGGCCCGCCGTCCGGGCGGTCGCCGCGGGCTCCTCGGCGACCGCCCTGCTGTGCGGCCCCGGCGGGGAGGCCGCGGGCCGGCTGCTGCCCGGCGTCGACGACGTGATCGTCTTCGACGCCCCGTGGGTCAGCCTCCAGCCGCCGCCCCTGGAACGGCCGGGCGTCGACGCGCTGATCGGCCGGCTCGCCGCCGGCCGCTTCGACCGCGCCCTGGTCCTCGCCTCGCACCACCAGAGCCCGCTGCCCGCGGCGCTGCTGCTGAAGCTGGCCGGGGTGCCGTGGGTCGGCGCGGACAGCGAGCACTACCCCGGTTCGCTGCTCCAGCTGCGGCACCGGCGCGCGCCGTACCGGCACGAGGCCGCCGCCGCGCTCGAACTCGCGCAGGCGGCCGGCTTCTCCCTGCCCGAGGGCGACTGCGGCGCCCTGCGCGTCGGCGCGCACCCGGACACCGCCCATCTCACCGGCGGCGATCCCTACGTGGTGGTCCACCCGGGCGCGGCCGTCCCGGCCCGCGCCTGGTCGCCGCAGCGCGCCGCGCGGGCGGTGGCGGCGCTCGCCGGGGCCGGGCACCGCGTCGTGGTCACCGGCAGCCGCGGCGAGGAGGCACTGACCCGGCGGGTCGCCGGCCCGCACGCCCTCGACCTCGGCGGCAGGACCGCGCTGCCGGAGCTGGCCGGGGTGCTGGCGGGCGCCCGCGTCGTCGTCGCGGGCAACACCGGGCCCGCGCACCTGGCGGCGGCCGTGCGCACCCCCGTGGTCAGCCTCTTCTCCCCGGTCGTCAGCGCGGACCGCTGGCTGCCCTACCGGGTGCCGCACCTGCTGCTCGGGCGGCAGAACAGCCCGTGCGCCAACACGCGCGCGCGGCTGTGCCCGGTCGCCGGGCACCCCTGTCTGGACTCCATCACCGACGAGGAAGTGATCGGCGCGGTGGCCGCGCTGACGGTGGGCGGCCCACGCCCGGAGGGCGCCGGACGGAAGGCGGCGGCATGAACATCCTGATCTGGCACGTGCACGGCGCCTGGACGACCGCGTTCGTCCAGGGCTCCCACTCCTACCTGGTCCCCGTCCTGCCCGACCGGGGCCCTGACGGTCTCGGCCGGGCGCGCACCTACCAGTGGCCCGAGTCGGTGCGTGAGGTGCCGCCGGAGCAGCTGGCGCGGGAGCCGGTCGACCTGGTGGTCCTCCAGCGCCCGCACGAGGCCGAGCTGGCGGAACGCTGGCTCGGCGGGCGCCGCCCAGGACGCGACGTGCCCGCGGTGTACGTGGAGCACAACGCGCCGACCGGGAACGTGCCCGACAGCCGGCACCCGTTCGCCGACCGGGACGACCTGCTACTGGTGCACGTCACCCACTTCAACCGGCTGTTCTGGGACTGCGGCGGCACCGCCACCACGGTCGTCGAGCACGGCGTGGTGGACCCGGGGCACCGCTGGCGGGGCGACCTGGCCCGGGCCGCGGTCGTCGTCAACGAGCCGCTGCGGCGCGGCCGCGTCACCGGCACCGACCTGCTGCCCGGGCTCGCCGAGGCCGCGCCGCTCGACGTGTTCGGCATGCGCACCGGCGACCTGGCGGAGCGTCTCGGCATTCCCTGGGAACGGTGCCGCAGCTACGACCTGCCGCAGGCCAGGCTGCACGACGAGATGGCCCGCCGCCGCGTCTATCTGCACCCGGTGCGGTGGACCTCCCTGGGGCTCTCTCTCATCGAGGCCATGCACCTGGGCATGCCCATCGTCGCCCTGGCCACCACGGAGGCCGCCGAGGCGGTGCCGGAGGAGGCCGGGGTCCTCTCCACCAGGCCCGAGGTCCTGGCCCGCGCCACGGCCCGCTTCCTGGCGGACCAGGACGCGGCGGCCGAGGCCGGGCGGGCGGCGCGGCACGCCGCGCTGGAGCGTTACGGACTCAAACGTTTCCTCGACGACTGGGACCTGCTGATGGAGGAGGTGATCCGCTGATGAGGCGACCCTTGCGCGCGGGGCTGACCATCGCCCTCGTCTCCGAGCACGCCAGCCCGCTCGCCGCCCTCGGCGGCGAGGACGCCGGCGGCCAGAACGTGCACGTCGCGCAGCTGGCCGGGGAACTCGCGGACCGCGGGCACGCGGTGACGGTCTACACCCGCCGCGACTCCGCCTCGCTCCCCGCGACCGTGCGGCTGCGGCCGGGCGTCGCGGTGCGGCACGTGCCGGCCGGGCCCGCCGAGCCGGTGCCGAAGGACCGGCTGCTGCCGTTCATGGCGCGGTTCGGGGCCGTCCTGGAACGGGAGTGGGCGCGGAACCCGCCCGACGTGGTGCACTCCCACTTCTGGATGTCGGGGGTCGCCACGCTCCAGGCCGCCCGGCCGCTCGGCATCCCCTTCGTGCACACCTTCCACGCCCTCGGCGCGGTCAAGCGGCGCCACCAGGGGCCCGCGGACACCAGCCCCGCCGACCGGGTCACCTGGGAGCGGTACGTCGGCCTCAGCTGCGACCGCACGGTGGCGACCTGCCGGGACGAGGTCGAGGAGCTGATGGCCCTCGGCCTGCCGCCCGAGCGGGTCGGCATCGTGCCCTGCGGCGTCGACCCCGCCCTGTTCACACCGGACGGGCCGGCCGCGCCCCGCGGCCCGCTCCCCCACCGGCTGCTCCAGCTGGGCCGCCTCGTGCCGCGCAAGGGCGCCGAGGTGTCCCTGGCCGCGCTGGCGGCGCTGCCGGACGCCGAACTCGTCATCGCCGGCGGGCCGCGGGCCGGCTGCCTCGACGCCGACCCCGATGTGCGGCGCCTGCGCGAGGCCGCCCGTTCGCTGGGCGTCGCCGACCGGGTGCGCTTCGCCGGCGGCCTGGCCCGCACCGACGTGCCGCCGCTGCTGCGCAGCGCGGACCTGGTGCTCTGCCCGGCGGACTACGAGCCGTTCGGCATCGTGCCGCTCGAAGCCATGGCCTGCGGCGTTCCCGTGGTGGCGAGCGCCGTCGGCGGCCAGCGCGACACCGTCGCCGACCCGGGCACCGGGCGCCTGGTGCCGCCGGGCGACCCGGTGGCCCTGGCCGAGGCGGCGGGCTCGCTGCTCGCCTCCCCCGCCGAACGCGCCGCCTGCGGCGCGGCCGGGCGGCGGCGGGTCCTGACCCGGTTCCGCTGGGCCGCGGTGGCCGCCGCCACCGAAGAGGTCTACCGAGAAGTCAGCAGCCGCCACCCCGCCCCCGTCAGCGGCGCCTGACCGCGCCCGACACAGGGAGGAACCCGTCCCATGCAAGAATCGCGCACCGCGCACGAGCACTGCCTGTCCCTCCAGGACGCGCTGCACCGCTTCCGCGCCGAAGGACTCGGCGAGGCCGTCGCCTGGGGCCGGAACCTGGCGGACATCCTGCCCGCGGGCGGGCGGCTGCTGTGCGCGGGGAACGGCGGCAGCGCCGCCCAGGCCCAGCACCTGACGGCCGAGCTGGTCGGCCGCTACGACCAGGAGCGCCGGCCCTTCTCCGCGATCTCCCTGCACGCCGAGACGTCCAGCGTCACGGCCATCGGGAACGACTACGGCTTCGACGAGATCTTCGCCCGCCAGGTCGCCGCCCACGGGCGGGCCGGGGACGTGCTGATGCTGATGTCGACCTCGGGCAGCAGCGACAACCTGCTGGGCGCGGCCACCGCGGGCCGCGCGGCCGGGCTGCGGGTGTGGGCGATGACGGGTCCCGCGCCCAATCCGCTGGCCGCGCAGGCCGACGCGGTCCTGAGCATCGACACGGAGAGTACGGCCACCGTGCAGGAGGCGCACCTGGTCGCGCTGCACGTGGTGTGCGAGAGCTTCGACGAGGCGCTGCCTGGCCCGGGGCCCGTCACCGCGCCCCAGCCCGCCGTGCTCACCCGACGGGACGCGTCATGACGGGGCACCAGCCGATCGTGGTGGTCGGCGACCTGCTGCTGGACGAGGACGTGGCCGGGGACGCCACCCGGCTCGCGCCGGACGCGCCGGTGCCGGTCGTCGAGGTCGCGGGCGAACGCCGCCGGCCCGGCGGCGCGGGGCTCGCCGCGGCCCTCGCCGCGCGCGACGGCCGCGAGGTGGTGCTGGTGACGGCGCTCGGCACCGACCCGGCCAGCGAGGCGGTGCGCGGGATGCTGCCGCCCGGGGTCCGGCTCGCGGAACTGCCGCTGGACGGCTGCCTGCCCGTGAAGTCGCGGGTGCTGGCCGACGGGCAACCGCTGGTGCGCGTCGACCGCGGCGGCGGCGTTCCCGGGTCGCCGGGCCCTGCCGTGCACCGGGCGCTGCGGGAGGCGCGGGCCGTGCTGGTGGCCGACTACGGGCAGGGCACGGTCGCGGTGCTGCGGCAGGCGCTCGCCGACGCCGCCCGGCGCGTGCCGGTGGTGTGGGACCCGCACCCGCGCGGGCGCCCCCCGGTGGGCGGGGCACGTCTGGTCACGCCGAACGAGCGGGAGGCGCGCTGGTTCTGCGGCGAGCGGGAACGGGAGGGCGACGACTCCCTGCGCGCGCACAGCCGCCGCGGGGCGCTGCTGGCCGAGCGCTGGGAGGCGCTGTCCGTCGCCGTCACGCTCGGCTGCCGCGGCGCGGTGCTGGCCAGGGCGCACTGCGACGATCCGCTGTACGTGCCGGTCGCGGCCGGTCTCGACGGCGACCCGTGCGGCGCGGGCGACTGCTTCGCCGCGACGGCCGCGACCGTGCTGGCCGACGGGGGCCTGCCGCCCGAGGCCGTCGGCCAGGCCACGGAGGCCGCCTCGGCGTTCATCGCGGCGGGCGGCCCGGCCTCGCTCGCCCCGCGGGCGGCGCTGAGCGCCGCCAGGCCGCCCGCCCCGGTGGCCGAGTCGGGCGACGTGCAGGGCCTGATCGCGTCGGTGCGGGCCGAGGGCGGGACGGTGGTGGCCGCGGGCGGCTGCTTCGACCTGCTGCACGCCGGACACGTGCAGTTCCTGGAGAACGCGCGGCGCACCGGCGACTGCCTGATCGTATGCGTGAACTCGGACGCCTCGGTGCGGCGGCTGAAGGGCCCGGGCCGCCCGTTCAACCCGGCGGCCGACCGGACGCGCGTGCTGGCCGGGCTCGGCTGCGTGGACGCGGTCGTCGTGTTCGACGAGGACACCCCCGAGGCGCTGCTGCGGCGGCTGCGGCCCGATGTGTGGGTGAAGGGCGGCGACTACAGCGTGCGCGACCTGCCGGAGGCCGCGGCGCTGCGCGAGTGGGGCGCCCAGACGCTGGTGCTGCCGTACCTGGACGGGCGGTCCACGACGGAGCTGGCGCGCCGCGCCGCCTGTGCCTCGCCATGACCGGGGCCGTGCCCAGGCTGGTGGTGCTGCGCGCCCTGGGCCTGGGCGACCTGCTGACGGCGGTGCCCGCGCTGCGCGGGCTGCGCCGCGCGTTCCCCGGGCACCGGCTGCTGCTCGCCGCGCCCGCCTGGCTCGCGGAGGCCGCCGCCGCCACCGGCGCGGTCGACCGTCTGGTGCCCGCGACCGCGCCGGGCCGGGGGGTGCCCGGCCACATCCCGTGGGCCGGGCCGTGCCCCGACCACGCCGTCGACCTGCACGGCAGCGGCGAGGAGAGCCTGCGCGCGCTGCGCGCGCTGCGCCCTGGCCGGCTCTACGGCTACGCGCACCCGCAGGGCCCGGCGTGGCGGGCGGGTGAGCATGAACGGGTCCGCTGGTGCCGGCTGCTGTCCTGGTACGGGGTGCCCGCCGACCCGGCGGACGTGCGGCTGCCGGTGCCGCAACTGCCCTCGCCCGCGCCGGGCGCGGTGGTGCTGCACCCGGGCGCGGACGCGCCCGCGCGCCGCTGGCCCGCGGAGCGCTTCGCGGCGCTCGGCCGCGAACTGCGGGCCGCCGGGCACCGGGTGGTGGTGACCTCGGGTCCCGGCGAGGGCGACCTGGCGCGGCGGGTGGCCGCCCCGGGAGGGCTCGAGCGCGCCGACGCGCCGCCCTTCGGCAAGCTGGCCGCGCTGCTGGCGCAGGCGCGCGCCGTGGTGGTCGGCGATACCGGCGTGGCCCATCTGGCGACGGCGCTCGGCACGCCCTCGGTCGTGCTGTTCGGCCCGGTCTCCCCGCGCCTGTGGGGCCCGCCGCGCACGCCGCGGCACCGCGTGCTGTGGCATCCGGACCGACCGGGCGACCTGCGCCCGGGAGACCCGCACGGCCAGGACCCCGACCGCCGTCTGCTGCGCATCTCCGTCGCGGAGGCCGTGGCGGCGGTGGCGGCGCTGCCGCCCGGGGGACGGCCCGGAGGCCGTCAGCCCACGTAGCGGCGGGCGTTCGAGGCGCGCTGGGCGGCTTCCAGCGTGCGCAGCCTGCGGTCGACCTCGGGCGGGAGGGGGCGGCGTTCCCGCAGGACCCAGGGCAGGCCGGCCGCGGCGCGCAGCAGGGCCGCCGCCGTGGTGCGGTCGTGCGGCACGGTGCGCAGCAGATGCGCGGTGCGGCGCAGCGCGGGGCGGGCGGGCCGGCGCAGCCAGGTGAACCACAGGGTGTTGCGGATGCCGTCGGCGCGGCGGCGGGTGGGGTCGCGCACGGCGGAGGGCGCGTGGTGGATCGTCAGGCTCTCGTCGAACATCAGCCACCAGCCGTCGGCCATCAGGTCCGCGGCGAGCAGTTCCTCCTCGCCGCCGAGCCACAGCCTGGGGTGGAAGCCGCCCGCCGCGCGGAAGGCGTCGGTGCGCAGCACGGTCGCGGCGGCGAGGAACGAGCCGAGGGCGGGCCCGGGCAGCCAGCCGGGGCGCGGCAGCGGCGAGGTGCGCAGCTCCTCGACGATCGCGTCCTCGGTGCCTTCGGGCTCGACGACGATGCGCGCGGTGACCGCGGCGACTTCCCGGTGGGCGTCCAGCAGGTCGGCGGCACGGGTCAGCGAGCCGGGTTCCCACCAGGTGTCGTCGTCGCAGAAGGCGATGTAGGGGGAGGTGACGTGCCGGACGGCCAGGTTGCGGCCGATCGCGCCGAGGTTGGCCCCCGGGGTCAGGACCAGGGTGGCGGGGTGGTGGCGGGCCACGGCCTGTGCCGTGCCGTCGGTGCTGCCGTTGTCGGTGACCAGGACGGGCGGCTGCTCGGGGAGGGCCGCCAGCCGGTCGAGGGTGTGCAGCAGTTCGCTGCGGCGGTCGCGGGTGATGATCACGACGGAGGTGCGGTCATCGGGCGGCATGGGACAGCTCCAGGCGGCGGACGTGGGCCTCCACGTCGTCGGGCAGCGGCCGGCGGCCGCGCACGGCGGCGGGCAGCCGGGGCAGCAGTTGGGCGAACGCGTGGCGGGCGGCGCCTTCGCGCGGGGCGTCGCGGGCGAGGCGCCAGGTCTGGCGCAGGGCCACCGGCAGTGGGCGGCGCAGCCAGGCGGTCAGCACCTCGTTGCGCCGCACGAGGGTGCCGCGGCTGGGCCGCGGGCCGGTGGCGGGCTGGTGCACGGCCGTGATCTGCGGGGCATAGCACACGTGCCAGCCGGCGGCGGTGAGGTCGTAGGCGAGGAGGGTCTCCTCCGCGCCGAAGAACAAGAGCGGGTGATAGCCGCCGGCCGAGAGGAACGCGGAGCGGCGGACGACGGCGGCGCAGCCGAGGAAGCCGAGGACCGGGGGCCCGGGCAGTCCGTCGCGGGCGGGGGCGGGCGAGTCGGCGAGCACGTGGTTGAGCGGGTCGGGCGTGCGGGCCTCGCCGACGAGGGTGCGGGCGGCGAGCAGGCCGAGGCGCGGGTGGGCCTCCATCAGTCCGGCCGCGGCGGCCAGTGATCCAGGGGCCCACCAGGAGTCGTCGTCGCTGAAGGCGATGTAGCGGGCGGAGAGGGCCTGGACGCCGTCGTTGCGGGCCAGCGCGCCGCGGTTGGCGGGCAGGCCGAGGACGCGCACCTCGGGGAAGCGGTCGGCGAGCCGCGCGCGGGTGCCGTCGTCGGACGCGTTGTCGACGACCAGGATCGGCGGGCGCTCCGGCAGGGCGGTGAGCCGGTCCAGGGTGGCGAGGAGTCGGGTGGCGCGGTTCCTGGTGGCGATGACCACCCCGACGGTGGCGGCAGACACGCGGTCCCGAGTGCCCGCATCAGCCGACGGCAAACAGGGATGAAGAGGGCATACGGGGCGGCCGGCCGTTTCGGGGCGGTCGCCCAGGGCACTCGGCGTGAATGCACAGTGACGGCGGACGAACGTTGCTTACCGGGTGGTTCAGCTTCGTCGACGGCGAGGCGACGGCGGGTGACGTGCTGGCGCTCGACCGGGTGCGGCAGGTCCTCGACGAGGGCGGCGAACCGTACGACGTGGCGTGGAGCCCGCGGTTCGAGCCGGGCGGCCTGTCCCTGGAACGGGCCCGGCCGGTGGACTACACGCGGCTGGTCTTCGTCTGCGGCCCTGTGCACGGGCCGCTGCCCGCGGGGCTGCACGAGCGGTTCGCGCACTGCCACCGGATCGCGGTCGGCGTCTCGGTGATCGACCGGGACGATCCCGCGGTGGCCGGCTTCCACCGGGTGCTCGCGCGGGACGGGGCGGACGGTGAGCCGCTGCGGGACCTGTCGCTGCGGGCGCCGCGCGGGACGCCGGTGCCGGTGGTGGGGGTGCTGCTGACGCAGGGGCAGCGGGAGTACGGCGACCGCAGGATGCACGGCGCGGTGGCGGAGACGGTGACGCGGTGGCTGGCGGGCGCGCGGTGCGCGCCGGTGGTGCTGGAGAGCAGGCTGGACCGCGGCGACGGCCTGCTGTGCGGCACCTCGGACCAGTTCCTCTCGGTGGTGGGGCGGCTCGACGCGCTGGTGACCGACCGGCTGCACGGGCTGGTGCTGGGCCTGCGCACGGGCGTCCCGCCGATCGCGGTGGACCCGGTGGCGGGCGGCGCGAAGGTGACGGCGCAGGCGAGGGCGTGCCGGTGGCCCGCGCTCGTGCCGGCCGACCTGCTGGACGAGCGGCGGCTCGACGTGTGGCTGACGTGGTGCCTGAACCGCGGCGGCACGGTCGCGCGGCGCCGCAAGGTGGAGCTCGGCACGTCGCCCGACCCGGCGGACGGGCTGCTCGACGCGCTGCGCACCGGCGGGCCCGAGGATGTTTGCAATGCGGTAAACGGGTAACCGGTGAGGCACTCTCGCACCCCGAGCGGTTGAAACCGGAGGGAGCCCCATGTCCACGGACGAGGCGCGCGCCAAACAGGAACAACTCGATCCGCTGCGGGACCGTCCGGAGGACGGGCCGCTGACGACGAACTTCGGTTCGCGCGTCGACGACACGGACAATTCCCTCTCGGCGGGCGAGCGCGGCCCCACGCTGATGGAGGACTTCCACTTCCGCGAGAAGGTCACGCACTTCGATCACGAACGGATACCGGAGCGGGTGGTGCACGCGCGGGGGGCGGGCGCCTACGGCTACTTCCGCCCGTACGCGTCGCTCGCCGAGTACACGAAGGCGGACTTCCTCCAGAGCGAGGACCGGGAGACACCGGTGTTCGTGCGCTTCTCCACGGTGGCGGGATCGCGCGGCTCGGCCGACACGGTGCGCGACGTCCGCGGGTTCGCCACCAAGTTCTATACGCGCGAGGGCAATTACGATCTGGTCGGGAACAATTTCCCGGTGTTCTTCATCCAGGACGCCATCAAGTTCCCCGACTTCGTGCACGCCGTGAAGCCGGAGCCGGACAACGAGATTCCGCAGGCGCAGTCGGCGCACGACACGTTCTGGGACTTCGTGTCGCTCCAGCCGGAATCGATGCACATGGTCATGTGGCTGATGTCCGACCGGTCGATTCCCCGCAGTTACCGCATGATGCAGGGATTCGGCGTTCACACGTTCCGCTTCGTTAACGCGGAGGGCCGCGGGACGTTCGTGAAGTTCCACTGGCGGCCGGTGCTCGGCACCCACTCGCTGGTGTGGGAGGAGGCCCAGACGATCGCGGGCAAGGACCCGGACTACAACAGGCGCGACCTGTGGGACGCCATCGAGCGGGGCGACTACCCCGAGTTCGAGCTAGCGGTGCAACTGGTGCCGGAGGACGACGAGTTCCGCTTCGACTTCGACCTGCTGGACCCGACGAAGATCATCCCCGAGGAGACGGTGCCGCTGCGCCCCATCGGGAAGATGGTGCTGGACAGGAACCCGGACAACTTCTTCGCCGAGACCGAGCAGGTCGCCTTCCACACCGCGCACGTGGTGCCGGGCATCGACTTCACCAACGACCCGCTGCTCCAGGGCCGCAACTTCTCCTACCTGGACACGCAGCTGATCCGGCTCGGCGGCCCCAACTTCGAGCAGCTGCCGGTGAACCGGCCGGTGGCGCAGGTGCGCAACAACCAGCGCGACGGCTACGGGCAGCACCGCATCCACCCGGGCAAATCGTCGTACGCGCCGAACTCGGTCTCCGGCGGCTGCCCGGTGCTCGCGTCCCCGGACGCCGGTGCTTACGTGCACCACCAGGAGCGGGTGGACGGCGTGAAGATCCGCAAGCGCAGCGAGAGCTTCTCCGAGCACTACAGCCAGGCCACGCTGTTCTGGAACAGCATGGCGGACTGGGAGAAGGAGCACATCGTCGCCGCGTACCGTTTCGAGCTGGGCAAGACGACGCACCGCGAGATCCGCGAGCGCACCGTCGAGCAGCTGAACCACATCGATCACACCCTGGCCACCGCCGTGGCCGAGGGGATCGGCGTGCGGCCGCCCGCCGAGCCGGCCGGCCGCAATCACGGCAGGACCTCACCGGCCCTGAGCCTGGCCAACAGCCCGACGGACTCCATCGCCACCCGCCGCATCGCGATCCTGGTCGCGGACGGCGTGGCGAAGGAGCAGGTCTCGGCGCTGCGCGGCGCGCTGTCCGAGGCGGGCGCCGTGCCCGAGGTCCTGGCGCCGCACGACGGCGAGGTGCGCGCGGCGGAGGGCGGCACGGTCGGAGTGGACCGGGCCATGAACACGATGGCCTCGGTGCTGTACGACGCGGTGTGCGTGCCGGGCGGCGCGGACAGCGCGGGCACGCTCGGCGAGGACGGCCTGGCCAGGCATTACGTCGCCGAGGCGTTCAAGCACGGCAAGGGCGTGGCGGCGCTCGGCGAGGGCGTCGGGCTGCTCCGCGGTCTCGGCCTGCCCGGCATCCGGCTGTCCGGCGAGGGCGACGGCGTGGTGGACGACCACGGCGTGGTGAGCAGCGCGGACGGCGCCGCGGTGACGGATGTGGCCGCGGCGTTCGCGGATGTGATCGCCTGCCACCGGCACTGGGACCGGGACAGCGACAGGATCGTGGCCTAGCGCCCTCGCTCGGGAAGACGGAAGGGACATGGGCAGCGGAACGCGGAGAAGCGCGCGGGGAGGCGGTCGGCCATGATCCGGCGGGTGCGGGACGTCATGACGCCGGCGGTCGCCGCCGTACGGCCGGACGCCTCGCTGGTGGAGGCGGCGCAGCTGATGCGCGCGCAGGCCGTCGGCGACGTGCTGGTGGCGCAGGACGGGGTCCTGCTCGGGGTGCTCACCGACCGCGACATCACGCTGCGCGCCGTGGCGGAGGGCCTGGACCCGGTCACCGTCTTCTGCCAGTCGGTCTGCACCCCGGACCCGGTGTGCGTGGAGCCCGACGACGACCTGGCGAAGGCCGCCCGCCTGATGCGGGAGCACGCGGTGCGGCGGCTGCCGGTGGTCGAGGGGCTCGGCATGGTCGGGGTCGTCAGCATCGGCGACGTCGCGCGGGCGACGGACCCGGACTCGGCACTCGCCGACATCAGCAGGGCACCACCGGGCGGCGGCTGACCGCAGCCCCGCACCACGGCGCCCGCCCGGAGGGAAACCTCCGGGCGGGCGCCGTGGTGCGGGCGGGCCTTGAGTCAGCTTCTGGGCGTGCGGGCCAGCTCGGGCGAGGCCGTGTCCAGCGGTACGGAGCCGGAGCGGACCATGCCGAGCTGCACGGCCTGGCGCGGCAGCGCGGCTTCGAGCAGCCAGTCGGCGGCGACCCTGATCCGGTTGCCCGGCATCGCCAGCAGGTGGTAGCCGCGCGTCACCGCGCCGGCCAGCGGTCCCGACAGCGGCACGTGGAACGGGTTGGCCGCCCCCTGCACGCCGCCGAGGTCGACGGCGAAGCCGCGGTCGTGGTGCTCGTAGGGGCGCCGTTCGCCGAGGCCGTGGTGCGCGGCCACGTTGCGCGCCGCCGTCTTGCCCTGCCGCCAGGCGTGCTGGGCGGTCATGGGCGTGAACTCCCCCGGCTTGGTGAGGTCGGGCACCGCCGCGGCGTCGCCGCAGGCGAAGACCTCCGGGTGGCCGGGCACGTTCAGGTAGCGGTCGACGACCAGCCGGCCGCGTTCGGTGGGCAGGCCCATGTCGGCGACGAGCGGGTCGGGCCGGACGCCGACGCACCAGATCAGGCTGCGGGTGTCGACGCTCTCGCCGTCGTCGAGCAGCACCCCGCCGCGCCTCGCCTCCTTCACCGAGGTGCCGGTGCGGACGTCGACGCCACGGCGGCGCAGCACCGCGTCGGCGGTGCGGGAGAGCCGTTCGTCCAGCTCGGGCAGCACCCGGGGCGCGATGTCGAGCAGCATCCAGCGGGGCGTGACCCGCCGGCCGCGGGTGCGGCGGGTGACGGCGTCGGCGAACAGCGTGCCGTGCGCGGCCACCTCCGTGCCCGTGTAGCCGGCGCCGACCACGACGAACGTGGAACGGGCCCGCCGCTCGTCCTCGTCCTCGGTGTGCGCGGCCAGCTCCAGCTGCCGCACGATGTGGTCCCGCAGGTACAGGGCCTCCGGCAGGCCGCGGAAGCCGCGGGCGTGCTCGGCGATACCGGGGATGGGCAGCAGCCGGCTGACGCTGCCGACGCAGAGGATCAGCGTGTCGTAGCCGAGGTCTGCGGTGTTGCCCTCGGGGTCCGTGTAGTGGACGCGTCGCGCGTCGAGGTCGACGCCGTCCGCCTCGCCAAGGACCAGGCGGGCCTGCGGCAGCGTTCCGGTCAGCGAGACGGTGACCCGGCGCGGCTCCAGGATGCCGGCGGCGACCTGCGGCAGCAGCGGCAGGTAGAGAAAGTAGTCGGTGGGATTGAGCAGCACGATCTCGGCGTGCTTGCGCACCGTTCGGGACAGGGACCTGGCGGCCTGGTACCCGGCGAATCCCGCTCCCACGATCACGATCCGGGACCGGCTCATGCGCCACCTCCTTGGGACAGGTACTCGGACACAACGAGGTGCTGCGAGTACCCGCCGCGGGGCGTCTGATGCGCTCAGCGGCCGGGGGCGAGGCGGGCGAGTCCGGCCTCGATGCCGTGTCCCTTGGTGCGCACGACGTCCCGGGCGAGATCGGCGAGCTTGCTGTTGGTGCGCTGGGACTGGCGGCGCAGCACGTCGAAGGCGGTGTCCGCGTCGCAGCCGAGCACGTGCATGAGGATGCCGCACGCCTGGTCGATGACGGGGCGCGAGCGCATCGCGTTGTCGAGCTGGTCGACCTCGGCGAGGGCGCTTTCGTAGGCGCGGTCCCGGGCGAAGGCGCGCGTGGCGAAGTCGCCGATGAGGGAGGCGATGGTGTGGGTCCTGGCGTCCATGAGGCCGGGGCGGAAACCGCAGACGGTGACGGTGACGGTGAGGTCGTGGTGCCGGAACGGCAGGGTGGCGCTGGACCGGACGCCCGCCTGGAGGGCGACGGCGCGGTAGTCGGGCCAGCGCCGCTCGGCCAGCAGGTCACCGGCCGCGGCGGGCTCGCCCGAGCGCACCGCGGCGGGGATGGGGCCAACGCCCGACTCGAACTGCACGCTGATCAGGGGCGCGAGGTCGGGGTGGGTGACGGCGGCGGGGGCCTCCTGGCCGCCGTCGACCCCCGCGGTCGCCGCCGCGCCGCAGGCACCGGGCGCGCACTGGACGGCCTCCTCCGCGAGTCTGGTCAGCGCGCGGGCGGAGACGTCCGTCGGCTGACCTGGCGGGGCGGGTGCGCGTGACAGGGACATAGCCGTCGCCTGCCCCGGGACATCTCACAGAAACGGTGCAGGGTTCGATAATCAGACTGGAATACGGTTACTGTGCCGCCATGGCCCAAGCCGAGGATTACGGCGCCGAGCTGAGCGACTTCCGCAAGCGGGTCGCCGAGCTGCGCGCGACGCGCGCCCTGCCGGACGGCGCGCGGCCGGCCACCCTGGACGCCGCCCTCTTCGAACTGCAATACGTGTCCGATGTCCTGTGGCCGCGCCACGAGCAACTGGTCGCCGCCCAGCGGCAGACCGCGCGGCCCGCCGACCCCAAGGAGCTGCAATTGCTTCGTGCGGTCTTCCAGCGGTTGCCGCTGCCGGTCCTGCTGCTCGACGGGGACAGCGTGGTCAACCGACTGAACTTTGCCGCCAGTCAACTGTTCGGTTTGCGCGCCGGTTATGCGGCGGGCCGGTCGATCACCGCCTCCTTCAATCACGAGGGCCGCGCCGCCTTCCGCGGGCAGGTCGCGGCCGTCGCCCGGCACGAGGGCAGCCGGAGCCTCGCGGTGGAGCTGATGCACGGCCTCTCCGGCGAGACGGAACGCCCCGGCCGGCTGTGGGTCACGCTGACCGCCGTCCGCCCGCCGGGGCACCGGCGTACGGCCGTGCTCGCCGTGTGCCAGCCGTTGGCCGGGCCGGCCGGACGGCCACCGGCGCCCGTCTCCCCCGCCGTGCCCGCCCAGCGTCCGGACCCGGCCGAGGTCAGCAGCCAGGTGGCCCTGATGGACCTGCTGGACGATATGACCGCCGCACTGCTCGACGAGGGCCGCCACGGCGCCTCGCCGCTGGAACGGGCTGCCCGGGTGCTGCACGGCCGCTTCGCGGACTGGGTGATCGCCGACCGGGCCGAGCCGGGCGGCGGGCCGCTGCGCCGGGCCGCCGTGCTCGCGCCCGAGGAGGCCCCGGACGGCGGCGGCGCCGCGGCGATCGCCGCGCAGGACCCGTCGGACGCACCGCTGATACTCGAGGCGGCCAGGGCGGGCGCCTCGGCCCTTCAGATCCGGCCGGAGGACATGTTCGCACTCGGCGAGAGCGGCGACGGGCTGCCGGTGCTCGCGCTCACCGAGACCGCGTCGCTGCTGTGCGTTCCGCTGCGCCTGCCCTCGGGGGCGGTCCTCGGTGTGCTCACTCTGCTGAGGGCGGCCGGTCGCCCGGCGTTCGAGCTTGCCGAGGCGAGCGCGATGGAGCGGATGTCGCGGCATATCGCGCTGGCTCTGCGCGCCGCTTGATCGCATACGGCAGCGCTCCCCACAGCGCGCCACACAGCAGGAGCGCGCCGCAGGCGGTGACGACGCCCTCGGCCCGGCCGAGAACCACGTCCACGACCAGCAGCAGGGCCCCGGTCAGGGCGAGGGCCAGCACGCCGAGCCCGACGGTGGCGAGAACCGAGGAGACCTCGACGATCTGGCGCTTCGCGCCGCGCCGGAACAGCCGCCGGTGCAGGGCGGCGGGCGCCGTGAACAGAACGGTCGCGGTCATCGCCAGCAGCAGCGTGCAGATGTAGGTACCGCGCTGGAAGCCGTCGAGGTCGTCGAAACGTTCGCTGAACGCCAGGGTCAGCAGAAACGCGAACAGGATCTGCACACCGGTCTGCGTGACCCGAAGCTCCTGGAGCAGCTCGACGAAGTTGCGGTCGTCGCGCTCCGGCGGCGTCTCGTTCCGCGGCCTGGCTCTCGGCATGGCGTCATCCTGCACTGCCTGCCTCCACCTCTTCACGCAGGCGCGTGCAGGTGCGGTTCAGCAGCCGGGAGACGTGCATCTGCGACACGCCGATGTGCTCGGCGATGCGGCTCTGCGTCATGCCGCGGAAGAACCGCAGGTAGAGGATCTGCCGCTCGCGCTCGGGCAGCGCCCGCAGCCGCCCGCGCAGCGACTCGCGGTCCACGACGCGGTCGTAGCCGGGCTCGGTGCGGCCGAGGGTGTCGATCAGCGCGTAGCCGCCCTCGGGGGCGCCGGACAGCTCGGCGTCCAGGGACAGGACCGCGAAGCTGTGCAGCGCTTCGAGGCCGGCCTTGGCCTCGTCCTTCGTCATGTTGGCGTGCCGGGCGATCTCCGCGGCGTCGGGGCGGCGGCCGTCGAGGGTGTGGCTCAGCTCCTGGCTCGCGACCCGGACCCGGTTGCGCAACTCCTGCACGCGGCGCGGCACGTGCATGCTCCACAGATGGTCGCGGAAGTGCCGCTTGATCTCGCCGACGATGGTGGGCACCGCGTAGCTCTCGAAGGCGGTGCCCAGGTCCGGGTCGTAGCGCCGCACGGCCTTGACCAGGCCGAGGCGGGCGACCTGCTCCAGGTCCTCCAGGTTTTCCCCGCGGTTGCGGTACTGCCGCGCGAGGCGGGCCGCCATCGGCATCCAGGCGCGGACGATCTCGTTCCGCAGGCTGTCGCGCTCCGGGCCGCACTCCATGGTGGCGAGCCTGCGGAAGGCGGCGGCGGTGTCGGGGGCGTCGTGGTGCGAGTGCCGGCGGCGGGACCTGGTGGGGACGTGTGTGGCGGGCATCGGTATCGCTCCCTCTCCGGTGGACTTCTGGTCACCGCGGGAGCGAACGGACCACTGGCCGCACGCGTGGGGCGGCGAAAGCCGCTCCCGCGGGCGTGCCTGCAGTCCGAAGCACACAGGTCGCATGCCCGGCCGTCCCTGGCGCAAACGGGGAAGGCCGGCCCGCCTCGTTCTGCCGGGGAACAGCCCAGGAACAGGGCGTCCTCGCGGTGGCACACGCGTCCCACACACAACTTCTCTTGCGCGACCCCTGTACGCGGGGGGCGTGGAGGGGACAGGTTCTTACCGAGGCGTCCGCGGTGTGGCGGACGCTCGTGACCTGGGAGGTGGATCGTGACAGCCAGGACCGACGTGGAGAAGGCGCTGCTTGGGCACGCGACGTACCGCAGTCTCGGAGAGCAGCGGCTCACACCCGCCGAAGAAAAATTCGAACGGGCCCGCAGAACCTCGGGTTTGTGGCTCGCGCCGCTGGTGGCGGCGATCTTCCTCGCGCTGCCGCTCGACATGGCGCCGAGTCAGCAGACGCTCGCGGGCATCCTGCTCGGCGTCGTGGTGCTGTGGGTGACCGAGCCGGTGCCGATCCCGGTGGGCGGGCTGATCGGCGTGGGCGCCATCGTGCTGTTCGGGGTGGTGCCCGCGGACGACGCGCTGGCGCCCTTCGGCTCCACCACGATCTTCACGTTCATCGGCGCGTTCATCCTCGCGCAGGCGATGCTCAAACACGGTCTCGCCCGCCGCTTCGCGTTCCGAATTCTGGCACTTCCCGGGGTGGGCCGGTCGACGTTCGGCGTGATCACCGCCTTCGGCGCGATCACCTGTGTGCTGTCCGCGTTCGTGTCCAACACCGCGACCGTGGCGATGCTGCTGCCGACGGCGCTCGGCATCCTGACGGTCATCGCCAAACTGCTCCAGGACCGCGGCCTCGTGGCGGAGGACTTCGACCCGACGCGGCTGCGGGTCGGCGCGGCGCTGGTGCTGATGCTGGCGTACGGCGCGTCCGTGGGCGGCCTGCTCACGCCGGTCGGCTCGCCGCCGAACCTGATCGGCCGGGGCCTGATCGAGGAGACGACGGGCGAACGGATCTCGTTCGCCCAGTGGATGGGCATGGCACTGCCGATCTGTGCGCTGATGTTCGTCGTACTCGCCGTCGTCCTGCTGCTGCTGAACAAGCCGGAGATCCGGCGCATCGACGGGGTCGAGGAGTACGTCGCGCAGCAGCGCAGCGAGCTGGGCCCGCTGTCGCGGGCGGAGTGGAACACGCTGATCGCGTTCGGCATCACCGTGGTGCTGTGGATCACGCCCGGCGTGATCGCGCTGGTCGCGGGCACCGACTCCTCGGTGTACGAGACGATCAGCGGCCGTCTGGACGAGGGCATCGTGGCGGTGCTCGGCGCCGCGCTGCTGTTCCTGCTGCCGACGCACTGGGGGCGCCGGGAGGCCACGCTGAACTGGTCGGACGCGGCCCGCATCGACTGGGGCACGATCCTGCTGTTCGGCACCGGCATCATCTTCGGCTCGCTGCTGGCGTCGACCGGTCTCGCGGAGACGATCGGCACCGAGGCGAACGACTGGCTGGGCCTGTCCAGCGTCTTCGCGATCACGGCCTTCGCGGTGGTGCTGGCCATTCTGGTGTCGGAGACCACGAGCAATACGGCATCCGCGGCGGTGGTGGTGCCGATCATCCTGCCCATCGCGGTGGCGGCGGACGTCGATCCGTTCGTCCCGGCGCTCGCGGCGACGTTCGCGGCCTCGTTCGGCTTCATGCTGCCGGTGTCGACCCCGCAGAACGCCATCGCCTACGGCTCGGGCGTGGTGCCGATCACCACGATGATCAGGTCCGGTTTCGGATTCGACATCCTGGGTGCCGTGGTGATCATCCTGGGCCTGCCGCTGATGGTGGAGCTGGTCGGCGTCGGCTAGCGACCGGGGCCGCCAGGGGGCGGGAGCGGCGCGGGGGGAGCCGGACCCGGCCGCGCCCGCCCCCTCAATCCTCCCCGTACACCACGTGCTTGACCTGCGTGTACGCCTCTAATCCGGCCTGCGCGGCGCCGCCGTCCCGCGGGTGCTCGTTGACGCCGACACAGCCCGCCCTGATTCCGCGCACGGTGCGGCGCGCCCGGCCCAGGTCGCGGGTCCACACCGAGGCGGCGGGCCCCGCGGGCACGTCGTTGGCCAGCAGGACCGCCTCCTCCTCGGCGTCGAAGGGCAGCACGGCCAGCACGGGGCCCGGCACCGCCGCGCGGGCGATCTCGCTGTCCGCGGCGGCGCCGGTCACCAGCGTGGGCCGGTAGTAGGCGCCGGCGGCGAGGCCGCCGCCCGGCGCGGAGCCGCCGGTGACGATCCGGGCGTGGCGGCGGGCCCGCTCGACCAGCGCGGCGACCCGGTGCCGGCGGCTGAAGGACGCGAGCGGACCCAGCTCGGTGGCCTCGTCCCCCGGCGGCCCGATGCGGACGGCGGCGAACCGTTCGGCGACACCGGCGACGAAGTCCGCCAGCAGCGAGCGGTGCACCAGGGCGCGGGTGGCAGCCGAGCCGTCCTGCCCGCTGTTGAGCAGCCCGGCGGCCACCGCGCCCGGCACCGCGGCGGCGAGGTCGGCGTCCTCGTGCACGACGAAGGGCGCCGCCCCGCCCGGTTCGAGGCGGAGGTGCGGCAGCCCGCCCGCGGCGCCCGCCGCCACCTCCCGCGCGGCCGCGCGGGAGCCGGTGAACGCCACCGCGGCCACCTCGGGATGCCGCACCAGGGACGCGCCCGCGACGCGACCGCTGCCGGTGACGACGTTGACCACCCCGTCGGGCAGCCCGGCCTCCGTCAGCAGCCGCGCCAGCAGCAGGGCGGTCAGCGGCGCCGCGGCCGGGGGCTTGACGACCACCGCGTTGCCCGCGGCGACGGCGGGCAGGACCACGGCCGCGGCCGTCCGCAGCGGGTGGCTGCGCGGCGCCAGGCACGCCACCACGCCGACCGGCTCGCGCCTGGCGGTTCCGCCCGCGCCGCCGGCCGCCTGCCGGGCGGCGGCGGCGCTCAGCGCGGCGGCGCCCAGGGCGGCCGGAACGTCCCACCGGCGGCTGAGCCCGATCGGCTTGCCCGTCTGGCGGGTCTCCGCCCGCCCGAACTCCTCGGCGCGGTCCTCCAGCAGGGCGGCGGCCCGGGCCAGGACCGCGGCCCTGGCCGCCGGGGCGGTGTCCGCCCAGGCGGGGAACGCACCCGCCGCCGCGGCCACCGCCCGGTCCACGTCGGCGGGCCCCGCGGCCTCGGCCGTTCGAAGGACCTCGCCGGTCGAGGGGTCGACGACGGCGGCGGTCTCCCCCGCGGTGCCCGTGCTCAGGGCTCCGCCGATGTACTGATGCATGCAAGGCCGATCGTTGGTCCCGGGACTCCGTGAAGGGCTACGGACGGAAACGGTAGGGGCTGGGTGCGCCGCTTCTCCAGCCGGGAGCCCGGATCGCCGCGGAGCCGGCCGGCGGTAAAGGTAGGGGGAGGGAACACGGCAGCGCCGCCGCGCGGGGCGAGCCGCACGCAGGACGAGGTGGAGGAACGCCATGGACGCCCGGCAGCTGGAGTACTTCCTCGCGGTCGTCGAGCACGGCGGGTTCAGCCGGGCCGCGGCGGCCCTGCACATCGCCCAGCCCTCACTCTCCCAGGCGATCGCGGGCCTGGAGGCCGATCTGGGTCTGCCCCTCTTCCACCGGGTCGGCCGCGGCGTGGTGCTCAGCGAGGCGGGCGCGGAACTGCTGGAGCCGAGCCGCCAGGTGCTGCGCGATCTGGCGGCGGTGCGGGACACCGCGGCGGCCCTTTCCGGCCTGGCCCGGGGCACCGTGGAGGTCGCCACCATGCCCTCGCCCGGCGTGGAGCCGCTGGCCACGCTGATCCGCCGGTGCGCGGAACGCCACCCGGATCTGACGGTGAGCGCCCGGGCCGCGTTCACCCCGGAGGACGTGGTGCGGATGGTGCGGACCGGTGCCTGTGAGCTGGGCCTGCTCGGCTCGGACGGGCCGGTCACCGCCGCCGGCCTCGACGTACTGCGCGTGGAGGAGCAGCCGTTCGTGGTCGTGGCGGCGCCGGGCGGCGCGTTCCTCGACGGCCGCCCCGTCGCCCCCGGTGATCTGGCGGGGCACCGGCTCGTGGCCTCGCGCCCCGGCAGCCTCATGCGCCGCATCGTCGACGACATCGTGGCGGGCACCGAGGCGACGATCGCCACCGTCGTCGACCACCGCACCTCGCTGCTGCCCCTGGTGCTATCCGGCACCGGCATCGCCGTGCTGCCCGCGGCCTGGGCGGCGCTGGCGCGCAGTTGCGGCGCGGCCGTCGCGCCCATCGAGCCCACCGCGCACCTGCGGATCGCGCTGATCGGCCGCAAGGGCCATCTCACGCCGGCCGCCCGCGCGTTCCGGCAGCTCGCGGAGGAGTACGCGGCCAGGCCCACCCGCCGTCCGCGGGCCCCGCGTTGAGCCCGGCGGCCGCGGGGGCGACCGCCGGGCGGTGACGGCCCGCGCCGCTCCGGGGAGACGACGGTGCGGACCGGGGCGCGGTCCGACCGGAACGCGCTTGTGGTGCGGGTACCCACGCGCCGCGCGTCAAGTCCACAAGGGGCGCGAGGAGATGACTGTGCGCCCGCCGAATAAAGCGCATTGGGCAATGCGCTACTCTGCCGACGGGGAAGCCCGGAAGCACGACGAGGGGCGCATATGGGCAGGGCGAAGCAGGCCGCGGGCACCGGCGGCAGGAGGCGGATCACGCAGGCCGACGTGGCCCGGCACGCAGGGGTGTC
The DNA here is from genome assembly GCF_031845565.1 of Streptomyces johnsoniae. Taxonomy (NCBI): domain Bacteria; kingdom Bacillati; phylum Actinomycetota; class Actinomycetes; order Kitasatosporales; family Streptomycetaceae; genus Streptomyces; species Streptomyces johnsoniae. The sequence goes on along the minus strand of NZ_JAVREV010000003.1, from coordinate 325,597 downwards.
CACCGGCATCGTGTCCTCCGTGGTGAACGGCCGCGACTACGGCTCGATCCGCGTCAGCGAGGCGACCAGGGACCGGGTGTGGCGGTCGGTGCGGGATCTCGGCTACGTGCCGAACATCGCGGCGAGGAACCTGGCCCGCGGCAGCAACCGGCTGATCGGGGTGTTCGCCTACCGCCCGCTGCTGACGGCCGCGGACGGTGACCCGGGCCGCGCGTTCCTCGCCGGCATCGAGGAGGAGGCCGGGCGCGCCGGATACAACCTGCTGCTCTTCACCGCCGCGCAGGATGCCGCCGCCGGCCGTTCCGTCTACGCGGACGGGGTCAACAGCCTGCAGCTCGCGGACGGTTCCGTGCTGATCACCACGGAGGCGCCCGGCCGCGAGGCGGAAGCGAACGAAGCGGACGCAGGCGAAGCCGAAGCGGGCGAGGCGGACGCGGGCGAGGCGGACGCGGGCGAAGCGGACGCAGGCGAAGCCGAAGCGGGCGAGGCGGACGCGGGCGAGGCGGACGCGGGCGAAGCGGACGCGGGCGAGGCGCGGGCCGCCGCGGAGACCGCCGCGCTCGCCGCGGAGGAGTACCCGTTCGTCCTGGTCGGCGACGCCTTGGCGGCGGACCCCGCGCTCTCCTGCGCCGGCGCGGACCACGCCGGCGCGACCGCCGACGCGGTCCGCGCCCTCGCCGCGCGCGGTCACCGCCGCATCGCCCTGGTGCGGCACGGGCACCCGGGACGCGTGTCCGGCCTGCGGGGCGCCGGGTTCCGGCAGGCGCGCGCCGCGCTCGGGCTCACCGCGGCGGAGGCGCCCGTCGTGGCCCTCGGCGGCGGAACGGGGGACGGCGCGGCGGACCGCGGCCTCCAGGACGCCGCCGGCCTCGCGGCCTGGGCGGCGGCGGGCGGTGCCACGGCGCTGCTGGCCGAGGAGCCCGCGACGGCGGCGGGGCTGCGCGGGGCGGCGGGCTCGGGCGCCTTCGCGGTGGTGGACCTCGGCGGCGGGCGTGCGCCCGGGCTGCCCGCCGTGGACGTACCGCGCCACGAGTTGGGCCGCGAGGCCGTCCGGCTGCTGCTGCGCCTGCTGGACCGGACCGGCGGCGGGCCGCTGCGCAGCACGCTGAGCTGCACCCTGCGCGGCGCGGACGCCCTCGCCCCGCCGCCCGGCGCGGCCTGACCTGCGCCGGGCGGCGGGCGGCGGGCGGCGGGCGGGGCTCAGCCGGCGCCGAGCAGCGGCGCGGACGGGTCCCAGCCGAGCGGTAGCGGCTCGGGCGCGGTGACGGCGACACCGTCCGGCGCGGGGACGCCCAGGTCGCGGACGTCACGGTGCTCCGCGGCGTCCGTGATCGCGGCCATGACCTTCAGCACGTGCAGGCCCAGGGCGCCGGACGCGCGGTGCGGTTCGCCGAACCGCAGCGCCCGCGCCATCTCCAGCACGCCGAGGCCGCGGCCGGCCGTCGCGCCGTCCACCGGCAGCTCGCGCCACTCGTCCTCGCCGTTCGCGAGCAGCCGCAGCGGCCCGCGGAACGTGTTCGGATCGGGCACGGCGAGCGTGCCCTCGCTGCCGGTGACCTCGAACTGGATGCGCCGCAGCGAGGAGTCGAAACTGAAGACGCTGTGCGCGGCGGGCCCGGAGGCGAAGTCGAGCAGCGCGCCGACGTGCGTGGGCACGTCCACGGGGAACGTCTCCCCCGCTTTCGGCCCGGAACCGGTCGTCCTGCGGGCGCGCCCCTTGCCCGCGGTCGCCGTCACCCGGGAAACCGGCCCGAGGAGCGCCACCAGCGCGGTGAGGTAGTAGGGGCCGATGTCGAACAGCGGGCCCGCGCCCGGCTGGTAGAAGAAGGCGGGGTCCGGGTGCCAGGACTCGGGCCCGAGGCTCAGCAACGCCGTCGAGGCCGCGACCGGTGTGCCGATGGTGCCCGCGCGCACGGCGCGCACCGCCGACTGGATACCGGCGCCGAGGAACGTGTCGGGCGCGTTCCCGACGAGCAGACCGCGTTCCGCGGCCTCGGAGAGCAGCTTCTCGCCCGCCGTCGGCACGGTGGCCAGCGGCTTCTCGCCGTAGACGTGCTTGCCCGCGCGCAGCGCCGCCGTCGCGACCTCCGCGTGGGCGGCCGGAACGGTCAGGTTGACGACGATCTCCACCTCGGGCAGGGCGAGCACCGTGTCGAGGTCGCCCGCCACGGGCACGCCGTGCTCGCGCGCCGCCGCGGCGGCGCGATCGGTGTCCAGGTCCGCGACGCCGAGCACGCGCACGTCGGGGAAGGAGCCGAGCGTGCGCAGGTACTCGCCGCTGATGACGCCCGCGCCGACGACGGCGACACCGACGGGGCCGGTGCTCATACCGCCTCCAGCTGGGCCAGGTAGCCGCGGCTGTCGGCGAGCGCGTCGAAGAAGTCGGTGGCGCAGGTGTCGAGTTCGACGATGCGCAGCGCATCGGGCGCCGCGGCCAGCAGCTCAGGAACGGGCATGGCGCCCGCGCCGACCGCCAGGTGAGGTTCGTCCCGGTCGATGGGTCCGTCCTTGATGTGCAGCGCCCCCACCCGGTCGCCGAGGCGGCGCAGCAGGGCGGGCACGTCGGCGCCGCCGACGGCCGCCCAGTAGGTGTCGATCTCCAGCACGATGCCGGGCGCGAGCTGGTCGGCGAGCAGCTCGATCGCGTGCCGCCCGTCGATGACCGGCTCGATCTCCCACCAGTGGTTGTGGTAGCCCAGCCGGATGCCGCGGGCCGCGGCCCGCTCGGCGAGGCCGTTGAGCAGGGCCGCGGTACGTGCCAGGCCGTCGCGGGTGGTGAACTCCTCGGCGGGGATGCCGGCGGGCACGATGGCCAGGTCGGTGCCGAGCGTTTCGATGGCGTCGAGGACCGGCTCGGGGTCACCCTTCACCAACTGCCCGGCGTGGATGGCGATGACGCGCAGGCCCAGGCCATCGGCGACGCGCCGGAAGCCCTCGGGGTCGGCGGTCGGGTCGAAGGGCTCCACGGCGGTGAACCCGATGTCGGCGATCCGGCGGAGCGCCGCGTCCCTGTCGGCGGCAAGTGCGTCACGGACCGTGTAGAGCTGAACGCCCAAGGGTGGTGCCATGCTTGTGCTGCCTTCCAAGATGTCCTGTCGTGCGGGCCACAGAGAAGATAATGCGCTTTATTGGGACTGGCAACAGCCTTGGAACGCCCTTCCCTCACGGCGTGAACTTCAAGCCTGCCGCGCGACGGGCGAGGGAGCTCCCGAGCCTCCGGTACCGTTTTCCGAAAAGCTTCCAGGTCGAGTCCGGAAGTTTTCGGCGCTTGTAGCCGATCAGGCATCAGCCTCCTTGCACGTCAGGGCAGTTCGGAAGCGCGCGCCTGAAATCCGGACGCGGGCACGGCAGGCATCCATACGGTGCCGAAAGCGCCAACTACCGGAAGGCATACCGCTTTTCCGCTGCTCAGTGGCGGTGCGCGGCGCAAGGACCGCCCGGCTCGTTCCCCAACTGAGCAGGTCACCAGGGCAGCAAGGCCACCGGGACACCGCGGCACCCATCCGAGAATTACCGGAAAGAAGCGTTGACGACCCCTCAGCCGCGGCGCATACTCCCCAGCGATCGTTGCCGATCGCCGGGCCCTCGCGGGCACTGAGCCACGGCGGCAGGTCATCACATCCGGGCGGTGCGTCCGCACAGCCAGGTCCCTGGGAAAAGGGGTTGCAATGAACAGTCAGTCCTCGCGCGAACACAGCGGACACAGACCCTCGGTCTGGCGAGTGCGCGCCCGGCGCGCGCTCGCGGCCTGTGCGGTGGGCGTCATGGCCGCGGGCGGGCTCGTGGCGCTGTCCGGCACGGCACACGCCGCCAGCACCCTGGGCGAAGCGGCGGCCGAGCGCGGCCGGTACTTCGGCACCGCGGTCGCGGCCAACCACCTCGGCGAGTCCGACTACACCGGCACGCTCAACCGCGAGTTCAACAGCGTCACCCCCGAGAACGAGATGAAGTGGGACGCCCTCGAACCCTCCCGCGGCAACTTCACCTTCGGCAACGCCGACCGCATCGTCGACCACGCGCAGAGCCGGGGCATGGACGTCCGCGGCCACACCCTGGTCTGGCACTCCCAGCTGCCCGGCTGGGTGAGCGGGCTCGGCACCAACGACCTGCGCTCGGCCATGAACAACCACATCACGCGGGTGATGCAGCACTGGAGCGGCGAGATCCACTCCTGGGACGTCGTCAACGAGGCGTTCCAGGACGGCAACAGCGGCGCCCGGCGGTCCTCCCCGTTCCAGGACCGGCTGGGCAACGGCTTCATCGAGGAGGCGTTCCGCACCGCAAGGGCCGCCGACCCGAACGCCAAGCTCTGCTACAACGACTACAACACGGACGGCATCAACGCGAAGAGCAACGCGGTCTACAACATGGTCCGGGACTTCACGCAGCGCGGGGTGCCGATCGACTGCGTGGGCTTCCAGTCGCACTTCAACGCCCAGTCACCGGTGCCCTCCGACTTCCAGCAGAACCTCCAGCGCTTCGCCGATCTCGGCGTCGACGTGCAGATCACCGAACTGGACATCGAGGGCTCCGGCACCGCGCAGGCCAACAACTACCGCAACGTCGTGAACGCCTGCCTCGCCGTCTCCCGCTGCACCGGCATCACGGTGTGGGGCGTGACCGACAAGTACTCCTGGCGCAGCGGCGGCACCCCGCTGCTCTTCGACGGCAACTACAACAAGAAGCCCGCGTACGACGCGGTCCTGACGGCGCTCGGCGGCTCCGGCGGGGAGGACCCGGGCCCGGGGCCCGGCCCCGGGGCCTGTTCGGTGACGTACGAGCAGACCGACCGCTGGGGTGACCGCTTCAACGGCAGGGTCACGGTGCGGGCGGGCAGTTCGGCGATCAGCACCTGGTCGGTGAACGTCACGGTGCGGTCCCCGCAGAAGATCTCCGCGACCTGGAACGGCAGTCCGACCTGGGATTCCAGCGGCAACGTGATGACGATGCGGCCAAGCGGCAACGGCAGCGTCCAGGCCGGCGGGTCGACGAGCTTCGGCTTCACGGTCATGGCGAACGGGGAGTGGTCGCCCCCGGCACTCGGCTCCTGCACGGCCGGCTGACCTCCCCCAGACTTCTCCCCCGGACTTCTCCCCCGGACTTCTCCCCCAGACTTCTCCCCCAGACTTCGTCTGGGAGGTGCCCCCAAGGAGGTGCCCCCAAGGAGGTGCCCCCAAGGAGGTGCCCCCAGGGAGGTGCCCCGAGGGAGGTGCCCCCAGCCCCTGGCCGCGGGCCGGGCCGGACCGCCGCGGTCCGGGCCGGTCCGCTCCGTCCGACAGGATCGACCGGACGGGGCTCTAGGATGCCGGGCATGGTGGACGAGACGGATCTGCGCCATCTGCGGCGCTGTGTGGAGCTTGCGGCCGAGGCGCTGGCGGCCGGGGACGAGCCGTTCGGCTCGGTGCTCGTCGATGGGGACGGAGCCGTGCTGGGCGAGGATCACAACCGGGTGGCCTCGGGAGACCGCACGCGGCACCCGGAATTCGCGCTGGCGCGCTGGTCGGCCGCCCACCTCACGCCCGCGGAGCGGGCGGCGGCCACCGTGTACACCTCGGGAGAGCACTGCCCGATGTGCGCCGCGGCCCACGGCTGGGTCGGGCTCGGCCGCATCGTCTACGCCGCCTCGTCCGAGCAACTGACCACGTGGCTACGGGAGTTCGGAGTGCCAGCCGCTCCGGTGGCACCGCTCGCGATCGGCGAGGTGGTGCCCGGGGCGCGAGTGGCGGGGCCGGTGCCGGCGCTGGCGGACGAAGTGCGGGCGCTGCACCGACGCTTTCACTCGGGCTCCTGAGCGGGCGCCCGCCGCAATTTCCGCGCCGCCGCAACGAACGGCAATTCTTCCTACCACCGTACGATTAACTCTTCCGGAGTATCTTCGGCTTTTATTCTCTACTCGACAATAGTGTGGGTATAACCGAAAGGCGTATCCAGCGCAGGCGCGGCCGGTTTCGCGAGTGCACCGCGGAAAAGCGCGAAGGACGGTCGCCGCCACCGCCCCTCCGAGTGCCTATAATTCGGGAGGCACCGTGGCCACACCGACAGACTCACGCACCTCATTACTCGCCTTTTTCGGCGATCCACTCAATCCCGGAGTCAGGACCAGGGTTTTTGTTTACTGGCCGACCGGCAGCCGGGGGCAGACCGCGGAATTCCGATGTGCTGCCTGTCCCGGCGGAGAAGATCAGACGTACCCACTGACCGCGGTGGACGACCGCTTCTGGTCGGGCGACTTCGACGTACGCGCGGACGCCCCACTGGCCGACGCCGTGCTCCGGGTCACCGCGCATCTCGACTCGGGGGACCAGACCGAGTGCGTGCCCATCACGATCAAAGCACCCCACTGCCTCATTCCAGGACCGCCGGGGCCGCCGGGACCCTGCGGTCCGCCGGGGCCGCCAGGGCCCTGCGGCCCGCAGGGCCCGCCCGGCGCGAACGGCCCCTGCGGGCCTCCCGGACTGCCGGGCCCGTGCGGCCCGCCGGGCTGCGAGGGTCCGGAAGGCGCCCCGGGGCCCGCGGGCCCGCCAGGGCCCGAGGGGCAGCGGGGGCCGCAGGGCGCGCGCGGCGTTCAGGGTGACCCCGGCCCCTGCGGTCCGCGCGGCCCCGAGGGGCCCGACGGCGCGTCGGGACCCGAGGGCCCCGAGGGGCCGCCGGGGCGCAACGGCAAGGACGGCAAACACGGCTGCGACGGCAGGGACGGGCAGGACGGCGTCGACGGCGTCGACGGCCGGGACGGACAGGACGGCGCACCCGGACAGGACGGGAGGGACGGCAAGGACGGTCCGGCGGGACCGCGCGGACTCCAGGGCCCCAGGGGCGACCTGGGTCCGCCGGGCGCGCGTGGGCCCCGCGGCCCCAAGGGCGACCCGGGGCCGCCCCCCGACCGTGACTGCCTGCGCAGGATGATCCTGGAGGTCCTGCGCGAGTTCGGCTTCTGCGCCGTGCCCGACTGAAGAGGCCACGCCGGTCCGGCCGCACCGGCCGGATCGGCGTACCACCCCGCGCACGGGCGCTCGCGCCATCAGATGAACGCGCCCCGCCCCTCCGACCGCGCGTTCGCCGCGTTCGCCGCGTTCGCCGCGTTCGCCGTATGCGGATTCCTCTGCGGTTCACCCGGCGACGCATCGTCGATCTGTCGCTGTCTTTCCCTTCATTCCGCGCCGGGGCGCAAATCCGTATGTGCGCCGGATGCGGAACTCGCGGAGGCGCACATTCCCGAAACAGTCCGCCGGGGAGGCGGAGGTCGCCCTAGAACTTTCGGGACCGACCGACTCGTTGCCATTCGATGTCGAGTGGACCGATATCGGCAGCGCTCCCCCGGGCTGTCAGACGGTCTGCACGGTCTGGTAGGCGGACAGCAGCCGGTGCGCCGTGGCGGCGGGCCCGTCCACGACCACCGCCGCGTCCCGGGTGCATCCCTGCGCGGACTCCCGCCCGAGGTCGATCGCGAAGTCGTCGACCGTTCCGACCACCACATCGGCCCGGTAGGCCGCGGCCCGCGCGTCCGCGGAGTCCTTCGCGGACAGCCGGCGGACGACGGTTCCCTCGGACTCCCCCAGCATCGCCAGTTGCTCGGCGTGCACCCGGGCGCTGCCCTCCTCGTGGGTGATCAGGTGCAGGTGCGGGTGCTCCTGGCGCAGGAGCTTGAGGGCCAACCACCGCATGACGATCCGATTGTGCTCTTCACGCTGTGCTCTGCTCCGGAACATCCCGCTCGCCACCACCGTCCACTGGGCCGGACCGGCACGGTAACGGCCCCGTCCGCGAGGGGTCCCGACCGCCGCGGCGGTGCGGGCTCAGGGCCCGGTGACGGGGTGCCCCAGCCGGTCCAGCCGGTCAAGACCGTCAAGACCGTCGAACTGCGCGGCCTGGATGCCGTACAGCTCCCGGAAGCGCCCGCCGGGGCGCGCCAGCAGCTCCTGCGGACTGCCGGACTCGACGAGCCTGCCGTGGTGCAGGACGTGCACGAGGTCGGCGTGCCGCACCGAGGCCATGCGGTGGGTGATCAGGATGACGGTCTGTCCGGCGTCGGCCAGATCGCGGATCTGGTCGAACACCCGCTGCTCCTCCTTGGCGTCGAGGGCGGCCGTCGGCTCGTCGACGATCAGGACGGGCGCGTCGCGGTAGTGGGCGCGGGCGATGCCGAGCCGCTGCCACTGGCCGCCGCTGAGCTGGTGGCCGCCCTGGTAGCCGCGGGCCAGGAGGGTGTCCCAGCCGCTGGGCAGCGAGTCGACGACGGTGTCCGCACCGGCGTTGCGGGCCGCGTCCGCGAGCCGGTCCTCCTCGATGGGGGCGGAGGGCGCGCCGATCGCGATGTTGACGCGCGCGGTGAACCGCCAGCGGTTGAAATCCTGCGCGACCATCGCGATCCGCTCGAACACCTGGTGCCGGTCGGCCAGCGTGGTCGGCACGCCGCCCCAGCAGACGCGGCCTGACTCCGGAAGGTAGAGCCCCGCGAGCAGCTTGACCAGGGTGCTCTTGCCCGACCCGTTCTCCCCGACCAGGGCGGTGATGCGGCCGGCGGGAACGGTGAGGGTGACGTCGGTGAGCGCGGGCTCTCCTTCGGTGCCCGGGTAGCGGAACGTCACATTCTCGAAGGTGATCCGGCCGGGGCGCAGCGGGACCGGGGCGCCGCCGGTGGGGATGGCCCAGTCGGCGGCCCGCGCGCAGAGCAGGTCCAGATCGGCGACGAACAGGCTCTCGTCGTAGAGATTGTTGATGGAGCGGACCATTCCGCCGAGGCTGGCGGACCCGGTGCGGATGGCGAGGACGGCGGTCCCGGCCACGGACATGGCCATCACCCCCGTCCATACCAGGGAGCCGAGCGCCAGATACGTGGCGGCACCGGCCAGGCCCGTCCAGACCGAGGCCCAGAGACCGGTGCGGGCGTCGAGCCGGGCCAGCCGCGTCTGCTCGGCCTCGGAGCTGGCCGACATGTTGCGGAAGTGCTTCAGCAGGAACGGGCCGACCTGGTGGACCCGGATCTCGGCCGCGGTCTCGGTGGCGGTCAGCTCACTGCTCAGCACGCGCCCGGCGCGGGCGTGCTGCACCCACGTGCGGAAGGAGCGGTAGCGGCGGCGGGTGGTGACCAGGGTGCTCCACATGCTGGGCACCGTCATCAGGGCGAGCAGCGGCAGCAGCACCGGGTGCAGCACGGTCAGGACGCCGGCCGCGGCGACGAGCGAGAGCAGCGCGTTGACGACGCTGATGCAGTAGTCGATCATGCGGCGTGCCGAAGTGGCCCCGTACTGGGCGGTGTCCAGCAGCCGGTGGAACTGGTCGTCCTCGATCGCGGCCAGCTCCACGCGGGAGGCGCGGGCCAGGTAGCGCTCGGTCGCGACGCGCTCCACCTTCGGCTCCAGGCGTCCGGAACCGTAGGTGGAGGCGGCGCGCAGCAGGGCGGCGACCAGTGCGGTGACCGCGACCACGGCGAGGGCGGGCAGCGCCTCGCGCAGCCGCCCGGCCGGGTCGCCGCCGGCGAGCAGCGCGGCCAGCACGGTGTTGACCGCGACCAGGCCCACGGCCTGCGCGGCGCCGCGGCCGATCTCGGCCGCGGCGACCAGGCGCAGCGCGCGCCGGTCCGCCTGGTCGGCCAGGCGGATGGTGGTCCGGATCAGCCGTGGCAGCGTGGCGACCATCGACCACAGGCTGAGCCGGGTGAAGGCGCCGTCGTGGCTGCTCCACCCCGTGTCGTACAGCAACGGGCCGCCGAACAGCAGCTGTTCCGAGTCGGAAATACCGTGCGCGGGCCGCTCGGCCCCCGGCTCCTTGTTCTTCACGCCCACCCCTCGTCTCCCGCGCTCCCGCAGGGCACCCATCAGAGCGCAATCGGGCGACTACGGACAGCGCCCCCCGCGGGTTTTCGGACAAACTGCCGTCGGGGGTTTGGCGGCCCGCTTCGTATGGAGGCGCAGGTGTTCGAGAAGGGCCGGTCGTCGGCGGGACACGCCGCACCGGCCCCGCCCGCCGACCCACGGCGCACGTCGCGGACTTCGCCGAACGTGTCCTGATAACGCCGGGCAGAAACGATGCGCCATGCGGCTCGCCTTCCCCACCGGGGTGAACCCGCCGAGCCGCGCGTTGACGGCCGGGCGTTCAGGCGCCGTCCGCCGCGAGCCCGTCGTACAGGTCCGGCCTGCGGTCGCGCAGGAACGGGCGGGTGCGGCGGGTGCGTGCCGCGTGCTCCGGGTCGATCTCGGCGAGCACCACCTCCTCGCCGTCCTGCCCCGCCTCGGCCAGGATCTCGCCGTCCGGGCCGTAGATCGCGCTGGTCCCGAAGTACCGCTTGACGCCCTCCTGCCCCGTGCGGTTGGCGCACACGACGTACAGGCCGTTGAACACGGCCTGGGCCCGCAGCTCCAGTTGGAAGACCTCCCGCATCGGGGCGCTCGCGGAGGCCACCGGAACGCACATGAGGCTCGCGCCGCCGAGCGCGACCAGCCGCCCCAGCTCGGGGAAGTGCCGCTCGTAGCAGATGATGGTGCCCAGGGCGACGTCCTCGGTGCGGGTCACCACCGGAGGGCTGCCGCCCGGCCGGAAGTAGTACTTCTCGGGGAAGCCGTTGGAGAACGGCAGGTGCGACTTGCGGTAGACGGCGGCGAGTTCGCCGTTGACGAAGGTGCAGGCGGTGTTGTGGTGGACGCCCGGCACGTCCGCGGCCTCGAAGACCGAGGAGACCACGGTGATGCCGTACTCGGCCGACACCTCGCGTGCCACGGCGTTGGAGGGGCCTTCGAGCGGTTCGGCGTGCGCGAAGTACTCCGGATCGGGCTCGGGCTGGACGAACGGGACGGCGTACAGCTCGGGGAGCAGCACGACGCGGGCGCCGCGCCGGGCGGCCTCGGTGAGCAGGGCGCGGGCGCGGCGCCGGTTGGCCGCCGCGTCGGGGCCCGCGGTGAGCTGGACGGCGGCGGCCTTCACGACGCCGCTCCGGTCAGGCTGCGCAGGGTGCGTTCCTTGTCCCCCAGGGTGGAGATGACGGGGCAGCGCACGCCCGCTTCGCGGTAGGCCAGCAGCTTCTCGTAGGCGTCCTTGGTGGTGCCGCAGGCGGTGACGCGCTGCACCAGCGAGTTGGGCACGTGCACCATGGCGCGGCGGACGTCGCCCGGGGTGGCGGGCCAGCGGGCGGTGGCCTGGATGCGTTCGACCAGCTCGGGCTCGACGCCGCAGTGCTCGGCGATGTGCGGCTGCTGCATGAGGTAGAGCGTCAGGAACGCCTTGCAGGCGTCGATGGCCTCCTGCGGATCGTCGTCGTTGACGCTGCACGCGACGATCTGCGTGATGTCGATGCCTTCGGCGCCGTCGGTGCGGCGGGCGACGCCCTCGGCGATCCGGGCGCGGGCCATGTCCATGTAGTCGGGCGGCAGCAGGAAGTCCAGGTGCACGCCGTCGCAGATCTCGCCCGCCAGCCGCAGCATCTTGGGGCCGACGGCGCCGAGGTAGACGGGCATGGGGACCGGCTTGTTCTCCCGGTACATGCTGTCGAAGCGCACCCCGCGCATCTGCACGAACTCACCTTCGTGCTCGACGACTTCGTTGCGGAAGAAGGTGCGGAGCACGCCGATGTACTCGCGCATGGCGGCCAGCGGGCGCACCAGGGGCTCGCCGACCTTGGTGGCCAGCGGCTCCCACCAGGCGCCGATGCCGAGGATGATCCGGCCCGGGGCGACCTCGTCGAGGGTCTTGAACGTGACGGCCATCAGGGCGGCGTTCCGGCTCTTGTTGTTGACGACGCCGGTGCCGATGCGGATGTCGCGGGTGCGGGAGGCGATGATCGCGGCGGGCACGATGCCGTCCCGGGCGAGCCGGCCTTCGGCGACCCAGACGGATTCGAAGCCGTGCCGGTCGGCGTACTCGGCCTGCCAGTAGGTCTGTTCGAGGCTGAGCCGCTCCCCGACGTGGATGCCGAGGGGGATGTCCATTCAGGTGCTCCTTGCGGTGGTGGTGCGGTGCAGGTACCGGCCGCGGCCCGGACGGCCGAGCAGGGTGCCCTCGGAGACGACGAGGTCGCCGCGGGACAGGACGTGCACGGCCCGGCCGGTGACCTCCATGCCCTCGTAGAGGCTGTAGTCGGGCCGGGAGTGGGCGGTGTCCGCGGACAGCACGTGGTGCGCGTCCGGGTCCCAGACGACGAGGTCGGCGTCGGCGCCGGCGGCGATGGTGCCCTTGCGGGGGTGGAGCCCGAAGAGCTTGGCCGGCCGGGTGGCGGTGATCTCCACGAAGCGGCTCAACGCGAGCCGCCCAGCGGCCACCCCGTGGTGGTACAGGAGGGCCAGCCGCTCCTCGACGCCGGGCACCCCGTTCGGCGTGCCGGGGAACCACCCGGGCTCGCGCAGCTTCTGCGGCGGCAGGTCGGGCGGCTGGCCGAGGCAGAACCCGGCGTGGTCGGTGCCGACGGTGGACAGGCCGCCGGCCGCGAGGTGCGTCCACAGGGCGTCCTGGTTGGCGCGTTCGCGGATCGGCGGGGAGCAGATCCAGCCCGCGGCGCGTTCGCCGAGCCCCGCGTAGTCCTCGTACGCGGCGACGAGGTACTGCGGGCAGGTCTCGCCCCAGGCGGGCCGGCCGGCGGCGCGGGCGCGGGCCAGTTCGTCCGCGGCGCGCGCGCTGGAGACGTGGACCACGAACAGCGGGCTGCCCGCGGCCTCGGCGAGGGTGAGTGCGCGGTGCACGGCCTCGGCCTCGGCGGCGTGCGGGTGGGCGGCGTGGTGGTGGTGCTCGGCGACGTGGCCCGCGTCGACCAGGCGCCGGGTCTCGTGGGCGACGAGGTGCCCGTTCTCGGCGTGGACCATGGGCAGCGCGCCGTGTTCGGCGGCCAGCGTCATGTCCGCCAGCAGCTGGGCGTCGTCGACCATCTGCGTGCCGGGGTAGGCCATGAAGAACTTCCAGCTGCTGACGCCCTCGTCGAGCAGCCGCAGCAGGTCGTCCTTGATCTCCGGCTGCTGGTCGCGGGGCGGCACGATGGCGTGCAGCCCGAAGTCGACGACGCAGCGGGCGCGGGCGTCCTCGCGCCGCCGGAGGAACGTTTCGTACAGGGTGCGATCCGGCTCCTTCTTCACGAAGTCGATGACGGTGGTGGTGCCGCCGTGGGCGGCGGCGACCGTGCCGGAGGTGAAGTCGTCGGCGGTGCGGGTGGTGAAGCCGTCGATGGGATATTCGAGATGGGTGTGGGCGTCGACGCCGCCGGGCAGCAGCAGCGCGCCGCCCGCGTCGATGGTGTCGTCGGCCGCCCAGTCGGCACCGTCGCCGACGGCGGCGACGATGCCGTCGCGGATCAGGACGTCCGCGCGGAAGACGGCCTCCGCGGTGACGACGGTGCCGCCGCGGACGAGGGTGGTGCGCGTGGCGGGGTGGGGCATGGGCGGGCCTCCCGTTCAGGCCGCGTAGTGGGTGTCGGCGATGCCGAGCACCTCGTCGAGGACGGACAGCGCCAGGTCGATCTCGTCCGCGGTGACGACGAGCGGCGGGGTCAGCCGCAGTACGGAGGAGAACGAGCTGAGGTACAGGCCGCGTTCGAGGGCGGCGGAGATCAGTTCGGCCATGGGCCGGTTGGCCTCGCCCTTGGCGTTGAACGGGACCAGCGGCTCGCGGGTGTCGCGGTCGCGGACCAGCTCGATGCCGTGGAACAGGCCGCGCCCGCGGTGGTCGCCGAGGCTGGGGTGGCGGGCGGCCAGCTCGGCGAGCCCGGCGCCGAGCTGCTCGCCACGCTCGCGGGCGTTCTCCACCAGGTTCTCCTCCCGCATGATGCGCACGGAGGCGACGCCGGTGGCGCAGGCCAGGGGGTGGCCGGAGTAGGTGAGGCCGCCCCAGAACATGTGGTCCTGGAGCCAGTCGGCGACCCGGCCGCCGACGGTCATGGCGCCGAGCGGCACGTATCCGGAGTTGAGGCCCTTGGCGGTGGTGAGGATGTCGGGCGCGACGTCCCAGTGGTCGCAGGCGAACCACGCGCCGGTGCGCCCGAATCCGGCCATCACCTCGTCGAGGATCAGCAGGATGCCGTGCCGGTCGCACACCTCGCGGATCGAGGCGAGGTAGCCGTCCGGCGGATAGATCAGGCCGTTGGTGCCGGTGACGGTCTCCAGGACGACGGCGGCGACGGTGGCGGGGCCCTCGTACTGGAGGATCTCCTCCAGGTGCGGCCCGCCGGTGCACACGGGGCACGGGTCGGGGTGGCCGGCCGGGCAGCGGTAGGTGTAGGGGTCGAACATGCGGACCACCCCGGGCGTGCCTGGCTCGGCGGCCCAGCGGCGCGGGTCGCCGGTGAGGGAGATCGCGCCGGCCGTCGCTCCGTGGTAGGAGCGGTAGCGGGCGACGATCTTGGGACGCCCTGTGACGTGCCTGGCGAGCCGGACCGCGTTCTCGTTGGCGGCGGCGCCGCCGGTGGTGAAGAACGTCATGCCGAGGTCGCCCGGGGTCAGTTCGGCCATCAGCTCGGCGAGTTCGGCGCGGGACTGCTCGGCGAAGCCGGGGCCTATGTAGCACAGCCGGTCGGCCTGTTCCTTGATGGCGGCGATCAGCCCGGGGTGCTGGTGGCCGAGGTTGAGGTTGACCAGCTGGGACTGGAAGTCGAGGTAGCGCCTGCCGTCGTGGTCCCAGAACCAGGAGCCGCTGCCGCCCGCGACCGGCCGGGCGTGGACGTTGCCCTGGACGGACCAGGAGTGGATGACGTGGGCCCGGTCGGCGGCGGCGATCCGCTCCGCGGTCCAGTCCTCGCGTGCGGGCGCGGTCATGCCGCGGCCGTCTCGGAGCCGAAGGGGGCGAGTCTGGCCAGCGGGCGGCCCGCGTTGGCGGCGAGGCAGGCCACGACGATCTCGCGGGGGCGGGGCGCGTCGGGCACGACGAGGGTGACGGTCTGGTGGTGCGAGCGCGTCTTGGCGTTGAGCTTGTGCTTGAGCGGCACGTCGAGCGGCGCGCCGGTCAGGCCCGTCTTCTCCCCGGCGGGCAGCAGTTCGGTGCCGCCGCAGGCCCGGCGGAACGGGTCGCCGAAGCGGAGGTTGTGGATCAGCGCGGAGCCGTGTTCCAGCTCGCCTTCGATGCCGACGAGGGCGGCCTTGCCGTACGCCTCGACCTCCTCACCGAGCAGGTCGACGCAGGGCGGGCCGACGAGCGTGCCGAGTTCTTCGCCGACCTCGTTGGCGAGGGTGACCAGGTCCTCGACGTAGCCGGGCGGGTAGGGGTTGTCGAAGACGGCGGCGACGATGGCCACGCGGTGGACGCGGGGCAGCGCGCGGCCGGCCTCCATGCGGGTTTCCTCGACATGACGCACGATCTTGCGAACGGCGAGTGTCACGGTCGGCTCCTTCTGTGCGGTGCTGGGCGTGCGGGTGCTGCGGGTACTGCGGGTGCTGCGGGTGCTTCTTATGGTTCGGAGGTTTGTTGCGGTGCGGGTGGGGCGTTCGGGGGCGGGCACGTCCGGTACGCCTCGGGGCGGCGGTCGTGCAGCGGGCGGTTGAACGGGTTGGTGCGGCGGGCCTCGCGGGTGCCGACGGGGTCGACGTGGGCGTGGATCAGGGCCTCGGTGTCCCGGGGCGCTGGCCCCGCGAGCGGGCGGCCGGTGTGGTCGGTGACGATGCTGGAGCCGATGAACCGCTGTCCGCGTTCGACGCCGGTGCGGCTGGCCGCGGCGATGTACAGCTGGTTGCTGTGGGCGCCGGTGACGCACAGCAGGTTGGCCATCGGGGGCCCCGGCACCTGGTCGGGAACGGGCACCCAGTCGCTGACCGCGCAGACCAGATCGGCCCCGGCCAGGGCCAGGCTGCGCAGGCTCTCGGGGAACCACGCGTCGTAGCAGATCAGCAGCCCGATGCGGCCGAGCGGGGTGTCGGCGACGGGAAAGCCGAGGTCGCCGGGGGCGTACAGCTCGCGTTCCGCGTTCCACAGGTGGACCTTGCGGTAGGTGAGGGCGCGCCCGGCGGGGCCGACCAGGACGGCGCTGTTGAACACGCGCCCGTCCGGGGCCCGTTCGACGACGCCGCCCGCGATCCACAGGCCGAGGCGCGCGGCGAGCCGGTGCCAGGCGGTCACGGCGGGGCCACCGTCGAGCGGCTCGGCGTACGCGGCGGCCTCGGCCGCGTCGCGGAAGACGTAGCCGCTGGTCACGGCCTCCGGCAGCACCACAAGGCGCGCGCCCGCGTCCGCGGCGGCGCGGATCGCGTCGCAGGTGCGGGCGATATTGCCCGCGGTATCGCCGAGTACGGGGTCGAGCTGGGCGCAGGCCACCCGGTACCCGGTGCCGCCCGCGGGCGGCGTCACGGGGCACCCGCCAGGTCGGTGGCGCTGAGCAGCCGGCCGATCTCGTCGGCGGCGGCCCGCACCCGGGCGATGAGGGCCGGCAGGCGTTCGGGGGTGAAGCGGAACGTCGGGCCGCCGACCCACACCGCGTACGGCACGCGGCCCGCGACGCGGACCGGCGCCGCGACCGAGGCCGCGCCGGGCGCTATCTCGTCGGCGGTGTGGGCGTAGCCGGCGTCCCGCACCTCCCGGAGCGTGGCCAGGAAGCCGGGCAGGAACGCGGTGCCGCCGGGCGCGCTGCGCTCCAGTTCGGGTCCGTAGGTGTCGGTGACGGCCCGCGGTTCGAGGGCGGCGAGGAGCACCTTGCCGGTGGAGGTGCACCACACGGGCTGGGTGCGGGGCACGGCGCGGGTGGTCTGGCCGATGAGGTGGGGGCCCGCGGCCTGGGTGACGACCTGGACGTGCGGCGGGAGCAGCACGTCGAACCCGGCCGTCTCCTCGGCCTCCGCGGCGAGTTCGGTGACGACGGCGCGCATCCGCGGATAGCTGCCGTTCTCGTCGAGGAGGCCGCCGACGACGGAGAGCAGGCCGAGGGAGACCTGGTAGCGGCGGGTGACGGGGTCGAGGGACACCCAGTTCTCCTGCTCCAGCACCGAAAGCACGCGGTAGCACGTGGACTTGGGCAGCCCGGCGGCGCGGGCCACGCTGCTCAGCCCGACGCCGCCCGGGTGGGCCGCGACGGCGCGCAGCACCGTGATGGTGCGGCGTACCAGTCCTTGTTCCGTCATGTCCGTGTCCCTCGCCTCGATTTGTCCTGCTGGTCGCGTGCCCCGTGCCCGGCGACCCGCGCCGCTACCTGCCGCCCGGGGTGACGGTGATCCGTTCGGGGTCCCAGGTCTCGCCGGTGGTGTCGGCGCCGGTCTCGCCGAGCAGCGCGAGGGCGTCGCGGGTGAGATCGCCGCGGTGTGCGCTCTCGGGCGGTTCCGACTCAAGCACACCGGCGTCGAGGGCGATCTCGATGGTCTGGTCCCAGGTTTCGGCGTCGAGGGTGCCGATGCCGTTCGCCGCGGGCCAGATCAGCTTGTTGACCTCGTTGAGCATCCAGCGCTGGTGGCCCTCGCCCAGCGCGCTGCCGTGGGCGAGAACGGTGTCGGCGCAGGCGTCGAAGTCATCGCGGCAGGCGATCCAGCCGCGGTAGGTGGCGGCCAGGAACCGGGTGGCGACGTCCTGGTGGTCCGGGTCCTCCAGCCAGTCGCCGCGGGCGTAGACACCGTCCTCCAGGGAGGCGTAGCCCTCGTCCTGGAGGTTGATGACGTGGAAGTCCTCCGGGCGGTACAGCTCGCCCGTCTCCGGGTTCTCCGTTTCGAGGAGCTGGGCGTACTCGTTGTAGGTCTTGGCCTGCGCGGAGTCGACCTCCCCGTTCAGGAGCAGCGACATGTCGAACGGCTGCTGGACGACGTCCAAGTCGCGTTCCGGGTCGATCCCGGCGTCGCGCAGCGCGGCGTACAGGACGAGTTCGTTGCCGCTGCCCCAGCTGCCGAGGCGCGTGCCCGCGAGGTCGTCGAGTCCTCCGATGCCGCTTTCCGCCCGCGAGACCTGGAGGTAGGCGCCGCGCTGGAAGACCTGGCCGATGTTGACCAGGTCGGCGCCCTGTTCGCGGGTGGCCATGGTCTTGGTGACGTGGCTGACGGCGAACTCGGCGTTGCCCGCGGCCAGTACCTGCTGCGGCACGACGTTGGTGCCGCCCTCCTGGATCTGCACCTCAAGGCACTGGTCGGCGTAGAAGCCGCTGTCCAGGGCGTGGTAGTACCCGGCGAACTGGGCCTGGGCGACCCACTGGAGGACGACGCGGACGCTGTCCGTCTCCTCGCAGTCGCTGTTGGCCGCGACGGAGCCAAGGCCGCTGGACTGGCCGCTCATCGGGACGCAGCCGGCCATCAGGAGCGCGCCGAACGCGGCTGCGAGGGCCGGCGCGCGGCGGGGGGCGGAGCGTGGCATGGTCGTTCCTCCTGGTGGTGCCGTTGCGTTCGGGGGTCAGGTGTCGCCGTCGTGGCGGTGCCGCTGCCAGGGCACGAGGCGGCTCTCGCAGCCGGCGACGACCGCGAACAGGGCCAGGCCCATGACGCTGGCGGCCAGGACCCCGGCCCAGGTCTCGGCGAAGCGGGAGAGGGCCGCCTGGTTGGCGATGTAGACGCCGAGGGCCTGGCTGGGGCCGCCGAAGTACTCGGAGACGATGACGCCGATGACGGAGGCCGCGGCGCCCAGGCGCAGCCCGTTGAAGAAGAACGGCAGGGAACGGGGCAGCCGCACCAGCAGCAGGGTGTGGCGGGGGCGGGCCGCCAGCGCGGACATCAGCTCCAGGTGCAGGGTGTCGACGTCGCGCAGCCCCCGGGTGGTGTTGACCAGGACGGGGAAGAAGACCATCAGTCCGGCGACGCACGCCTTGGACCAGATGCTGGTGACGCCGAGCCAGTTGTTGGCGATGGGCGCCAGGGCCACGACGGGCGCGCAGTTGAGGATGACGGCGACGGTCAGCAGCGGCCCCGAGATGCGGCCGAGGCGGGTGAGCAGCAGCGCGCCGAGCAGACCCGAGACGCCGCCGAGCGCCATGCCGAGGAGGACCGCGGCCAGGGTGACGCGGGCGTCGCGGAGGATGGTGGGCAGTTCGTCGAGGAGCGCGCCGAAGATGTCGGTCGGCGAGGGCAGGATGAACGACTGCACGCCGGTGGCGGTGACCAGCAGCTGCCAGAGCAGGACGACGGCCGCGCCGACGGCGAGGGCCGGGGCCCCGGCGGCGAGGGCGCCGCGCAGCCGGGCGGGCGGGGCGGGCCGGGCGGGCCCGGCGGGCTGGGCGGTGCTCATGCGGGCTCCTCGGCCATGACGGCGTGCAGGGCCTTGCGCACCTCGGTGACGGTCTCGAAGTAGGCCGGCGAGGTGCGGTCTTCGACGGTCCTCGGCTGCGGCAGGCCGACCTCGATGCGGCGGGTGATGCGGCCGGGCCGCGGCGACATGATGACGATGTCGGTGGACAGGAAGACGGCCTCGGAGACGCTGTGCGTGACGAAGACGACGGTGGTGCCGGTGTCCCGCCAGATGCGGAGCAGTTCGCCCTGGAGGTATTCCCGCGTCATCTCGTCGAGGGCGCCGAGCGGCTCGTCCATCAGCAGCAGTTGGGGGCGGCAGGCCAGGGCGCGGGCGATGGCGACGCGCTGCTGCATGCCGCCGGAGAGCTGCCAGGGGAAGCGGTCGGCGACATCGCCGAGGCGGACGAGGTCCAGCATGGCCTCGGCCTGCGCCCTGCGCTCCGCCCGGGACACGCCGCCGACCTGGAGCGGGAGTTCGACGTTGCGCCTGACGGTGCGCCAGTCCAGCAGTCCGGCCTGCTGGAAGACGAGGCCGTAGTCCCGGGCGAGGCGCGCCTCGCGCGCGCTCCTGCCGCCGACGGTGACGGTGCCCGTGGTGGGCGCGGTGAGGTCGGCGATGATGCGCAGCAGGGTGCTCTTGCCGCAGCCGCTGGGACCGAGCAGGGAGACGAACGCGCCGGGGCGCACGTCGAGTCCGATGCGTTCCAGGGCGGCGACGGACTGGCCGCCGGAGGCGGGGAAGACCTTGTGGACGTCGGTGAGCGAGATGGCGGGTGCGTCGTCGGTGGCTGTCATGGCGGCGGTACCTCGCGGGGTGGTGGTGGCGGGGGCGGTCATCCGGCCGTGCTCCGGTTCCGCAGGGACAGCGACTCCCCCACGCGCAGGACCTGGACCAGGACGATGCCGGTGACGGCGGCGACCAGGACGGCCGCGTAGAGGTTCTCCGGTGCGCTGGAGTAGTAGTACGAGCTGGTGAGGATGGCGCGGCCGATGCCGCCGCCGGTGCCGGCGGACAGCTCGCCGACGATGGCGCCGACGACGCTGGCGGTGGCGGCGAGCCGCAGCCCGGCGAAGAGGAAGGGCAGGGCCGCGGGGAAGCGCAGCAGCAGCAGGGTGCGCACCCGGCCGGCGGCCAGCGCGTGCATGAGTTCGCGGTGCACCGGCTGCGGGGAGTTGAGCCCGCGCAGCACGCTGACGGTCACCGGGAAGAACGCCAGGTAGGCGGAGAGCACGGTGACGGCGACCCAGCTGGGCATGCCGGCCTTGCCGCCCCAGATGACGACCATCGGGGCGACGGCGACCAGCGGCACGGTCTGGGAGGCGATCAGCCAGGGCATCACGCCGCGGGACGCGAAACGGGACTCGCGCAGGCCGACGGCGAGCAGGAGCCCCGCGGCCGAGCCGATGGCCAGGCCGAGCAGCGCCTCGCGGAAGGTGATGGTGGCCTCGTTGAACAGGTAGACGGCCAGCGAGGTGTCGGTGCCGCGTCTGGCCGGCTCGGTCAGCGCGCCGACGATGTCGGCGATATGCGGCATGGCCTGGTCGTCGGCGGCAATGGGCAGGTCGAGGCCGGTGCCGGGTATCCGGCCGCCGGTGGCGTCGCCGAGCGCCTTGTAGCCCTCCCAGAGCGCGGCCAGCGCGAGGAGCACCAGCGCCGTCCACAGGAAGGCGCGCGCCGTGCGCAGTGCCGCCGCTCCGATACCCGATCCCATGTCTCACCTCCCGGACAACGACCAGCCACGCAGGCTGGTTTACTCAGTGAACCGATGGACCGCCAAGAGGACCGGCGGGGTTTCACTCTCCGCCCACGGCGAGCGGGGGTCAATGACGGTGACGAAAAATCTTGTTACGGCCTGGTGTCCCGACCGGACCGCCCCGCCGGCGCCCGGCCGGCTGCGCCCCCGGCGTCGGCCACCGGCCCCCACGGGAACGTTCGCGGATGCGATTCTTCGGCGGCGGGCCGAGGCCGGGACCGTGGACGGCGCTGTTCGTGGCCCGCCGTTCCGTATTACCGTCGGCGGATGCTGACAACGGGCGCGCCTGCGCACAACTGGGCAGGGA
Source organism: Streptomyces johnsoniae (assembly GCF_031845565.1). Lineage (NCBI taxonomy): Bacteria > Bacillati > Actinomycetota > Actinomycetes > Kitasatosporales > Streptomycetaceae > Streptomyces > Streptomyces johnsoniae. The sequence goes on along the minus strand of NZ_JAVREV010000003.1, from coordinate 304,448 downwards.
ACATCACCTACGGGGCGGCACGGGTGCACCGCCCGGCCTCACTCGACGAGCTGCGGCGCATCGTTTCCGCGGCCTCGCAGGTGCGGACACTCGGCACCGGCCACTCGTTCAACCGCATCGCGGACACCCCGGGCGACCTGGTCCGCGCGGATGGGCTGCCGCGCCGCGCCGAGATCGACAGGGAGCGCGGGACGGTGACCGTCAGTGCCGGGCTCCGGTACACGGAAGTGGCGGAGGAGCTGCACGCCGTCGGATTCGCGCTGGCGAATCTGGCCTCCCTCCCGCACATCACGGTGGCCGGCTCCGTCGCGACCGGCACGCACGGCTCAGGGGACGGCCTCCAGAGCCTGGCCTCGGCCGTCGCCGGGCTCGAACTGGTCGGACCGCAGGGCGACTTGGTGACGCTGAGTAGGAATGCCGACCCGGACCACTTCCCCGGCGCCGTGGTCTCGCTCGGCGCGCTCGGCGTGGTGACCGCCCTGACCCTCGACATCGAGCCGGCCTTCGAGGTGGCGCAGTGGGTTCACGTCGACGTGCCGCTCGACGCGCTGGCCGGCCGCTTCGACGAGATCACCGGCGCCGCCTACAGCGTCAGCACGTTCACCGACTGGCACAGCGGCCGGGGCACCGTATGGCTGAAGCGGCGCACCGACCGGCAGGGCGGCGGCGACGAGGCCGCGGACTGGCTGGGCGGCCGTCCCGCCGCGGCGCCCTGGCACCCGATCCCGGGCATGCCGGCGGAGTTCTGCACCCGGCAGCTGGGCGAGCCGGGGCCGTGGCACGAACGGCTGCCGCACTTCCGTCCCGAGTTCACCCCGAGCCGCGGCGAGGAGCTCCAGTCGGAGCTGTTCCTGCCGCGCGCCGCGGCGCCCGCCGCGTTCGCCGCGCTCCGCGGCCTCGGCGCGGAGCTGGCGCCGGTGCTCCAGGTCTCGGAGGTCCGCACCGTGGCGCGGGACGAGCTGTGGCTGAGCCCGGCGCAGGGCCGCGACACGGTGGCCGTCCACTTCACCTGGCTCAAGGACACCGAGGCCGTCCTGCCGGTGGTGGCCGCGGTGGAGGAGCGCCTGCTGCCGCTCGGCGCGCGGCCGCACTGGGGCAAGGTCACGGCCGCGGCGCCCGCGGACGTCGCGGCCCGCTTCCCGCGGCTGCCCGACTTCCGCCGCCTGGTCCTCGACCACGACCCCGCGGGCCGGTTCCGCAACGACTTCGTGGCGCGGCTGCTCGGGTTGTAAGGGGCCGCAAGCGGTCGTGAGGGGCCGGGGAATCGTGCGCACCGCGCGGCGGAGACCGGCCACGCCCGCGGCAAGCGCGTCATCCGCGTGACCGGCTCCACCGGGTGAAGAGCCCGGCCGTCAGGCCGTGCCGCACACCCCGCCGCTGAGCGTGAACTCCGTCGGCGCGGCGTTCCCCGCCCCCTTCTCCGCGGTGAACCCGAGCGCCACGGAGCCACCGGCCGGGATCGATGCCGTGTACGGGGCGGGCGTGACGGTCACCGAGCCACCGCTCTGCGCGGCGGTGCCGCCCCACATGTTGGTGATCCGCTGCCCGTCGGCGAACGCGAAGGCGAGCGTCCAGTCGCTGATCGCCGCGGTGCCGGTATTGCCGATGACGATGTCGCCCTGGAAGCCGTTGGACCACTCCCCCACCACCTGGTAGCGGACCGAGCAGTCCGAGGGCGTCCCGCCGCCGGTCCCGGTGGTCACGCCCACGGTCGCGGAACGGTCCGAACGGTTGCCCGCCGCGTCCCTGGCGTACACGGCGAAGGTGTAGTCGGTGCCGGGGCTCAGCCCGCTCACCGCCGCCGCGTTGGCCGCGGTGCTCGCCACGGCGGTCTCACCGCCACCGCTCACGCGCACCACGTCGTAACCGGTGACGCCGACGTTGTCGGTGGCCGCGGGCCACGACAGCCGGACCGAGGTCGCCGTGACCTCCGAGGCCACCGGCCGGCCCGGGGCCGTCGGCGCCTCGTCGTCGTCCCCGCCCTGGCCGCCGTAGACCGCCGCCTCGCGCGAGGTCTGCGCGATGCCGTTGGCGCCGTTGAAGAGCCGCTGCCCCCAGGAGGTCAGCCGCGACGGATCGAAGGAGGTGACCATGTCGAGGTACTCCACGCCCCCGCCGTTGCCGCTCCAGGACCAGCCGAGGTAGCCGAGCCCGAGGGACTGCGCGGTGGCCAGGATCGTGTCCTCGTCCGGGTTGCCGTCCGAGTGGTTGTGCCCGAACTCGCCGACGAGGATGGGCAGTCCCGCGCTCACGAACGCGTTGAGGTAGTCCCTGATCTCGGCCGCCGTGTCGTACACGCCGTACATGTGGACCGAGAAGATGACGTTGCGGTCGGGGTCGGCGTCGAAGACCGACCTGGCGTTGGCGCGCATCGTTCCGGACCAGTCCTGGCCCCAGTTCGGCGCGTCCACCATGATCGTGTGGTCGAACCCGGCGTTCCTGAGCTTCAGGACCGCCGCCCTGGTGTCCGCGGTCCAGCCGGCCGTATTGCTGTTCCCGTACGGCTCGTTCCCGATGTTGAGGATGACGTACTGCTCCTGGCCGGCGAGTGCGCTTTGAATCCCGATCCAGTAGTCCGCCGCCTGGTCCAGGCTCGCCGCCGCGCCCTCTTCGCCGTAGCCGGTCGTGTCGTGGACCTCCAGCACGCAGATGAGGCGGTTCTGCTTGCAGAGGCCGATGATGCGGGAGACGTCGGAGGCGTCGTTGCGGGTCCACCGGTGGCCGCTGCTCAGCACCACGCGGACCGTGTTGGCGCCGAGCGCCTTGATATGCGCCAGCGAATCCGTCTCGCCGGTGAACCAGGTGTGCGCGTGGTTCACGCCGCGCATCACGAAGTCGTTGCCGTTCGCCTCAAGCAGCCGGCCGGCGTCGATCCTGAATCCGGTCGCGGCCGGGGCGACCTGATCCGCCTGCGCGGACCGCGCGGCCTGCGCGGACTGCCCGAAGCCGAGCAGCGCAGTGAGCACGCTCAGCAGCGCGGCAAGGGCGACACCGGCGCGGGGTCTGAGTCCGCCGTGCGGACGGGTTTCTCTCATGGCGGCTCCATGGGTCGGGAGGAAGGGCGGGTTCCTGGCGATGGGAGCGACGGGAGCGATGGGAGCGCTCCCAACAGCGTTCTCATCAATGCACCGTGCCGTGGACTCGTCAAGAGATGCGGCCCCGTCAAGGGGTTCCGTCCCCCCGCCACCGGGCGGGCGCCGCGGGCGCCCGCGGCGGCGTTCAGGGCGCTTCGACGACGCGCACGTGCCCGGGGGCGAAGGCGGTGACCGCGGCCTGGAGCCGCGAGCGGTCGAGGCGCCAGCCGTGGACGGCGCGACTGAGCGCGACCACGTCGGCCGGGACGTTCGGGACGTTGGGGACGTTGGGGAGGTCCGGGGCGCGCGGGGCCCGGGGCGCCGGGCCACGGATGCCGCGCACGCGGAGGGCGGGGCCTGCCGGGCCCGGCGCCTCCGCGTCGGCTCTGACGCGGATGCCGATGTACCGCACGGTGGCCCCCGTGGGCAGCCGGCGCGTCCAGAGCACGATGGCCTCGATGTCCGGCCATGGCACATGCGTCGGGTGAACGCGGCCGAAGCGCAGCGGGCCGCCCCCCAGCGTGACCCCCTCGGGGTCGACGCACAGCGCGGGGCCGCGCGAGCCCGCCATGCCGGAGAATACGACGAAGACGACTGCCCCGACCGCGCCGATCACCAGGGCCAGCCACAGGACGAGCCCGCCGAGGCAGGCGAACGCCACGACGGCCAGACCGCACAGCGCGAGACCGGACGAGGCCGCGTGCCAACCGAAACGTGCCAGGTAGATGTCGCGTTCGGATAAGGATTCCACGGGGCACATCATGGCATCGGGGCCCCGGGAGCCCTTCGAATGGCACCCACCGCAAACCGGGACTAGCCTGACTCAATGGACGACAAGGACATTCTTGCCCGTGTCGGTGAGCTCGTGGCCGAGGAGCGCGCTCTGCGGGAGCGTGCCGTCGGCCACGGGCTCCAGGAGGCCGAGGAAGTACGGCTCGGCGACGTCGAGGTGGGTCTCGACCAGTGCTGGGACCTGTTGCGCCAGCGCCGCGCGCGCAGCGAGTTCGGGGACGACCCGGACGCGGCGGCCCTGCGGCCGGCCCCCGAGGTGGAGGGCTACGAGAGCTGAGCCACCGCACGCCCGGTGCGGGCGCTTCTCCGAGGCGTGCACTCCCCGTCGTCCTGCTGGTGGGCGCACGTCGAGCCGTTCCCACGCGCCGCGCGAGCCCCGGCCCGTCCGCGATGAGGGATACCGGCGAACGATCGACGCCCGGCCCGATGTCCCCCCGCCGCGCGGAATGAACGTGTGAGAGAGCACGTCTACTCAAAGGCGTGCAGGGTGTCCTCGCCGTCGGTCCACCAGACGCCGAGCCTTTGGCGGACCAGGAGCCAGCCGTCCGGGCCCCGGCGGAATTCCCAGTCGTAGGGGCCGCCCATGGCGTAGGGCGAAGAAGTGCTCCCGGATGCGGTGACGGCGACGAACCACATGTAGCCGATGCCAGTTGCCCGGTCGCCCGCCACCTCGAAGTCCAGGTTGAGGATGTGATGCTGCATGCTCGGGTAGGGCGACTCCGCCTCCGCCACCTTCGCCAGGACCGCCTCCCTCCCGTGGATCTCCCCCCATGGCCCGAACTCGAGCACCGCGTCCTCGGCCCAACACCCGATCCAGGTCCGCCAGTCCTTGCGGTCCAGCGCCCGCCACCCGCGGATCATCAGGGTGCGCAGCGCCTCCTTGTCCTCCAGCGCCCGGAGTCTGCGGATCAGGCTGTCGTCCTCGGCAGCAGTGTGTGACATATCAGTTCCTTCCGTCGCGGGTCTCCCCCGGCCGAGTCTGGATGTGCTCAGGACCGCCGACCAGGACGCGTGCTGCCGGGGTACACCGGACCCCGGCGGCCCACCGCCCCGCGCCGTAGCCTCGGGACATGACCGGCAACCGCCCGGGGCGTTCCCGCGCACACGCCCCCGGACCCCCTGGGTCCGCGTACCCGGCGCGCTCGGCGGGCGCGTGGCAACCAGTTCGCCCCGTCCACGGACGTCGTCATGGGTGCCGTGGCGCCTGAGGTAGCCTGCTGAGCGCCGCGGAGGGTGATCTGCGCGGGGCCGGCCGGCTCGGGAGCCGGCCGGGCAGGTGAGTCGGGGAGAGTACGGGTGGCGCTTCAGCGGATCTCGGCGCGCAATGCCCGGTTCCAGCAGTGGCAGGCGCAGTTGACCAACCGCACCAAGCGGCAGCGCGCCGGGGAGTTCCTTATCCAGGGGGTGCGGCCGATCTCGCAGGCGGCCGAGCGCGGCTGGCCGATCCGGACGCTGATCTTCGACGCGGGACGGCCGCTGACCCGCTGGGCGGCGGCGCTCCTGCAAGAGGTGCCGGCCGAGAAGGTGGCCATGGCCCCCGAGCTGCTCGCCGAGTTGGGCGGCAAGGACGAGGGCGTGCCCGAGCTGGTCGCGGTGGCCGGGATGCCGCCCGACGACCTGGCCCGCATCCCGGTCGGCCCCGCCTTCCTCGGCGTGGCCTTCGACCGCCCGACCAGCCCGGGCAACATCGGAACGATCGTCCGTTCCGCCGACTCCTTCGGCGCGGACGGGCTGGTCGTCACGGGGCACGCCGCCGACGTCTACGACCCCAAGTCGGTACGGGCGAGCACCGGTTCGCTGTTCGCGCTGCCGGTGGTGCGCGCGCCGGGCCACCGGGAGGTCGAGACCTGGCTCGCACGGGCGCGGGCCGCCGGACGGCCGGTGACGGTGGTCGGCACGGACGAGCAGGGCGAGGCGGACATCGCGCACTTCGACCTGACCGGCCCGGTGCTGCTCGCGGTGGGCAACGAGACCGCGGGCCTGAGCGCCGGCTGGCGCGAGCTGTGCGACGCGCTGGTGCGGATTCCGATGACGGGAACGGCGAGTTCGCTGAACGCGGCGAACGCGGCGAGCATCGTGCTGTACGAGGCCGCCAGGCAGCGGGCCGCGAAAACCGGGTGACGCGGGGGTCCGGGGCCGTACAGCATCGGCGCATGGCAAGGATTCACGACATCGTCGTCGACTGTGCGCACCCGGCCTCCCTGGCACGGTTCTGGGCCGCCGCCCTGGACGGCTACGCGGTGGCGCCGTACGACGAGGCCGAGTTGGCCCGCCTGCGGCGGCTCGGCTTCGCCGGTCCCGAGGAGGACCCGACGGTGCTGGTGGAACCCGCGCACGGCGGTCCGCGGCTGTTCTTCCAGCTGGTCCCGGAGCCGAAGCCGGGAAAGAACCGGTTGCACCTGGACCTGTCCGCGCCGGACGCCGAGACGGAGATCACCCGGCTGACCGGACTCGGCGCACGCGTGGTCGAACGCCACCCGGAGTGGACGGTCATGATCGACCCCGAGGGCAACGAATTCTGCCTGGCCGAACGCTGACTTCCGGAGGCCAGCAGCTCAGAGCATGCGGAAGCCCCGCCCCACATGTGATGGAGCAACGCACGGGCGGAGCGCCGCGAGAGCTTCAGCGGCGCTCAGCGCGTCCGATCAGGGTTCCGATGTGGCCCGGCTCGGGAGCCGCCAGGACACGGACGTGAGCGTCGGTGAGCCCCGCACCGGACAGGAACCCTTCCCACACTTCCGGCGTGTAGCTGTAGCGGTAGGTGAACATGGCCGGTCCGGCGAATCCTCCCTTATACATTCCTTGCGGCCCGTAGGCGCCGGGAATCGCTGGGGGCTGTGAGAACACGAACACGCCACCGGGATTGAGCCGTTTCGCGATCAGCGGGAAAAGCCGTACAGGGTCAGCGAACCAGGCGGCCCATAGGTGGTGGGGTCGCTTTCCAAATGCCGTGATGATTTCCGCGCAGATGAACTCGACGCCGAGCGGCCCCCACTTTTCGGCAGTTTGCTCGACCATCACCGGAGAGAGATCAACCCCCGTTGCCTTGACGCCCTGTTGAGCTAGGTGTGCGAGTGCGCGACCGGCTCCACATCCGACTTCGAGAACACTGTTCGGCTTCCCCAGGAGTTCGACCCCCGGCCCGTGGTCGCCGTACTGCGTCCACCGGAAAACAGCCTCAGCGTCAGTGACAGTCTCCTGGGTACTTTCCGCATAGGTGTCCCACAGTTCGCGCTTGTGGTCGTAGTTGTGCTGTGCGGGCACGGCATTACCTCTCACGTGGGGCGTGCCCCCGCCCGGATGCGCTGGACGGGGCACGCACTCTGGCGGTTACTAGTGACTGTCGGGAACCTTGTTGTCACACGGGGAGCAGTCGGCGCCGTCCATGGCCCACAGCTCCTCGTCCGGCGCGAAGCCCTGCTCTCGGATGACATCGGCCGTCCGGATGACCAGCCCGTCGTTCCGCCGTTCGATCCACGGTGCGTGGTGCTTGTACTTCCCGCCGTTGCAGACCTCGCAGAACGCGAAGTAAACCGGAGTGTCGAGGATCAGCGTGTGCACGCCGATATCGACGATCTTTCCTACACCGATGTGGATTTCGGGACATTCCATGGCCGTGATCGTGTACGCGATGGCGTCGGCCATGATCCGCTCGGCCATGTCTCGAACCATGATGTGGTCACGCATCATGAGGCGGATTTCCCGCTCCCGCAGCGAGATATTCCGGTCAGCTTTTCCAGCCCACGCCGGCACAGACTTGCACGCACCTCGATGGATCATGCGCGGCGGGGCGTGAAGAGCATGACCCAGTGGTCGCTCTCGGGGTCGTGCAGCATCTCGCTATCGAAAGTGAGCAAACCTCTAGTCGGATGGTTGACGCGCTTCATCGCGGACCTCCATGTTCCGATCTCTCCTTTCTCCCAGTGGCGGATGAATTCGGGACTGCTCGTCGACAGCTCGCGAAACAAAGAACGAAGATACTCATCTTCCGAGTAGAGACTGAGTGCTTTGCGAAGTTCGGCGGCGGCCACTCGGGCTAGTTGCCCCGCTCCCTCGTTCCCGAGTACCTCGCGGAGTCCCGCCGACGTAAAGGCTTGGTAGACGATGTTGTGGCCATAGGGTCCGTCGCCGAAGATTGGCCCAAACAGATCCGCTGCGGCAACGTTGAACGCCAGCATGTCGAGCCGGCCGTCGTGAATGGTGACGGGCATGGTGTCGTCCAGGCTGTCGAGCAGTTGTTGAAGCCCCGGTCGGATTTTCGCGGCGGGTGCTCGCGACTGCGGAGATCGCTCGTCGGCGAGTCGGAACAGGTGATCGCGTTCGGCGTTCGAGAGCCGGAATGCCCGCGCCAGTGCGGTGAGGATCTCCCGCGAGGGGCGGGACGCGCGACCCTGTTCGAGCCGGGTGTAGTACTCGACCGAGATGCCCGCGAGGTCGGCGAGCTCCTGGCGTCGCAGGCCCGGTACACGTCTATGGGACAGAGGGGACGCCCCAGACCGATCTCGGGGTGTCATCTCCGAGCGATGATGACGTAGATACTCGCCCAGACCTGACCGCTCATCTCCCACCATTACTTCATTTTCCCTCCATCCCGTGGTAGGCGCCAGGCCGGGTGCGTGGCCCTGCGGATACCAGGCTCGACGAAGTCTCCCTGGTCGTCGAACCCTCCGTCAGTGTCGATGGCGACGGAGAACGCAAACGTCGACGCACACCAGCACTCGCACGATCTCATCCAGGAGGCCCACCCATGGCCGCAGCGAACCGAACCCTGATCATGACCGGGGCCACTCGAGGGATCGGCCTGGAGGCCGCGCGAGACGTCCTCAGACGCAGCCCCGATACCCACCTCGTGGTTCTTGGGCGAGGCTCCTCTGCCGCCGAGGTGCTGCCGAGCCTGCGAGAGATCTCTCCACACGTCTCGCCTGTCGACATCGATCTGTCGAGCAAGGCGAGCGTCGCCGCTGCTGGTGCACACCTGGAAGACCTCCTTGACTCCGGCGAGTTGCCTCCGCTGCGGAACCTCGTCTTCAACGCGGGTGTCCACCTCTCCAACGCGTTGGAGACCACGGTCGACGGATACGAGCGGACCTTTGCCGTGAACGTCATGTCCACCCACCAGCTTCTCAGGCAACTACACCCCCACATTCAGGCGCCGGCACGCATCGTCGTCACGGTCAGCGACGCCCACTTCGGTGATCTCCGGCACACCGGGGGGACCATGCCCGCACCCCGGTGGGCCATCCCGGAGATCTCCCGACCCGGAGCATTTGACCGTTCCGGAAATGTCCGAGCTGGCCGTCGTGCCTACGTGACGAGCAAACTCGGCGGCGTGTACCTGGTCCACGAATGGTCCCGCCGATTGCCCGATGGCATCGACATCGTCTCCTACAACCCCAGCCTCGTGGTCGGAACGGGGCTCGCGCGCGAAACCGGTGGAGCTTTTCCCTTCCTGATGAGGAGAATCATCCCGCTGCTCACGGTCACGCCCCTCGTGGATACCCCGGTCCCCGCGGGCAAGAAACTCGCCGACGCCATCCTCAGCGTCACCCCCGCCGCGACCGGCGCCTACATCCACCGGAAGAAGGCCACGGCGTCATCCACAGAGTCCTACGACACCGACCGCGAGCGCGCTCTCTGGAACTGGCTGGAGCAGGTCCCACGGACAACCAACTGAGCTGAGCGCCCGTAACGCGCTCCGCGACGGACTGCGCCTCCATCTGTGCGGCGAAAGCCAACAGGGTGGCGATCAGATCGCCAACGACGTTGCTCATGTCGAGTTCGAGCCGTGCGCCGCCCGGCCCTTCCGCGAACACCACCCGCTTACCGTACTTACGCGCCCATCCCACCAGCGCGGATATGTCGGCCAGGGACCGTACGGCACGGTCAAGGCGCCACCAGACGATCACGTCGAAGTCGTCGGGACGCTCGAACGGCATCGTCTTGGACGCCGACACGTCCAGGTCCTCAGCCTCGCCCACGATCGCCGCCCCAACGACGCGGCGGCCCTCTCGTTCGCCTCACGCTGCCGACCGGGCGAGGTGGTCTCGTCGGTCGCGACGCTCAGACGGATGGCGGACAGAACACGGGGCTGCGAACCTGTCTCCATGCGCTTCGGGGAGCGCACAGGATGCTTGGCCGCGCTGACCTGCGTTGATGCTGCCACTTCCGGACCTCACAGAACATGTAGTTCCATGCGATCGGAGACCCCGAGGGCAACGAATTCTGCCTGGCCGAACGCTGACTTCCGGGGGCCGGCAGCTCAGAGCAATGCTGTACGGAGGCCAAGGAAGTCCGGACCGGCAGCGATGGTGATGCCCTGGACTCCGGCACCACACTGGAGCCATGACTGAACACCAGCGTTCCCAGACGCCGGTCGTGCCTGTCGCCTTGGTGACCGGTGCCGCGCACGGGATCGGGCTCGAAGTCGCGAGGCAGCTCGCTCAGTTGGGGATCGATGTCCTGGTCGGAGCGCGCGACCCCGACAAGGCCGAGGCTGCCGTGCGGGGGGTAGAAGGGGTCAACGCGCTGCCGGTGGCGCTCGACATCACCGACCAGGCGTCGGTGGATCTGGCGCTGCGGGCCGTCGAGGCGACGAAAGGACGGCTCGACATCCTCGTCAACAACGCCGCGGCGCACCCGCAGCGGAACGAGACAGTGACGGGCGCCGACCTGCGATCGGCCATGAGCGTGGTCGAGGTGGACCTCTTCGGCACGTGGCGTATGACGATCAGTGCTCTCAAGCTGCTACGGCGCGCGCCCGGAGCGCGAGTGGTCAACGTCAGCTCGGGTGCGGGCTCCCACTCGGACAGCCGCTACGGGCTGGCTGCCGCCGGCGGGCGCTACGCCGGCCACGCCATCGGAAAGGCAGCGGTGAACGCCCTGACCGCCGCCCTCGCGGCAGAGCTTGCCGATACCGCGATCGTGGTCAATGCGGTATGTCCCGATGTCACGGCCACCGTGCCCGGCGCGGAGGCGCTGGGAGCGCGGCCGGTCGAGGAGAGCGCGCCGGGGGTCGTGTGGGCGGCGACGCTGCCCGACGACGGCCCGCGGGGCGGGTTCCACCGGGACGGCAAGCCTCTGGGATGGTGACGTTGTCGGAGGACTACCTCGCGGACGTCTTCCGCCACGTCGAGATCCGGGGCGTGATCTCGGGTGGGTTCGCCGCGAGCGCGCCATGGGTGTGCTGCGGTGAAGTCACCGACGCCGTGAAGATCGTCGCGGTGCTACGCGGGCGCGCTCACCTGCATACCGACGGCGCAGCCCCGACGCACCTGAGGGAAGGCGACGTCGCCATTCTCAGCCACCGCTCCCGGCTCGCGCTCCGCGGCGGTTCACCGCTGGGGGCAGCGCGAGAGATCCCCCCGCCGGTGGGGTGGTCCCGGTCCCTCCTCGACACCGCTGAGCAGGCGGATACGGTCGTCGGCGGACACGTCCAGCTCGGTCCTACCGGACGCGAGTTGCTGTACCCGGGGCTGCTTCCTGTCAACCACATCCACGGCGCGGCCCCTGCGGCACGCCGACTGCGCGCGGTTCTGGGTCTCCTGCTCGAAGAAGCCTCGGGCAGCGAGGCCGGCTCCGGGTTCGCCGTGGCGCAGTATGCGCAGCTCCTCGTGCTCGAATCGCTGCGCGCGTCCGCCGGCCGGACCGATCTTCCTCCGGGATGGCTCCGGCTTCTCGCGGACGAGCAGTTGCGCCCCGCTGTGCGGCTCATGCACAACGACCCGGGCCGGTCCTGGCAGTTGGAGCAACTGGCGCGAGCGGCCACGATGTCCAGGACAAGGTTCGCGGAGAGCTTCCGGCGAACGAGCGGGGTCACCCCCTTCGCCTATCTCCATCGCTGGCGCATCGTCCTGGCCGAACATGCCCTCCGGCACAGCAACACCAGTGTCACCGTGCTCTCCGCGCGGCTCGGCTACGCCTCGCCCAGCTCGTTCAGCACCGCCTTCCGGCGAACCGCGGGCGTGCCGCCCTCGGTCTACCGGCGAGCACACGCCGCGCCGATGTCCTGAGAGCTGAACGGGCGGGGGCCTGCCGCCGCACCGCATCGGCTGGCGCGCACGGATTTCCTCCTAGCGGCTCCTAGCGGTGTTGCGGCGGCTTGCGCGGGCCGCCGTCCTGGTGCGGCCGCAGGGTGTAGAGGGCGAAGTCGTCGTCGGCATGGCGGATGTCGCGGGTGTGGTGGAAGCCGAGGCGTTCCATCACGGCGCGGGAGCGGGCGTTGCGGGTCTCGGTGAAGGAGACCAGTTCGGTCGCGCCGAGTTCTCCGAAGGCGCAGGCCACACCCTCGCGGCCGATTTCGCTCGCGTAGCCGCGGCCCCACAGGGCCTCGCGGACCGCCCAGCCGATCTCCAGGCGGCGGGCGCCGTCGACCTCGGCCAAGGAGAGGCCGCCGCGCCCGATCAGCTCGCCGGTGCCGCGGTCGTAGGCCAGCCATTTGTGGATGCCCTCGGTGCGCCAGGCCCGCCCCATGGCTGCCGCGGCGGCGCGCGCGTCCTCGGTCGACCAGGCGCCGTACCAGCGGGCGATGCCGGGGTCCTGGTGCAGGCGGTACAGGTCGTTCTCCCGCTCGGGGCCGATGGGTTCGAGGCGGAGGCGCGCCGTGCGGCGGGTGCGGTGGGTGCGGTGGGTGCCGGTCACGGGGGCATCGTGGCCCCGCGCCGGGAGGCGTGTCGAACGGTTATGCCGCCGGGGTCAGTCCTCGGCGACCACGCGGATGCCGCGCACCGAGGGGTCGGCCGCGTCGGGCACGACCATGCCGGCCTCGACGCCGGTGCGCAGGTAGCGCAGCACGTCGTCGGTGAGCCGTTCGCCGGGCAGCGCGGCGGGAATGCCCGGCGGGTAGGGCGTGAGCATTTCGGCCGTGACGCGCCCCGCGGCCTTGTCGGACGGCACCTGCTCGGCCCGGCCGAAGAAGGCGTCCCGCGGCAGCATCACCTGGTCGAGGCGCAGGTGCGCCGGGTCGGGTACGTCGACGCGGGGTGCGGGGCGCAGGGTGCCGGCGCGGGCCGCGAGGTCGCGGAGGGCGTCCAGCAGCGCGGCGGCGCTCGCCTCGTCGTCGGCGTGCGTGAGCTGGACGCTGGCACGGCGGTGGTCGGAAACGTGCAGGTTGATGCGGTGGTGCTCGCGCAGCCAGTCCGCGGCGCGGTAGCCGCTGGTCCCGAGTCCGCCGACATCGATGATGACCTGGAGCGGGTCGAGGTCGGCGGCCCGCCCCGGGGCGCAGAAGTCCGCCCGCCCGTGGACGTGAAGGCCGTCGATGTCCTCGATCTGCCGCCTGACGCGCGCGGCGCGGTCCAGCGCGTCGTCGTACAGCGCACGGCCGTGCTGGACCATCTGCCGCCGCCAGCCGTCCAGCGCCGCGTAGAGGAGGACAGAGGGGCTGGTGGTGCCGAGCAGGTCCGCCCTGGCCTTGAGGACGGCCGGGGCGATGAGGTCGCCGCCGAGGTGGAAGACGGAGCCCTGTTCGAGGCCGGAGCCCATCTTGTGGACGGAGGTCACGCACACGTCGGCCCCGGCGTCCATGGCCCAGGTCGGGAGGCCGGGGTGGAAGGGCAGGTGTGCCCCCCCACGCCTCGTCGACGATCAGCGGGCGGCCCCTGGCGTGGCAGACGGCGGCCACGGCGGCGAGGTCGGTGCAGGTGCCGTAGGGCGTGGGCGAGGTCACGAGGGCGCCGCGCGCGTCCGGGTGTGCGGCGAACGCGGCCTCGAACGTCTCGGGGGCGGGCGGGTGCGCGAGGTGCAGGTCCGGGTCCCACCGCGGGTCCACCCAGATCGGCCGGACGCCGGAGAGGATGAGCCCCGAGACGACCGATTTGTGGGCGTCCCTGCCGATCACCAGCTTCTCGTGCGGGCCCGCGACGGACAGCATGGCCGCCTTGACCGACAGCGAGCTGCCGCAGGTGGAGAAGAAGGTGTGCTCGGCGCTCACCGCGTCCGCCATCAGCCGCTGGGCCTCGTCGAGGACACCGTGCGAGGAGGTTCTGTCGTCGAGCCCGGCGATGGCGAGCACGTCGGAACGGAAGACCGCGTCGCCGAGCACCGCGCGGACCCGGGGGTCGGCGCCGCGGCCCTGCTTGTGCCCGGGCGGCGTGAAGGGGAGCTGCCCGCCGTCGTGGTAGGCGGCCAGGGCCTCGAGTACCGGTGCGCGTGCGTGGTCCATACGGGCCTCCTTGCCGCCAGGGTGGCTGCAAAACGGTCGCCGGTCTCCCGGCGGGCGGCGGGCGGCTGGCGGCGTCCCGTGGCGGCGGAGTCGGTTTCAGCGCCGCGGGCTCACGCCCGCCACGGCCAGCCGGAACAGCCCTGCCGCCCGGGCGGCGGGGTCGGGGTGGTGCTCCGTGCCCAGGGCGATGCCGACGATCAGCGTGATCAGGTCCGTGATGGTGACGTCCGCGGCCACCGCGCCATCCCGCGCGGCGCGGCGCAGCAGCGGGCCCGCGGCCTCTTCGAGCGCCGCCGAGCAGCTGTTCTCGTGGATCGGCTCCGACTCGGCGCCGTCGTAGGCCAGCGCGGCGGCCAGCCCCCGGGCGGAGACGCAGTAGGCGACGACGTCGTTCAGCCAGTCCAGCAGCGCCTGCCGGCTGTCGCCCGCGCCGGTCAGGTGGTGGGCGCGGACGCACAGGGCCTCGATCCGTTTCCGGGAGACCGCCTCCAGCAGTGCGCGGCGGGTGGGGAAGTGCCTGCGCACGGTCGCCGAGCCGACGCCCACGGTGCGGGCGATCTGTTCCAGGGAAGCGCCGGGCCCGTGGGCGGCGACCTCTGCCTCGGCCACGGCGAGAATCCGCGCGTAGTTGCGCCGGGCGTCGGCGCGCTGGCGTTCGGGCATGGCCGTCACCTCCGGGTTCGCCAAATGGCGGGGTCCGCCGTATCGTATCGGAAACATAAACGGCGGGCCCCGCCGTTTACGAGTTTCCCGAGAACCCGAGAACCCGAGAACCCGAGGAGCATCATGTCCGCAGATTCCGCGCCCGTCCTGGTCACCGGCGCCACCGGCAGGCAGGGCGGCTCGGTCGCCCGCGCCCTGCTCGCGGCGGGCGTTCCCGTCCGCGCCCTGGTACGCGACCCGGCCACCGACCGGGCCGGGGCCGTCGAGGCGCTGGGCGCCGAACTGGTCACCGGCGACCTTCACGACCGCGATTCCGTGGTCCGGGCCGCCCGGGGCGCCCGCGCCGTCTTCTCCGTGCAGATGCCCGCCATGACGGCGGAGGGCTTCGATTTCGAGGGCGAGGTGACCCAGGGCATCAACCTCGTCGAGGGCGCGAAGGCGGCCGGAGTGCCGCAGTTCGTGCACACGTCCGTGACCGGCGCCGGCCAGCACACCGAAACTCCCGGCTGGGCCGAGGGACGCTGGACCGTGGAGCCGTCCTTCAACGCCAAGAGCGCGATCCAGGACCGGGTCCGCGCGGCCGGCTTCCCCCGCTGGACGCTGCTCAAGCCGGGCTTCTTCATGGAGAACTTCCTCCCCTCGATGGCGTTCCTCTTCCCGCGCGGCATCGAGGGCGGCCTGGTGAGCATCCTGCACCCCGGGACCCGGCTGTCCCTGATCGCGACACAGGACATCGGCGGGGCCGCCGCCGCGGCCATCGCCGCGCCGGAACGGTTCCACGGGGTCGAGCTGGAGCTGGCCGGGGAGCACCTGTCGATGACGGAGATCGCCGAGGTCCTCTCCCGTGCCCTGGGCACGCACGTGTCCGCGCCGGACATGACCGAGGAGGAGGCCCTGGCCGCCGGAATGCCGCCGATGGGCACCGCCCACGCGTGGCTGAACGTGGCCGGCCAGCCGGCCCGCCCGCGGTACGCGAGGGACCTCGGCATCCCGCTCACCAGCTTCGACGCATGGGCGCACGAACACCTGCGGGAACACACGCGGGAACGCGTGCGGTCCCACACACCCGCGAACCGCCCCACCGCCTCCTGACCCGCGGCCTCGTGCCGGAGCCCCTAATATCGAACGTGTGAGCGAACTACCGTCCGACCTGCCCCGCCTGCACGCTCTCGCCACCTGGCTGGAGCGCCAGCTCAGCGCGGTCCGGGAGGCCATCGACGAGGCCGAGGAACGGGCGGGGCCGCGCTGGTGGGTGCAGTGGATGCGCACCGCGGCGGGCGAGCCGCGGCGCGGTGTGCTCCACCGCGCGGGCTGCTGGTGCCCCGGTGCGCCGGATCTGCACCTGGCCGACGCGCGGCGCGTGGTGGCCGAGCACGGCAGCCGGATCGAGACCTGCCTGGTGTGCCGGGCGGACGTGCGCCCCACCGCACCGCGGCCCGGCGGGGAGCCATGACCCCGGCCGCCCCACGGCGCGCGGAGCCTCCGCCCCGGGGGCACGGTGCGCGGGCGGCCGGGTCGAGGAGGGCTACGCCTCCAGGCTTCTGGCGATGGCGCGCAGGCCGATCGCCAGTTCGCGGCTGCCGGGCGTCCGTTCCGGATCGACGAGCATCTGCTGCGTCAGCCCGGCGACGAGGGCCATGTGCACCGAGCCGACCGCGCGTGCGGTCTCCTCGTCGTCCGCCATCTCCTCGCCGTGCAGCTGGGCGGCGAGCCGCGGTCGCGCCCGTTCCATGGCGTCGGCGATCTGCTGCCGGATCTCCGGGGCGCGCTCCGCCTGGGCGAACGCCTCGGTGGTCGCCACCAGCAGCGGACGCTCGTCCTTCATGGAGGCGATGATCCGCGACCACAGCGCCTCGATGCGGTCGGAGTCCTCACCCGGCCCGGCCGCGGCGGGCATGGCGCGCTCGCCCCACTCGAAGACGGCCTCCAGCAGCGCGGCGTTGAGCAGCGCCTCCTTGGACCCGTAGTGGTAATTGATCGCGCCGAGCGGCGCGTTGGCCGCCGCCGCGAGGTCCCGCGAGGTGGTCCTCGCGTAACCCCGCTCCTCCAGGCAGCGCTTCGCCCCGGCCATCAGCCGTTCCCGGTGTCCCATCCCCCCAGCCTAGATGAACGCCCGTTCCGGACAGGCGTTCAGCCGGTCCGCCCCTCCCCGACCAGGCGGTCGAGCAGACCGACGTACGCGGCGGACTTGGCCGCCGCGGGCGCCGCCGAGCCCTCCACCGAGTACGCGCCCCCGAGGCGGCTCCGCAGGGCCGCGACGAGATCCGGATGAGTGCGCCGCACCAGCCCGCCCGCGAGGACGACGACCGTGCCCCGCGGCACTCCGGCGCGGCCGATCGCGGTGGCGAGCAGGTCCACCACGCGCCGCTTGTCCGCCGCGTCGAGGCGGCGCGGCAGGTACTGACCGCCGATGCGGGCGTTGAGGCACCCCGGCGCGCGGCAGCCGTCGCAGACGGCCTCGCCGAAGCCGGTCTGGTGGCTGAGCGGGACGTCGACGACCTCGCCGCCGGTGATCAGCGAGCCGCCGAGGCCCGTTCCGATCCCCGCGTAGAGCAGGCTGCCGGGCCGTTCCGCCCGCAGCAGCCATTCGCCGAGCGCGGCGGCGTCGGCGTCGTTCATCGACACGTCGGGACGGCGCGGGTAGCCGAGTTCGCGCCACGCCTCGACGTCGTCCCAGCCCAGCTGCGTGGCCCCCCGCACGCGCCCGTCGACCACGAGACCGGGAGCGGCCAGACCGAAAGGACCGGGGTCCGCGGCCGGCCGGGGGCCTTCGGCGAACTCCACCGTTCCGCCCGCGAACACGGTGCTCTGCACGGACGACCCACCGACTTCGACGGCGTGCACGGGCGGCCCCGGCGCGTCGCGCGTGGCCAGGGCGCGGGCGAGGTGTGGCGGCAGCGTCAGTGGTGGCAGCGTCATTCTCACCGTTCCCGTCGGTCGCGGGCCCCGGCCCGCACGCCTCGCCGCCGCCGGGCCGGTGGCGGCGGCGAGGCGCGGGCGCCCCCGCCCGGTCTCACCGGATCTGACGGCCGGAGATGGCCCGGGCGATCACCAGGCGCTGGATCTCGCTCGTGCCCTCGAAGATGGTGTAGATCTTCGCATCGCGGTACATGCGCTCCACCGGGTGTTCCCTGCTGTAGCCGGCGCCGCCGAGGATCTGGACGGCCTTCTCCGTGGCCGTGACGGCGAGTTCGCCCGCGCGGAGCTTGGCCATCGAGCCTTCGCCCGCGGTGAACTCCCGTTCGCCGCGCGCCATCCACGCCGCGCGCCAGATCAGCAGGCGGACGGCGTCGATCTCGGTGCGCAGATCGGCGAGCGCGAAGGCGATGGCCTGGTTCTCGACGATGGGGCGGCCGAAGGCGACGCGTTCGCCCGCGTACTCGAGCGCGTACTCGTAGGCGGCGCGCGCGATGCCCAGGGCCTGGGCGCCGACGGTGGGGCGGGACACCTCGAAGGTGGCCATGGCGGCCTGCCCCTTGGCCCGGCCGCCCTCGCGGGCCCTGGCCAGCCGCCGTTCCAGGCGTTCCCTGCCGCCGAGCAGGCAGTGCCCCGGCACGCGCACGTCGTCGAGGAAGACGTCGGCGGTGTGCGAGGCGCGCAGGCCGAGCTTCTTGATCTTGCGGTTGCCTTCGAGGCCCGGGGTGCCGGGCGGCACGACGAACGCGGCCTGGCCGCGCGACCCGAGCCCCGGCTCGACGGAGGCGACGACGACATGCACGTCGGCGATGCCGCCGTTGGTGATCCACGCCTTCTGCCCGCCGAGCACCCACTCGTCCTTGGCCTCGTCGTAACGGGCGCGGGTGCGCATGGCGGAGACGTCGGAGCCGGCCTCGGGCTCGGAGACGCAGAACGCGGCCACCTTCGGCTGCCGGGCGTCGCCGAAGCACTGCGGCACCCACTCCGCGAGCTGGTCGGGGGTGCCCGCGGCGAAGATGCCGGCGACGGCGAGCGAGGTGCCGAACAGCGCCATGCCGATGCCCGCGTCGCCCCAGAACAGCTCTTCGTTGGCGAGTTGCAGGGTGAGCCCGGAGGGGTCGCCGAACATCTCGGCCAGCGACTCGAAGCCGTACAAGCCGATCTTGGCGGCCTCCTGGATGACGGGCCAGGGGGTCTCCTCGCGTTCGTCCCACTCCGCCGCCGCGGGGCGCACCACGTCGGCGGCGAAGCCGTGCACCCAGTCGCGGACGTCGCGCTGGTCCTCGGTGAGGTCGAGGGAGAATCCGCTCACGAGGAGATCACTCAGCCCTTCGGGATGTCGAACAGGCGGGTGAGGCCGGAGGCGAGCCCGACGTCGCCTGCGACCTTGAGCTTGCGGGTCATGAACATCGTGACCGGACTTCCGTTGCCGGAGACCAGTTTGAGGAACTCCACGTCGCCCATGGTCAGCGTCGCGCGCGGCGCGGCGTCCGAACGGCCCGCGCGGACGGCGCAGGTGCCGTCGGCGATCTCCGTCTCGTACACGACCACCGGCTCGCCGGTGATCTCCCAGCGGATGACGGCGTTCAGCGATCCGGCGCTCTCGGGGCGGAACTGGCGCTCCATGCGGCCGAACACCTCGGCCAGGACGCGGGTGCGCAGCTCCCCCCGCATCAGTCCGGCCAGCTCCTTGGCGGAAAGCTTCCTGACCAGGGCGGCGAACTCCTCGGGGGTGACGCTGCCGAAGTCGAGACCGGCCAGGTCGGGCGTGGGTTCTGCCATCAGACTTCCTTACCCTGAAGTAAACTTACTAAAGAGTAAGATTAGGCGCGGCGTAGGTAGGCTGGCAAGGGTGACCGACAAACGGAGACGGCGGCTGCCCCGGAGCGTGCGCGAGCAGGAGATCATCGACGCGGCGCTCGGCGTCTTCTCCAAACGCGGCTACCGCGCCGCCGTGGTGGACGAGATCGCCGACCTCGCCGGGATCTCCAAGCCGATGGTGTACCTGTATCTCGGCTCCAAGGAGGGCCTGTTCATCGCGTGCGTCCGCCGCGAGTCGCAGCGCCTGGCAGCGGCGTTCCGGGAGGCGGCGCAGGCCGGTGACTCCCCCGAGCAGCGGCTGTGGGCGGGGCTCGGCGCGTTCTTCGCCTTCGTGGCCGAGCACCGCGACAGCTGGGTGGTGCTGCACCGGCAGGCCCCCGAGCAGGGCGAGGCCATCGCGCAGGAGATCGCGGATGCCCGCCGTTCGGTGATGGCGGAGGTCAACGGGCTGGTGCGGGACGGCATCACCAAGGGCGGCGAGGCGGACCGGCTCGGCGAGCAGGAGGCCGACTTCGTCGCCCACGCCCTGGTGGGCGCGGCGGATTCGCTGACGGACTGGATGGAGCGCCACCCCGGCGAGCCGCCGGAGCGGGTCACGGTCCGCCTGATGAACGTGATGTGGGTGGGCATGCGCAATGTGCTGGTCGGCGAGGTGTGGGTGCCGCCGCAGCACGACGCCTGACCGCGAGCGGGCTCAGGACGCCTCGACGTGGCCCCGCAGGTACGGGCGTTCGGCCGGGCCACCGGCGGCGGGGCGCAGCGCGAAGCCGAGCGCCGGGCTCGACTCCCACAGCAGGAACGTCACATCCGCGGGCAGTGCGAGGGGCTTGTGGAACGCCGTCTCGGCGGTGTAGGCGCCGGGGAACGCGTCCGGCCGCGCCCGCAGGGCCGCCGCGAGACAGCGCGCCGCCGTCCACATGCCGTGCGCGATGGCGCGCCGGTAGCCGAACGGGCGGGCCGTCAGCGGGTGGAGGTGGATCGGGTTCCGGTCCCCTGACACCGCCGCGTAGCGGCGGCCGGTGTCCGCGGGCACCGTCCACCGTTCGGCCCGCGGCTCCGCGCCCCGCGCGGCGTGCTCCGGGGCCGCGCCCCCGGGCCCGGCTCCGTCCACGGGCCCGGCTCCGTCCACGGGGTGGCGGCGCAGGTAGGTGGCGGCGGAACGCCACACCGGGGCGTCCGCCGTGTCCACGGCCTCGGTCAGCACGTCGAACGCGGTGCCCCTGGGGTGCGGCTCGGGCCGCCCCGCCGCCACGCGGTAGGTGAGCGGCTCCCGCGGGGCGAGGGGCCGCAGCTGCTCGACGCGGTTGGCGATGTGCACCAGGCCCGGCAGCCGGAACGGGAAGTCCCGCCGCGACATCAGCGACATGGCCAGGGGGAACGCCAGCACCTGCGGATAGGTGACGGGCAGCGGGTCGGTGCCCTCGAAGCCGCAGATCCGCGCATAGCGGGCCAGGCGGCCGGGGTCCGGGGCGACGCCCCGCCGTTCGAGCCGCCGTTCCGGCAGGGGGCCGCTGCCGCGCCGGGGCAGCAGCAGGGCGCGCGCGTAGGAGGCGAGCATGCGCCTCACGCCCCCATCAGGGCCTGGCCGCACACCCGCAGCACCTGGCCGGTGACGGCGCCCGTGCCGGGCGAGGCGAAGTAGGCGACGGCCTCGGCGACGTCGACGGGCAGGCCGCCCTGCCCCAGGCTGTTCAGGCGGCGGCCCGCCTGCCGGACGAGCGGCGGCACCGCGGCGGTCATGCGCGTCTCGATGAAGCCCGGCGCGACGGCGTTCACGGTGATGCCGCGGGCGGCGACGGCCGGGGCGAAGGCGCGGACGAGCCCGGTCACCCCGGCCTTGCTCGCGGCGTAGTTGGTCTGCCCGGCGTTGCCCGCGAGTCCGCTGATGGAGGAGGTGGCGACGATCCGGCCGCCGTCGCGCACCGCCGGGAGCAGCCCCTCGGTCAGCCGCTCGACGGCCGCGAGGTTGACGTCGAGGACCGTGTGCCAGCGGTCGGCGTCCATACGGCCGAGCGTCTTGTCGCGGGTGACCCCCGCGTTGTGCACCAGGATGTCGAGGCCGCCGCCGTGCTCCTCGCCGAGGTGGGCGGCGATGCGCGGGACGGCGTCGTCCGCGGTCACGTCGAGGGCGAGCGCGGTGCCGCCGAGGCGGTCGGCGAGCGCGTGCAGTTCGTCCCGCTGCCCCGGCACGTCCAGGCACAGCACCCGGGCGCCGTCGCGGTGCAGCGTCTCGGCGACGGCCGCGCCGATGCCGCGGGCGGCGCCGGTGACGAGCGCGGTGCGGCCGTCCAGCGGGCGGTCCCAGTCGGCGGGGACCTCGGCGGGGACTTTGGCGGGGACTTCCGCGGCCAGACGCAGGGGCTGCCCCGAGACGTAGGCGGAACGCGCGGAGAGCACGAAGCGGACGGTGGACTCCATCGCCTCCTCGGCGCCCGGCGCGATCAGGAGCAGGTGCGCGGTCGCGCCGTGCCGCAGCTCCTTGCCGAGGGAGCGGACGAACCCTTCCAGGGCCTGCTGGGCGGCGGCCGCGCCCGGGGTGGCGGCCGACTCGGGCGGGGAGCCGAGGACGAGCACCCGGCCGTTCGGCAGGAGGCTGCGGATGCGCGGGTGGAAGAAGGCGTGCACGGCGGCGAGTTGGCCGGTGGCCGTGATGCCGGTGGCGTCGAGGAGGAGCGCGCCAGGACGGCCGGGATGCTCCTGCACCGTGGCACCGCAGCGGTCGAGGACGGCTCGCAACGACTTGACGGCGCGCGGGTCCGCGGCGTGGCCGAGGACGACGGGCCCGCGGGCGACGGGCTGTCCGGGCCGGTACCGCCCGAGCCGCGCCGGGCGGGGCAGGCCGAGTCGCGCGGCCACCCGGCCGCCGACGCGGCTGGTGGCGAAGGAGAGATACCTGTCGGCCATTGATTTCCTCCCTACTCCAGGGTAAGTCTACTGAGAAGTTAAGTGAGTCGGCCGGCCCCTCACAAGCCGGCCACCCACGAGCCGGCACCGTCAGAAAGCGAGACCGCCATGACAGCGGCCGGGCGACCGGTGGCCATCGTCGGTGGCAACCGCATCCCCTTCGCCCGCTCCGACGGGCCGTACGCCACCGCCTCGAACCAGGACATGCTCGCCGCGGCACTGGACGGCCTCGTCGAGCGGTACGGGCTCCACGGGGCCCTGCTGGGCGAGTTCGTCGCGGGCGCGGTGCTCAAGCACAGCAGGGATTTCAACCTCGCGCGGGAAACCGTGCTCGGCAGCGCCCTGGACCGCCGCACCCCCGCCTACGACGTGCAGCAGGCGTGCGGCACCGGACTTGAGGCCGTCATCCTCGTCGCCAACAAGATCGCCCTCGGGCAGATCGACTGCGGCATCGCGGGCGGCGTGGACACCGCGAGCGACGTGCCGCTCGCGCTGAACGACACGCTGCGCCGCACCCTGCTGCGGGCCAGGAGGGAACGTTCCCTCCCCCGCCGCCTGCGGGCCCTGGCCACGTTGCGCCCGCGGCACCTCGTGCCGGAGATCCCGCGCAACGCCGAGCCGCGCACCGGTCTCTCCATGGGCGAGCACGCGGCGCGCACCGCGGCCGAGTGGGGCATCTCCCGCGCGGCGCAGGACCGGTTCGCCGCCGCGGGACACCGCAAATTGGCCGCGGCCTGGGAACGCGGTTTCTTCGACGACCTGGTGACCCCGTTCCGCGGCCTGGCCCGCGACCAGGCCCTGCGCCCCGACAGCAGCGAGGAACAACTGGCGCGGCTGCGCCCGGTGTTCGGCACCGACCGCGACGATGCCACCATGACGGCCGGCAATTCGACCCCGCTGACCGACGGCGCCGCGACCGTGCTGCTGGCCAGCGAGGAGTGGGCGGCGGCGCGCGGACTCCCGGTACGGGCGCGCCTCACGCACGCGCGCACCGCCGCCGTGGACTTCACCGGCGGGCCCGACGGGCTGCTGACCGCCCCCGTGCACGCCGTGCCGCGGCTGCTCGCCGACGCGGGCCTCGCGCCTGGCGACCTCGACCTGTACGAGATCCACGAGGCGTTCGCCTCCCAGGTGCTCGCGACGCTCGCCGCCTGGGAGGACCCCGGCTTCTGCGCCCGCCGCCTCCATCTCGCCGCACCACTCGGGCCGCTGGACCCGGACCGGCTCAACGTCGCCGGTTCCTCGCTCGCCACCGGCCATCCGTTCGCCGCCACCGGCGGCCGCGTCGTCGCCACCCTCGCCAAGCTGCTGCACGAGCGCGCCACCGAGCGCGCCACCGAGCGCGCCGCCGGGCCCGCCGCCGGGCCCGGCGGCGGGGAGCCCGTGCGCGGGCTGGTGTCGGTCTGTGCCGCGGGCGGGCTCGGCGTGACCGCCATCCTCGAAAGCCGGCAAGGGAGCTGACGCATGGGAGCACAGCGGGATCTGAAACGCGCGCGCCGCCGCCGCGGCCCCGGCCACGGCGCGCCGCCGGAACTGGTCCGCGAGAACGGCACGGTGCGCGAGGTGCGCGTGCCGCCGCTGGTCGATCCGCCGGTGTCGGGCAGCACCGCCGACATCCCGTTCACCAACGCCGCCGAGGCGCCGGGCGCCGTCGTCATCCGGCGCCGCACCGGCGGCCGGTGGACGCCGGTCACCGCGGCGGAGTTCGCCCACGCGGTACGGGCCACCGCCAAGGGCCTCATCGCCGCCGGCCTCGCGCCGGGCGGCCGGGTCGCGCTGATGGCCCGCACCTCCTACGAATGGACGGTGCTCGACTTCGCCATCTGGGCGGCGGGCGGCCAGAGCGTTCCCGTGTACGCGACGTCGTCGGCCGCGCAGATCGGGTGGATTCTGCGCGACTCGGGCGCCGCCTTCGCCGTCGTGGAGACCGCGGAGCACGCCGCGGCCACGCGCGCGGCGGCCGAGGAGCCCGGCGCGGGGCCGCGGCCCCGGCTGTGGGTCATCGACGAGGGCGCGCTCGACGAACTGGCCGCCCTCGGCCGGGACGTGCCCGATACGGAGGTGACCGCGCGCCGCGCCGCCCTCGGCCCCGGCAGCACCGCCACCCTCGTGTACACCTCCGGCACGACGGGCCGCCCGCGGGGCTGCGTCATCACCCACGGCAACCTGCACGCCGAGGCGGCCAACCTGGTCCAGATGCTGAAACCGGTCTTCGAGGAGGTCACCGGACTGAAGCCGGCCACCCTGGTGTTCCTGCCGCTGGCCCACGTCCTCGGCCGCACCATCCAGATCGCGTGCCTGTCCGCGCGCATCGAGATCGGGCACTGCCCCAGCGTCAAACCCGACGAGCTGCGGCCCGAACTGGCCTCCTTCCGGCCCACGTTCCTCGTCGGCGTGCCCTACCTCTTCGAGAAGATCCACGACACCGGGCGGGCCACGGCGGAACGGCTCGGCCGCGGCGCCTCCTTCGCGCGTGCCGACCGCATCGGCGTGGCCTACGGCGAGGCCGCGCTCGCCGCCTACCGGGGCACGGGGCCGGGTCCTGGCGCCGGGCTGCGGCTGGCGAAGGGCCTGTACGACCTGCTGGTCTACCGCAGGGTCCGCAAGGCGCTCGGCGGCCGGGTCCGCTACGCCATCAGCGGCGGTTCGCGCCTCGACCGGCGGCTGAACCTCTTCTTCTTCGGCTGCGGCATCGTCGTGTACGAGGGGTATGGCCTCACCGAGACCACCTCGGCCGCCACGCTCGTCCCGCCGCTGGCGCCGCGGCCGGGCACCGTCGGCCTGCCCGTGCCCGGCACCGCGGTGCGCATCGCCGACGACGGCGAAGTCCTGATCCGCGGCGGCGTCGTCGCGGGCGCCTACTGGAACGACCCGGCCGCGACGGCCGCGGCCCGCGACGGCGAGTGGTTCGCGACCGGGGACCTCGGCGGCCTCGACGAGGACGGCTACCTGACCATCACCGGGCGGAAGAAGGACATCCTGGTCACCAGCGGGGGCAAGAATGTTTCCCCGGCCGTGCTGGAGGACCGGCTGCGCAGCCGTCCGCCGGTGGGCCAGTGCATGGTGGTCGGCGACGGACGGCCGTTCGTCGCCGCCCTCGTCACCCTCGAACGCGACGCGCTGGACCACTGGTTGGCCGTGCGCAAACGCCCGCGGGACACCCCGGTTTCCGAGCTGTGCGCCGACCCGGAGCTGCGGGCCGACGTGCAGCGCGCCGTGGACTACGCCAACGAGGCCGTCTCACGCGCCGAGTCGATCCGCGCGTTCACCATCGTGCCGGGCGAGTTCACCGAGGAGAACGGACTGCTCACCCCCTCCCTGAAGGTGAAACGCGCGGCCGTGGCCGACGCCTACGCACGGGAGGTCGCCCGGCTGTACGGAGACTGACCGCGGGGTGACTGTCAGTGGCGGGGGTTACGGTCACAGCATGAACTCACACAGTGTCACCGACTCGTCCTCCTGGCCGCCGGTCGACGTGTCCTGGACCAGAATCGACACCTGGCTGGCGCGGCACGCACCGGCGAGTGCGGCACTGCTGCGCCCGCCCGCGCGGCAGGCGGACATCGAGGCGGCCGAGCGGCGGCTCGGCCTGGCATTCACACCCGATCTGGTGGCGTCGCTGCGGTGCCACGACGGCACGGAGGAGCACGCGGGCGCACCGGTCCTCGGCTCCTACGGGCCGTTCGCGAGCCTCGACCACCTGGTGCGCGACGCCGAGTTACTGCGATCGGTCGACGCGGACCTGCCCCCGGCCCCGGGGATGCGCGGCCTGGACGAGGAGCTGGCCGCGTTCTGGCGCCGCGAGTGGCTGCTGATCACCCGCGGTATCGGATGGGAAGCGCAGGACGGCCTCTTCCTGACCCTGCGGGACGGCGAGTACCACGGCCGCATCGGACGCTATTTCAACGAGGACGCGCCGTCTTTCACCTCGTGGATGTCGCTACGGCACCTGCTGGCCGCCTTCGCCGACAGCCTGGAGCGGCGCCTGCCCATCGGCCGCAAGATGCCGGTCACCCACGAAGGCCGGTTGCTGTGGGACGACGAGACGCGGGTGATACCGCACCCGCGCTCCCCGCTCGCGCTGGCTGGCGCCGACGGGGAGCCGTCCGAGCCCGAGCCGCCCGCGGCGCCAGCGCAGCCGCGGCACCGGCCGGGGCCCGTACTGCGCGTGACGGTCGGCCGGCCCGGGACGGTACCTCCGCCGGTGCCGCGGACTCTGGTATTCGCGGCGAGACTGGGCCCGGCCGCCTTGCTCGAACGCATGGGCGCCGTGCCGGACACGGTGCGCGAGCGCTCTCGCGGGCAGGCGGCCCATGCCGCCGCCGGCTCCTGGGCCGCCGCACGGCCGATGGTGCGGGTGGGCTCCTGCGGTGACTGGACGTTCGCCCTGGAGGAGCCGCCCGACCACGAGACGGGACAGTGCCGCAGGCCGGAGGTGCTGCGGCGGGTCTCCGCCGGCACGCGGGCCGTCGCCCTGTGGAGGCAGGGCGGTGAAGTCCGGCTCACCGTCTGGGAGGACGGGGCCCCGGCAGCAGGCGGGGAGACCGCGCGCTCGCCGCGCACCGACTACCAGCGACTCGCCGACGGCCGGCTGATCCAGCGCGCCGGGATCGACCCCTGGCCCGCCGCCGGCACGGCCCACGCCGAGCTGCTCGGCTCCCTCCGGGACCGCTTCGGCATCGTCTTCGACCAGGAGGAGGCTTTCGACGCGCCGCTGCTGAGCGGACTGCTGCTCCCGGTGCTGTCCGACCTGCCCGAGCGCGCGAGCCGCCCTGTGCGGGACGTCCGGGGCTTCGACCTCGGCGCCCTGATCGCTGACACGGACCGCCCGCGGCTGCGCGCCGCCCTACTGGCCCAACTGCGCCGCCTGGCCGCGGAAACGGGCCTCGACACCCATCCGGAGGTCCCGCCCGCACTCGCCCTGCTGGACAGCGGTCAGGCCGTCCCGGTGACGGACGACGACCCGCTGGGGATACGGTTACGGACGCTTGACGCGGAGGCGAGGGCCGCGGGCGGGAGGCTCCGGGACCGGCGCGCGGCGGTGCCGGAGGGGATCACCGCGGAGGACCGCACCGCGTGGTCCCACCGGTCGATAGCCGGGGCCGCGCTGCGCCGCTTCGCGCTGCTTCCCGTCGAGGCCGCCGCCGCGCCCGTGCTGTCGGCCCGGCTGACCGCCGCGTGGCGCACCGAGCTGGCGGAGGACCTGCGCTCGGTTCACTCGACGACGGCGGCCTCCTGGCCCCGGTCCTAGCCGAGGCCGCACGCCGGCTCCGCCGGGGCCGCGTCCTCGGCCGCGTCCTGGACACAGCGGAAGCCGCCGTGACCGGTCGAGGAGTCAGGTGTGTTGTGCGAACGGGCTGCCACCCGGTAGCGGTTGCAGTAGGAGGCGTGGCACAGGTAGGAGCCGCCGCGAATGGCCTTCTGCCCGGGGGCGAACCAGTCGGCGCACCACTCCCAGACGTTCCCCGACATGTTGAACAGTCCGAAGCCGTTCGGCCCGTACGCGTCGGCCGCCACGGTGCCCGGGTGCGGCCTGGCGGGGGTGCCGCGGAAACGCCGCGGGAAGTCGCCCTGCCAGATGTTGCACATCTCCCGGCCGCCCGGGGCCAGTTCGTCGCCCCAGGGGTAGCGCAGGCCCTCGGTGCCGCCGCGGGCGGCGTACTCCCATTCGGCCTCGGTGGGCAGCCGCGCGCCCGCCCAGGCGCAGTACGCCAACGCGTCGTCGTGGGATACGTGCACCACGGGGTGGGAGGCGCGGTCGCCGAGGTCGGAGCCGGGGCCCTCGGGGGCCCGCCAGTGGGCGCCCGCGACGCCGAACCACCAGGGGGCCTGCGGCACCCGGCCCAGGACGTGCCGCCGCGCGCCGGGAGCGAGCAGCAGATGGAAGACGAAGGAGCTGCCGAGGCGTTCGGCGTCGGTGACGTAGCCGGTGGCGTCGGCGAAGGCCGCGAACGCCGCGTTGGTGACGGCGGTGGTGTCAATGCGGAACGGCGCGACCCGCACCTGGCGCACCGGGCCCTCGGCATCGGCGTGGTAGCCCTCGGCGAAGTGGTCGCCCATGAGGAACATGCCGCCGGGCAGCGTGACCTGTGCGCGCGCCGGACGGCCACCCGGCGCGGGCCCGGGCGTGCGCCGCGCGGACGCCGCCGCGGCCACGCCCTCGCGGGCGGGGCCACAGCAGGCGCTCATGAGGCCACCGCCGTGCCCGCGGGTGCGGCGGCCAGCACGGGGCGGGTGCAGGCGTGGGCCGGCCGGTCGCAGACGTCGGCGGCGGGCCCGGTCCCCACGATCCGGCCGCGGTGCATCGCGGCGATGCGGTGGCTGACCTGGCGCACGACGGCGAGGCCGTGAGCGATGAACACCATGGCCAGGCCGAGGCGTTCCTGGGGGTCGGTCAGCAGGTTGACCACCAGGGCCTGACTCGCCGGCGATGCCGGGGGCGCGTTCAACGGCGTACTCCCTTGTTCAGGGCTTCGGCGATGAGGGTGAAGCCGAGAGTGAGCGTAACGACGAGCAGCAGGGCGGCGCCGACGGTGAGTTCGACGGTGGTGCGAAAGCCGTTCCCTATCAGCTCGACGACATCGCCGCCGTAACCGGACTTGTTGAGCGTCACCCCGTGCACGTCGGCGCGGGCGATCTGGGCGGGGGGCGGCGGCCCACTCGCGGAGCCGGTCGGCATGGCGGGTTTTGGTCCGAAATCCATGCTGGCGCGAAAGTGTGCTCCACGCTCTCCAGAGTGCAGAACTAAGGAGCAGATCAACTGGGTTGCCTCCGCAAGGGAGGCGACCTGAGGCACTTTGTTCGAAGCTGTGCGGCTTCGTTGCATTTCGGTAACGGTGTAACGGCAGACTTTTCTCGGCATTGACCGTACTTCCGCGAGGCCGAAGAATCCCGGCGCCGGGCGACCTCGCCCAAGCCCCCGAAGGAGGGGGCGCCCACGAAGGGAAGCGTTCATGGATCGGGACGTGAAATGGCGGCGGGTCCGCACAGCGACAGTGGGATTCGCGGTGAGCGGCCTGCTGGCAGCGGGTTGCGGTGGCTCGGGCGACAGTGATGGTGACGGCGGCGGAGGCGAGTCCGACACCCTGGTGATATTCAGCGGTGCCGGTGACTTCCAGGCGAACTTCAACCCGTACTCGCCGACGAAGCTCGAAGGTGCGGGCACCATCTACGAATCGCTTTTCTTCCTGAACACCGCGCGTCAAGAGGACCCGGTCCCGCTGCTGGGCACCGAGTACACCTGGAACGAGGACGGGACCGAGCTGTCGATCTCCCTGCGCGAAGGGGTGACCTGGACGGACGGTGAGGACTTCACGGCGGACGACGTGAAGTTCACCTTCGACATGCTGCGGGAGAACCCGGCCATCAACAGCGTCGGCTTCGACGGCGAGACCACGGTCGTCGACCCGGCCCACGTCACGGTCGCCTTCGACGAGCCGGCCTTCATGGACGCCGCCAACCTGCTGGGCAAGATCTGGATCGTGCCCGAGCACATCTGGTCCGGCGTCGAGGACCCCTCGACCGACACCATGGCCGAACCGGTCGGCACGGGCCCGTTCACCCTTGGCGAGTTCAGGGCACAGACGTTCACCATGACCGCCAACCCGGACTACTGGGACGGCGAGCCGGCGGTGCAGACGATCCGGTCGAGGGCCCTGTCCGGGAACCAGGCGGGCGCCGACTCGCTGACCGCCGGCCAGATCGACTGGCTGAGCAGCCCGGTGCCCAACCTCGACAACGTCGAGCAGGCGTACCCGGGTTACTCGGCCACCATCGCGAACACGTATCCGATCGTGCTCGGTACCTGCTCCAGCGTGGAGCTCGGCTGCGAGGGTCCCCAGACCGATCCGGCCGTGCGGCAGGCGATCTACTACGCGATGAACCGCGACCAGCTCAACCAGCTCGCCTACCAGGGGGTCGCCGCCCCGATCTCCCCCGGCTTCGGCCTGCCCGACCGCGACTACGTCTCCGGCGGCCTGGAGAACGGAACGGCCCCGATGGAGCCGGATATCGCGCGCGCCACGCAGATCCTGGAGGAGGCCGGCTGGGAACGCGACGGTGACGGCATCTACGCCAAGGACGGCGAGCAGCTGGAGCTGGGGGTGCGGGTCGTCTCCGGCTGGACGGACTACATCACGACCGTCAACACCATCGCCGAGCAGCTGCAGGAAGCCGGCATCGCGCTGACCCCCCAGCAGTCCTCCTGGAACGAGTGGTCCGACGCCCGTGGCCGCGGCGACTACCAGCTGATCATCGACTCGCTCACCCCCGGCCCGACGGCCGACCCCTACTGGCTGTACGCCAACTTCTTCTCCGGGGCGAACGCCGTCCCGGTCGGCGAGACGGCCAACATCAACTGGGGCCGGTACGGCAACCCGGACGTGGACGCGGCGATCGATGAGCTGCGCCTCATCAACCCGGACGACGCGGCGGCGCGGGAGCCCCACTTCGACACCATCCAGACCACGCTCGAACAGGACATGCCCTACATCCCCGTCCTGCTGAACAGCACCGTCAGCATCTGGAACACGGACAGGTTCACCGGCTGGCCGACCGAGGACGACCTGTACGCCTTCCCCGCCATCTGGTCGAGCCCGGACAGCGCACAGGTGTTCAAGAACATTCGCCCGGCCGGCGGGGAGTGACTCAACGGGTCGGGGCATCTTCCGGCAAGGCTTGGCGACACCGGCTCAACCGAGCGGCGATGTCCGTAGGCTGCCGGTTGCCCTCGGCCTGAGCGCGGTCGACGAGCTGGTCGATCAACCGCCCCGGCGCACCATGGCGCAACCTCCGTCTGAAAGACCCCGGCTTCACAGACGGTTTGATCGCAGCCGAAAGGATCGCTCCTGTCGAAAGATACGACGCGGCGCAGCCCCGGTGGCCCACCGGGCACATCGGGCCGCCGGGGTCCAGGATGTGGTGCCCGAATTGCACGACGTCCTCCTCCGCGATCTCCAGGACGCGACCATTCAGGCAAAGGGCATATCCGATACCGGGGCCGACCGCGACTATGGCGAAATCGGAGAGCCCGCGGGTCAGGCCGAACCAGTGCTGACCGTAAGCGAGTGCGAAAACGTCGTTGCGGACCACGCACGGGATGCCCATGGCGTCGTCCAGAACGGACTTCAAGGGAACCTGCCACCAGTCCAGCCAGGGCGCGTCGAACAGTGCCGGCTCCGCCGTGTGGTCGCCGCCCGAAGAATTCCCGCCCATCGTGAAACCCGCGGCGACGGGCGATTCGCTTTCCCGTGCCAGCCGGTCCATCAGATCCCTGGCCTGCGCGGCGACTCCCTCGGGGGTCCGGACGCCGAGTGGCTCGGCGTGCTCTGCGACCACCTCGGCCCGCAGATCGGTGACGACTCCGTGCATCAAGTCCGACGTCACCTACACCCGGAAGAAGTGGAAATTCCTCGCGACGATGTCCAGCGGAAGGCTGGGGCGGCCGTTGATCGAGTCGTAGAGGACTCCCCGTTCCACCAGGAGCCCGGACCGCACGAGGGGCTTCGTCAGACGGGTCGGACTGCCGGTCGACAGCCCCGGCCGACGGGCGAGTTCGGTCCGTGACCGCGGGCCGGTGACCAGCAGCTCCCTGATAACAGGTCGGGCGGCACGGGATACCGCGTCCCATGCCTTGATCGTCAGCTGGCTGCCGCTCCGTCCGAACGCTGGGTACACAGGCGCAGCGTACAAGCACTCGATCTTCGGTGTTGTACTCGTGATATTGCCGCCTCCAGCCGGGACTGAGTGCCAGGCCGGGCACCGTGGGGCACCCGTCGGTGAGGCTGAGGCGGTACTGGATGTGGCGCAAGCCGCGCCGGACGGCCGCGCTGACCGGAGTGCCCCCACAAGCGGCCGGCGCGCCCCCGACGGCTGGTGGAGGAGACTGATCCACCGGGGGCGAATCCGCGAGAACGACGTGGATGCGTGGCTGGGCCGCCGCGGCCTCGTGTCAATCGGTCAGCCGACGGTCAGAGATGACCCGCCGCAGGGGCTTCCCGTCGGGTTGTCCGGGTACGCCGCATCGGCGTCAAGGGGCGCGCACGCCTCCCCGGCGAACGAGGGGCACTCGCCGGCCGCCCGGCACGCAGTGCATCTGGAACGGCACGCGGAATTCGCCGCACTGATCCGCCGCCGGGCCGCTGCCGCCACCGCTACTGCTGCCACCGCTACTGCCACCGCTACTGCTGAAAACTTTTCATAGAGCGGGAGCACACCAGGCTCGCCCAGGTCACCGAACCACTGCCACCCCCGCACGGATCACGCCGGTGACGGAGTATTGACCCATGCCAGGCCCGTCATTACTTTCTTCCGGAACCATTCTGAAAATTATCGGCCACCCCTTCCTCCGGGCGGAGAATGACCTTGACGAGCCGTCGTTCCTTCCTCAGTCTGCTCCCCCTGACCGTCGCCGCCACCGCGGTGCCCACCGCCGCCCACGCCGCACCCGCCGTCCCCACCCTCACCGCCGCCCCGGCCACCGGTGGCCGGGGGGCACGCGGCACCTTCGTGTCCACGTCCTGGCGGCCCGGCAGCCTCGCGCTCGTCGCGAACGGCAAAGCCGCGCCCGTCCTGGTGAGTTCGCGGGACCACCCCGGCGTGCTCCGCGTCGCCGACGACCTCGCGGCCGACATCGCACGCGTCACCGGCGTCGCGCCCGACCTCATGCGCGATGAGGTCACCGGCCGCCACGACGAGGTCGTCATCGTCGGCACCATCGGCCGGAGCCCTCTCGTCGACGGCCTGATCGAGGCCGGCAAGCTGGACGTCGACGGCATAGCCGGCCGCTGGGAGACCACCAGGCAGCAGGTCGTCGCCCACCCGCTGCCCGGCGTGCGCCGCGCGTTCGTCATCGCGGGCAGCGACCAGCGCGGCACCATCTTCGGCGCCTACGAGGCGTCCCGCCAGATGGGCGTCTCCCCCTGGTACTGGTGGGACGACGTGCCCGCCCCCACCCACACGGAGCTGTACGCCCTGCCGGGCCGCCACACCCAGGGCACCCCGGCCGTGAAGTACCGCGGCTTCTTCATCAACGACGAGAACCCGGCACTCGGCACCTGGGCCCCCGCGTTCTTCGGCCCCGGTCACGCGCCCGGCTTCCCCAACGGCTTCAACAGCGCCTTCTTCGCGAAGGTCTTCGAGGTCATGCTGCGCCTGAAGGCCAACTACCTGTGGCCCGCCGTCTGGGGCCGCGCCTTCGCCGAGGACGACCCGGACAACCACGCCACCGCAACCGCGTACGGCATCGTGATGGGCACCTCGCACGAGGCCCCGATGATGCGCGGCATCGAGGAGTGGAACCGGCACGCCGTCCCGGCCGTGCGCGACGAGGACGGGAACGTCGTCACCCCGGGCACCGACCCCTACGGCGGCACCGGCGAGTGGAGCTTCCGCCGCAACGGCGAGGCGATCAAGCAGTACTGGGCCGACGGCGTCCGCCGCATGGTCGAGCAGGACTTCGAGGGCGTGGTCACCCTCGGCATGCGCGGCAACGGCGACGTCAGCCTGCCCGACGGCGACGGCATCGACCTGATGCGGTCCATCCTGGAGAGCCAGCGCGCCATCCTCGCCGAGGTCACCGGCGCGGACGACCTCACCGCCATCCCGCAGGTGCAGACCCTGTACAAGGAGGTGCAGCGCTACTGGGACCAGGGCCTCAGGCCCCCGGACGACGTCACCGTCATCTTCTGCGACGACAACTGGGGCAACATGCGCAAGGTCCCCGAACGGCGCCTCGCCGAACGCGCCGGCGGCTACGGCCTGTACTACCACTTCGACTACGTCGGCGGCGGGCGCAACTACAAGTGGGTCGACACCGTCAACCTGGCCTCCACCTGGGAACAGCTGCACCTGTCCTACCGCTCGGGCATCGACCGGCTGTGGGTCGTCAACGTCGGCGACCTGAAGGCCGAGGAGATGCCGCTCCAGTTCTTCCTCGACTACGCCTGGGACCCGGAACGCTGGACCATCGACCGGCTCGCCGAGTGGGAACGGCAGTACGCGGAGCAGAGCTTCGGCCCGCGGCACGCCGAGGCCATCGCCGAGGTGCTGCACACCTACGGCGTGCTCCAGGCCCGCCGCAAGCCGGAACTGCTCAACCGCCGCATCACCCTCGACCCGGCCAAGGACCCGGCCACCGACTCCTCCGCCGTGGTGTACGACGACCGGGCCACGCCGTTCAGCATCGAGCACTACCGCGAACTCGACCGCGTCACCGAGGCGTGGGAGCGCCTCGACGCCGAGACGCAGCGCATCGGGGACGAGCTGGACGCGGCCCACCAGGACGCCTACTACCAGCTGGTGCAGTACCAGGTGGAGGCCACCGCCAACCTCTACGCGCTGCGGCACGCGGAGTTCACCTCGCTGCACTACGCCGCGCAGGGCCGCGCCGCGGCCAACCAGATGGCCGACGCGACCGACGCGAGGTTCGCCGACGACCAGGCGATGTCGGACTACTACAACAACACGCTGGCCGACGGGAAGTGGGCCGGCTTCCAGACGCAGCCCAAGATCGGCTACGGCGACATCGAACGGTACGGGCCCGACGCGCCGTGGCAGCAGCCGCAGACACCGGACCACGTGGCGCTGCCCGACGAGGTGTTCCCCCCGGTGCGCCGCGTCGAGCTGCCCGAGGGCCCGGAGATGGGAGTCGCCATCGACGGCTCCGCCCTCTGGTGGCCCGCGGCGGACACCCCCGCGCGGCTGCCGTCGTTCAGTCCCTTCCAGAGCCAGCCCGCGCAGTACATCGAGGTGTTCAACCGCGGGGCGGCACCGTTCGCGTACCGCATCGAACCGGCGGAGACCTGGGTGACCGTCACCGAGAGCTCCGGCACCGTCGAGACGCAGGTGCGTGCCGAGGTCGCCGTGGACTTCACCGCCGCCCCGCACGGCACCACCACGGTGCCGATCACGGTGACGGGACCGGACGGCGTGCGCGTCGAGGTGCTCGCCGTGGTCGAGAACCCCGACGTGCCGCGGCGGCGCCTGGCCGGCTTCATCGAGGCGAACGGCTACGTGTCGATCGAGGCCGCGCACCACTCCCGGGCGGTGAACACCTCGGGCGTGCGCTGGCAGCGCATCCCGGACATCGGCCGGACGGGCGACGGCATGACACCGTTCCCCGTCACCGCGGCCCGCCGGACCCCTGGCGGCCGGGGGCCGCGCCTGGAGTACGAGCTGACGCTGTTCACCACCGGCGAGGTGCGGGTGTACGCCTACCTCTCGCCGCGGAACAACGTGCTGCCCACCGACGGGCTCTCCTACGCCGTGTCGTTCGACGAGGCCGGGCCGCAGACCGTGAACGTCACCGAGGTGACCGGCGCGGACGACACCGCGATGAACAAGCAGTGGGAACGCAACACGTCCGACAACGTCAACCTGACGGTCACCACCCACACGGTCGCAGAACCGGGCCGCCACGTACTGAAGTTCTGGATGGTCGACCCGACGGTCGTGCTCCAGAAACTCGTGGTGGACACCGGCGGCCTCAACCCCAGCTACCTCGGCCCCCCGGAAAGCACCCGCGCCCGCGACTGACCCCGGCCGGCCCTTGGCCCACCGCGCGCAGCCCGGTGGGCCAAGGGTCTTGTGGCTCTTACCGCTTCACGTTCGCCACTGCTTCTCGCCGACCCCGGCGCCCCTGGCCACGCTGGTCCGCGTCGCCGGGTCGAGGTGACGGGGTGGAGGAGAGATTTCAGGCCGGGAAGGGCCTGGCCGGACTCGACGAGCACCAACTCCGCCGCTTCACTTCGTGGTCTCGCTGGGTGACCCTGGCCATGCTCGCCCACGCCTTCCTCACCGTCGTCCGCGCCGACGAACACGTCCGCCATCCCTCCCCGGACGGACTGATCCCTCTCACCTGCTACGAGATCCAGAAACTGTTCACGACGCTCGTCGCCCGGCCCATGCACGACGCGGCCCACCCGCTCGGCTGGTCCGCCTGGCGACGCCGCCACCAGGCCCGGGCCCAGACCGGCCACTACCGCCGACAAGCTGCGAACCAGGCATGAAGATCCGTCACTGAGCACGCTGGTCGGCCACTACCCGTGCTTCGCAGTTAGCCGCGATCTGCGAGCGATGAGTTTGCACCATCCAGGCGGTCTAGCTCATCGACAGACCTATCACAGCCTCATCCGGAGAAAGCATGATCACTCACCCGACTGACACCGCTGCCGTCGGTTCCCTCAAGGTGCCCGGCGCACGCCTGCACTACGAAGTGCGCGGCGAGGGTCCTCTCATCGTGCTGGCCGGTGCCCCGATGGACGCTGCGGCCTTCGCCCCGCTGGCCGAACTGCTCGCTACCGACCACACCGTGCTCACCACCGACCCACGCGGCATCAACCGCAGCAAGCTCGACGACCCCGACCAGGACTCGACACCCCAACTGCGTGCCGACGACCTATCCCGGCTGATCGCCCACGTCGACGCGGGACCAGCCATCGCAGTGGGCTCCAGCGGCGGCGCGGTCAGCGTGCTGGCCCTCACCCAGACCCATCCCGACCAGGTGCACACCATCGTCGCCCACGAGCCACCGCTGATCGAGCTCCTGAAGGACCGAGAGCAACTGCGCACCGGCACTCAGGACCTCATCGCCACCTACCTCGCCGGCGACGTGACGGGGGCATGGAAGAAGTTCTTCGCCCAGGCCAACATCACGATGCCCGAGCCCTTGATAGAGCAGATGTTCGGCGGGGAGCGCGAGCCGCAGCAAGTGGCGGACGAGCGTCGCTGGTTCGCGCACGAGATGCGTGCTTCCACCTACTGGCAGCCTGACCCGGCAGCCCTGCGCACGGCGGCCACCCGCATCCTGGTGGGCATCGGCGTCGACTCCGCCGGACAGCTCTGCGACCGCACCTCCCGCGCGCTCGCTCAGTCGCTTGGCACCGAGCCGACGACGTTCCCTGGCGGCCACACCGGATTTGTCGAGACCCCCGACGTCTTCGCCACCCACCTGCGCATGGTCATACGCGAGGATTGAACCACAGGAACACGCACCGAGCACGGCCTGAACTACCCGGTTCAGACCGTGCTCGGTGCGCCTTGCGAAGGAAAACAGGATGATCACCGAAGTGGCCGACTGGAACGTTGCTGTACACGGACGTCAACGAACAGCCGTGGACTGGTCGTGGCCCGCGCGGGAGGGTAAGCGGTCGGTGTGCGGGTCAGCTCAGGTGCCGGAGGAAGAAGGCGGCCGCTTCGCCGGCCACCCGGGCGCGGACGGGCTCGCCGACCGGTTCGGCCTCGAAGAAATCCTCGTGGCGCACATCGGAGCCGGCGGACCGGCCGACCGCGGTGGGGATGTGCGCCAGATACGGGCGGGTGTCGTCGTCGAACGGAGTGATCGTGTCCGCCCCGCCCCACCGGATCTCCACCGGGACCCGGACGGCCCTCAGGCTCTGCGGTGCCAGGAGAGAGCCCAGGGCGGGGGCCACCTGGAAGACGGCCCTTATCCGGGAGTCGGACACGTCCGCTCCCGCGCCGCCGAGCGCGGCCCGCAGCTCGTCCGCCGGTACCTTCTCGCCCAGCGCCCCGAGCAGATCGGGGAACTCCGGCAGCGCGGGCAAGGACGCCTGCCCCGCCAGCACTGCCGCCATGACCCGCGGCGCGACCCTCGCCCCGGCCAGCGCCGCCACGGTGTAACCGCCGAGGGAGAAGCCCGCCGCCCCCACCGGGCCCAAGGGCCGCTCACCGGCCAGCACGTCGAGGACGAACGAGACGTCTCTGGCCCGCTCCCATACGAAGGCGAAGCCCTCCGGCTCGTAGCCGTCGACGAAATTGTTGCCGTGGTGGTCCAGGGCGACCACCCGCAGACCGGCTTCCGCCAGCGGGCGGGCCAGCCAGCCCATGGCGCTTCCGGAGCCTCCCGTGCCATGGGAGACGACGACCAGCGGAGCTGGGGCGGCCGGCGGACGCTGTGGTTCCCACAGATACAGCCGAACGGGACGCGGGCGGGCCGGATCACGGAATGCGTGGCGGGATGCGTCGTGCAGGAGACGTATCCGCGGCTGTGTCCGCGGCTGTGTCCGCGGTGAGGGTGGCATGGCCGCATCCTACGAAGAAGGCCGCCGCCGTATACGCGCCGGATATGGGCATGATGGCGTTATGGGACGGATGACCGAGCGCCGCCGCGTGGTGCGGATCAGGGACGGCGTGCTCAGCGAGCGGGCCGACACGCTGGTCGGCGAGGAGCCGCTGGAGATCCGCGTCGCCGGCCGGCAGGTCGCGGTCACGATGCGGACGCCGGGCGACGACTTCGCCCTGGCCGCGGGCTTCCTGGTCAGCGAGGGCGTGTTCGCGTCCGCGCAGGAGCTGGCCCGCATCGCCTACTGCGCGGGCGCGACCGAGGACGGCGCCAACACGTACAACGTGGTCGACGTGCGGCCCGCCGAGGGTGTCGAGCTGTCAGGACTCGCGCTCGACCGGCTGGCGCGCAACGTCTACACCACCTCCTCCTGCGGGCTGTGCGGAAAGGCCAGCCTGGACGCGGTGCACACCACGGCCCGCTGGCCGCTGCCGCTGACCGGCGGCCCGCGTCTGACGCCGGAGGTGCTGAGCGCCCTGCCGGATCGGCTGCGCGCCGCCCAGCGGGTCTTCCGCAGCACCGGCGGGCTGCACGCGGCGGGGCTGTTCACGGCGAACGGCGGCCTGATCGACGTGCGGGAGGACGTGGGCCGGCACAACGCGGTGGACAAGGTCGTCGGCCGCGCCCTGACCCGCGGCGCGCTGCCGCTCACCGAAACGGTGCTGATGGTGTCGGGGCGCGCGTCGTTCGAGCTGGTGCAGAAGGCGGTGATGGCGGGCATCCCCGTGCTGGCCGCGGTGTCGGCGCCCTCCTCGCTCGCGGTGGACCTCGCGGCGGAGTCCGGGGTGACGCTCGTCGGCTTTCTGCGCGGCACCTCGATGAACGTCTACGCCGGGGCGGAACGGCTGGCGCTGTCCGTCCCCTCCGGGCCCTCCGGGTCATCCGACCAGCGTTTGGCCAGGTAGGCGCAGACAATCAGCTGCATCTGGTGGAACATCATCAGGGGCAGCACCGCGAGCGCGGCCTGCCCCTGGAATATCACGCTCGCCATCGGCAGCCCCGCGGCCAGCGACTTCTGGGAGCCCGCCAGCACCACCACGATCCGGTCCTCGCGCGGCAGGCGCAGGCGCCGCGCCACCCACGCGGTCAGCAGCAGCAGCGCCGCGAGCAGCAGGACCTCGACGCCGAACAGCGCCAGCAGCCGCCGCCAGCTCGCCTCCTGCCAGACACCGGCGTTCATGCCCTGGCTGAACGCCGCGTAGACCACCACCAGAATCGAGCCTCGGTCCACCAGCGACAGGACGCGGCGGTGCCGCCGGACGAAGCCGCCGATCCACCGGCGCAGCAGCTGGCCGAGGAGGAACGGCAGCAGCAGCTGCCCGCAGATCGCCAGCAGCGAGTCCGAGGAGAATCCGCCGCTGCTGCCGATCAGCACGGCGGCGAGCAGCGGCGTCAGCAGCACGCCGAGCACGCTGGAGAACGAACCGGCGGCGATGGCCGCGGGAACGTTCCCGCGGGCGAGTGAGGTCATCGCGATCGAGGACTGCACGGTGGAGGGCACCAGGCACAGGAACAGCAGCCCGTCGTACAGATCGTCGGTGATCAGCCACGGCACGAGGCCGCGGGCGGCCAGGCCGAACAGCGGAAAGACCGCGAACGTGGCGGCGAGCACCGCCAGGTGCAGCCGCCACCGGCGCAGCCCGTCCAGCGCCTCGCGCGTGGACAGCCGGGCGCCGTAGAGGAAGAACAGCAGGCCGATGAAGCCCGTGGCCGCGCCGTCCACGGCCCCCGCCGCCGGGCCCGAGGCCGGCAGCAGGGCGGCGAGCCCCACCGTGCCGAGCAGCAGCACGATGTAGGGGTCGAGGAAACGGGTCAGTCTGCGCACGACGGACATTGTCCCCCGGCTCCTCGTGGGTGCGGTGCGGGGGCCGATCATGGACGATGGGAAGCGGAAGATGTCGGATCGAATCGACCAAGGACTGATGTACCCGTGAGCAGCGTCCCTCATGTGACCCTCAACAACGGCGTGAAGATGCCGCAGCTGGGCTTCGGCGTCTGGCAGGTGCCGGACGCCGAAGCCGAGGTCGCGGTCGGCCAGGCCCTCGACGCCGGGTACCGCAGTATCGACACCGCCGCCGTGTACCGGAACGAGGAGGGCACGGGCCGCGCGCTCGCCGCCTCGGGGCTGCCCCGCGAGGAGTTGTTCGTCACCACCAAGCTGTGGAACAGCGCCAAGGAGACCTGGACCAGGGACGCGGTGCTGCGCGAGTTCGACGCCTCGCTCGCGCGGCTCGGCCTGGACTACGTGGACCTGTACCTCGTGCACTGGCCGCGGCCGATGCGCGACGACTACCTGACGATCCTGCGCACGTTCGACGAGATCCACCGCACCGGCCGGGCGCGCGCCATCGGCGTCTCCAACTTCAAGCCGCCGCACCTGCGCCGCGTCGTCGAGGAGACCGGGGTGGTGCCCTCCGTCAACCAGATCGAGCTGCACCCCTACCTTCAGCAGGCCGAGACCGCGACGCTCGACGCCGAGCTGGGCACCGTCACCGAGGCGTGG
The DNA here is from genome assembly GCF_031845565.1 of Streptomyces johnsoniae. Lineage (NCBI taxonomy): Bacteria > Bacillati > Actinomycetota > Actinomycetes > Kitasatosporales > Streptomycetaceae > Streptomyces > Streptomyces johnsoniae. The sequence continues at coordinate 263,538 of NZ_JAVREV010000003.1, read as the reverse complement.
TCGCCGCTCGGTTCGGGCAAGGGTCTGCTCGACGACCCGGCGCTGGCGGCGATCGCGGACAAGCACGGCCGCACCCCCGCCCAGGTGGTGCTGCGCTGGCACCTCACGACCGGCCACGTCGCCATTCCCAAGTCCGTGACGCCCTCGCGGATCAGGGAGAATCTCGACGTGTTCGGCTTCGATCTCGACGCCGATGACATGGCGGCCATCGACGCCCTGGACGCCGGGGTCAGGACCGGGTCCGACCCCGACACCTTCGACTGGAACTGACCCGGGCGCCGCCCGGGCGCCCCGACGTCAGCGTTTCGTTCTTTTTCCCCGCTTCCCACGGCCCCGTCCGCGGGCGTCGAATGGGAGCGTGACCAACGCAAGGACGCACCGCGCACACGCCGCGCTCGCCGCGCTCGGCGGAATCCTGGCGGCGGCGGCCGGACTCGCCGCGGGCGAGCTGGCCGCCGCCGCGGTGCGGCCGGAGGCCGCGCCGGTCGCCGCCGTCGGGGAGGCCGCCATCGCCCTGGCCCCCGTGCCGGTCACCAATTGGGCGATCGACACCTTCGGCACGAACGACAAGCCGGTGCTCGAAGCCGGCATCGTCGTGGTGCTCGTGCTGTTCGCCGCGGGCCTCGGCCTGCTGGCGCGGCGGCACCGCGCCGCGGGGCCGGCCGGCGCGGCGGCGTTCGGCGCCGTGGGCGCCCTGGCCGCGGTGACGGGCCCCGGCGCCCGGTCGTCCGACGCCTGGCCCTCGGTCGCCGCGGCCGTGGCCGCGGCCGGGGTGCTCGCCCTGCTGGCCGGGCGGCTGCGGGCGGCGCCCGCGCCGCGGAGCGACGGCGCGGCGGTCGCGGAGCCGGCGGCGCCCGCCGGCCGGCGCCGCTTCCTGACGGCCGCCGCCGCGACCGCCGCCGCCTCGGCGGGCGCCGGGCTGCTCGGCCGCACGCTGCACTCCGCCGATTCGGCCGCCGCCGCTGCCTCCCGGAGCGCGCTGGCCCTGCCCGCGGCCGACGCCGCCGCGCCGCCCGTACCGCCCGGCGCGCGGCTGAACGTTCCCGGCCTGGCCCCGTTCATCACCCCGAACGACCGCTTCTACCGCATCGACACCGCGCTGCGCGTCCCGCGCGTGGACGCGGAGCGGTGGCGGCTGCGGATTCACGGGGCGGGCGTGCCGCGCCCGGTGACGTGGACGCTGGCCGACCTGTTCACGCGGGAGGTCGTCGAACGCGACATCACCCTCGCCTGCGTGTCCAACCCGGTGGGCGGCACCTTCGTCGGCAACGCCCGCTGGCTGGGCGTCCGGCTCGACGGGGTGCTGCGCGAGGCGGGCGTCCGGCCGCCGTCCCGGGGCGGCCCGGCCGACCAGCTGGTGGCGCACTCCGTGGACGGGATGACGCTCGGCAGTCCGCTGGAGACGGTGATGGACGGCAGGGACGCGCTGCTCGCCTTCGGCATGAACGGCGAACCGCTGCCGTTCGCACACGGTTTCCCGGTGCGGATGGTGGTGCCGGGCCTCTACGGCTACGTGTCGGCCTGCAAGTGGCTGACGGAGCTGGAGCTGACCACGTTCGACGCGTTCTCCGCGTACTGGACGGACCGCGGCTGGGCCGAACGGGGGCCGGTGAAGACGCAGTCCCGCATCGACACCCCCCGCGGCTCCGCGCCGCCGCGCGCGGGCCTGGTGCCGGTGGCGGGCGTGGCCTGGGCCCAGCACACCGGCATCGACCGCGTGGAGGTCCGGGTGGACGACGGGCCTTGGCAGGAGGCGGAGCTGGCCGAGGAGGACACGGCCGACACCTGGCGCCAGTGGCGCTTCGACTGGCGGGCCGAGCCGGGCGAGTACCGCCTCCAGGTCAGGGCCACGGACCGCGGCGGGCGGACGCAGCCGGCCGAGGAGTCGGGGACCGCGCCCGACGGCGCGACGGGCCGGCACACCGTGACCGTCCGGGTGGTCGACGCGTGAGGGCGGGCGGGTCGGCGCGCGGGTCGGCGCGCGGTCTCAGCTCGCGCCGTGTGCCGGAGCGAGATCCTCGATGCGGCGGGCGAGCCGCACGTCCAGCTCGGTGACCTTGCCGCCCACGCTGTGGGTGTGCACCGCGACGCCGAGCCGGTTGTAGGTGAGCGCCAGATCGGCGTGGTGGTCCAGCTCCTCCTGCACGGTCGCGATGTGCACGAGCAGCGCGACGGCGGGCAGGTGGCCGGCCAGGCCGTAGCTGCGCACCAGCCGGTCGTCCTCCAGGGTCCAGCCGGGCAGCCCGGCGAGCGCCTGCTCGATCTCCTGCCCGGTCAACGGCCGCGGTGCCATGACGTGCTCCCTCCGTACGGCGAGGTGTACCAGCCTAGGCCCTGCCCCGCGGATCTCCCCGGGTCCGCGAGAACGGCAGGACACGGCCTAGCGGGGCCGGGAAGGCGCGTGGGCCGGTTGGCCGGGGGTGGGGCGGAGCGTTGCCTCCCGCTGCCAGCGCAGCAGTTCGCGGTGCACCGCCTCCGCGCCCACAAGGCCGGGGGCCGGGGCGGACAGCGCCAGCGGGGACATCAGGAAGGCGCGGCTCTGCTCCCCGCCGAGGCCGCCGTGGCAGCCGATCTGGTCCTCGAAGGCGTGCACGTCGCCGGTGTCCTTATCCACCGAGGAGTTGACCATGATGTCGGCGGCGTGCGCGAAGCCCGCGGTGCGGCGCACGGCCGCGGCGGCCCGTGGCCCGAAGGGCGCCAGCGGGTCGTGGCCGACGATCTCGCCGGTGGCGAGCCGGTGTTCGGCGCCGCCCGCGCCGAGGGCGACGGGCCCGTGCCGTTCGTCGTGGACGAGCAGGAAGCCGATGCCCGGGTGTTCGGCGAGCGTGCGCAGCAGCGCGGGGCAGCGGCGTTCGATGGTCAGGCGCCCGGCCCGTCCTGGCACGTCGGGCAGGGAGATCAGGCCGAGGTTGCCGGAGGCGAGGACGACGGGCGCGCGCCCGCGCTCCTGCCGGTCGTCCTCCGCGGGCCGCGGCCGGGCGGGCCGTTCCGGCCGGTGGAGCGCGACGCGGGCGGCGCCGCGGGCCTCGGCGCCGGTCTCCTGGCGGCGCGGGGGCCTGGGCACGGGCCGCCCGCAGCCGATCCTGACCAGCTCCTCCAGTGTGTGCCCGTAGGCGGCCTCGAAGGTCTCGCCGTGGCTCTGCCCGTGGTCGGACAGCAGCACCAGGTGGTAGGGGCGGGGCGCGTGCTCGACGGCGCGGAGGATCGTGGCTACGCAGCGGTCGAGGCGCGCGAGCACCTGCCGGGTGTCGCGGCTGTCGGGACCCGAGTGGTGGGCGACCTCGTCGTAGGCGACGAGGTCGGCGTAGACGGAGGTGCGGCCGTTGAGGACGTCGCCTATGACGGCGGCGGTGACCACGTCGCGCTGGACGACGGTGGCGAAGGCGCGGATGAACGGGTAGAGGCCGCCGCGGCTGACCCGCGGCCCGGTGCCGGTGAACCGGGCGCGCAGGGCCTGCGCGATCTCGCGGACCAGCTCGGCGAGGAAGGAGGCGGCGGTGCGCGCGGCGTGGGCGGGGTCGGAGAAGTACGCGAAGTACCCGGCGCGCGAGCGCTGCCCGCGGCCGCGCCGCGCGGCGACGGACAGCACCAGCGCGGCCTGGCCCGCGCCGCCGGTGAACAGGTTCCCGCGGCTCGCGCCGTCCTGCGCGAGCAGGCCGGCGCTGCCGGTGCGTTCGACGGCGCGGCGCTGGAGTTCCGCGGCGCTCGAGGGGCGGTTGCTGACGATGACCTCGCCGGTGTCCTTCTCGTACCAGCGGAACGCGGGCACGTCCTCGTTGCTGCCGTGGAGGATGGCCAGCTGGGCGGCGCCGGTCTGGCTCGACCAGTCGGTGTGCCAGGGCGTGAGCCGGTGGCTGGTGCCGAGGAGGGCGGCGAGGGCCGGCATCTGGGGGCGTTCGCCCTCGATCGCCGCGCACAGCCGCCGGTGGCCGATGCCGTCGAGCTGGAGGAAGACGATGCCGGGGGTATCGGTGTGCCGGGCCGTGCCCGAGCGGGCGGCCCGGCGGCCGGCCATCCGGCGCAGGCGGCGGGCCTGCGCGTCCGGGTCGCGGACGGCGAGGAAGGTGCTGGTGGCGGAGGCGGCGACGGACATCACGGCCGCCACGACGACGGCGGTCGACGGCCCGGCGGTGCCGCGGCCGTCGGGGATGGCGCTGAGCGCGAGCCACAGCAGGGAGCCGTTGAGCAGGAAGACCAGCAGGCCGAGGGCCAGGGCGGGCACCAGCAGCATCGCGCGGACCAGCCAGGGCCAGACCAGCGCGTTGAGCAGGCCGAAGCACCCGGCGCCGAGTGCGGCGGTGATGCCGATGCGGGTGAAGCTGTCGCCGTCGGCGGACTGGAGGTGGAAGCCGGGCAGCGCCAGCGCGAGCAGCACCATGGTGAGGGTGCTCACCGCCCACACGGCGAGCACGCGCAGCAGGGCCGCACCCGCGTTCCGCCAGGTTGTCACCGGTACCGACCTGCCCTTCTTCCGGTCTGCCATTCTCCACGTCGGCCGCCTGGCATCCTGGGAGGACGGGGAACGGGCCGGGGGGCGGGAGCGGAAGGAGTTCCACGTGCCGGTGGACATCACCTGGTGGGGGCACGCCACCGCGACCGTACTCGACTCCGGGACCTCGGTGCTGACCGATCCGCTGTTCACCCGGAGGTGCGCCCACCTGCGCCGGCGGCGCGGGACGCTGCCCCCGGCGGCCGCCAGGCGCGCGGACGTGGTGCTCGTCTCGCACCTGCACGCCGACCACCTGCACCTGCGTTCCCTCGCGCGCCTCGCCGCGGGCACGCCGCTGCTGCTGCCGCGGGGCGCGCTGCGGGCGGTGCCGGGGCTGCGGCGGCTCGCGGCCCGCCTTGAGGTGTGCGAGGTCACCCCTGGCGACCGGGTGCCGGTGGGCGGTCTCACGGTGCGGGCGGTGCCGGCCGCGCACGACGGGCGGCGGCTGCCGTTCGGGCCGCGGCGGGTGTCGGCGCTCGGCTACGTGGTGGAGGGGGAGGCGCGGACGTACTACGCGGGGGACACGGATCTGTTCGAGGCGATGGCGCGGGAGGCGGGGCCCGTGGACATGGTGCTGCTGCCGGTCGGCGGCTGGGGGCCGCGGCTGGGGAACGGGCATCTGAACGCGGAGCGGGCGGCGGAGGCGCTGACCCGGCTGCGCCCGCGCGGCGCGGTGCCGGTGCACTACGGCACGTACTGGCCGTTCGGGATGGCGGGGGTGCGCCCGCACGAGTTCCACTCCCCCGGTGACGAGTTCGTGCGGCACGCGGCCCGGCTGGCCCCGGCGGTGCGGGTGCACCGGCTGCGGCACGGCGAGAGCGTGCGGCTGGCGGTGGCCGGGTGACGACGGCGGGCGCGGAGTGCGCGCTCGCCGCCTCGCGGGCGGTGTCCCCGGATACGACGCAGCAGGCGATCGGCTACCCGTCGCTTTTCCTGCTGGTGCTGCTGGGGGCGCTGGTGCCGGTGGTGCCGACGGGCGCGGTGGTCAGCTCGGCGGCGGCGGTCGCGTTCCACCACAGCAACGCGGCGGCGTTCTCGCTCGGGGTGTTCGCGGTGGCCGCCGCGGCGGCGTTCCTCGGCGACGCGGTCCTGTACGCGCTGGGCGGGCGCGGGGTGCGGTCGCGGAACGGGTCGCGCTGGCTGGACCGGATACGCGAGCAGGTGGCGCCCGAGCCGCTGGCGCGGGCGCAGGAGCGGCTGGCGCGGCGGGGCGCGACGGTGCTGCTGGTGTCGCGGCTGGTGCCGGCCGGCCGCATACCCGTGATGCTGGCCTGCCTGCTGGCGCGCATGCCCCTGCACCGCTACCTGCGCGGCAATCTGCCCGCGGTGCTCGGCTGGGCGGCGACCTACCAGCTGCTGGGGATGCTGGGCGGCGCGCTGTTCCCGCATCCGTGGCAGGGCGTGGTCGCCGCGGTGACGCTCACGCTGCTGATCGCGGCGGCGCCGGTGGTCCTGCGCCGTCTGCGGCAGGCCCTCGGCCGGCCGGCGGCGGGCCGGCCGCGCCCGGCGCGTGGGCTTCGCGGGCGCGGATGATCTCGGGCAGCCGGGCCGCGATGACGTCGATCATGGTCCGCAGCGGCGCGGTGAGCTCCCGGCCGATGTCCGTGAGGGCGTAGCTGACCCGCACCGGGACGACGGGCTCGACCCGGCGGGTGATCAGCCCGTCCTCGGTCAGGACCCGCAGGTTCTGCGAGAGCATCTTCTCGCTGATGCCGCCGATGCGGTCGCGCAGCTGGTAGAAGCGCAGCGGCTCCTCGCGCAGCGCGACGAGAACGAGCACTCCCCAGCGGCTGGTCACGTGGTCGAGGACCGTGCGCGTCGGGCAGTCGCGCACGAACACGTTGTCGGCACCGTTGACCTGCGGTCCTACGTTCATGACGCGACCTTACCAAAAGGTATGCCCTTACCAGAGGTTAGCCGCATGTCCTAGGGTGAGCCCATGAGCGAGATCACGGTGGAGGTCTGGTCGGACCTCGTCTGCCCCTGGTGCTATATCGGCAAGCGGCGTCTGGAGCGGGCGCTCGCCGACTTCGAGGGCCGGGACGAGGTGCGGGTGGTGTGGCGCAGCTACCAGTTGGACCCGGAGGCGCCCGACACGGCGGACCTGACGCTGCCCGCCCACCTGACCGAGCGGCAGGGCCTGCCCCCCGAGCAGGTCGCGGAGATGCTGGGGCGGGTCAGCGGGATAGCCGAGGGCGACGGGCTCGCCTACCGGCTGGCGGAGGCCAGACCGGCGAACACCTTCGACGCGCACCGTCTGGTCCACCACGCCGCGGGCCTCGGCCTCGGTGCCGCCGTTCAGGAACGGCTGCTGGCCGCCTACGCGCAGGAGGGCATCGCGCTCGCGGGACACGAGACCCTGGCGCGGCTGGCCGCGGAGGCCGGCTGCGACGAGGCGGCGGCGCGGCGCGCGCTGGCGGACGGGGACCACGCCGACGCCGTGCGCGAGGACATCGCGACCGCCCGGCAGCTCGGCATCACCGGCGTCCCCGCCTTCGTCCTCGACCGCACCTTCCTGGTCTCGGGCGCACAGCCGGCGGAGGCGTTCGGCCGGGTCCTGCGCGAGCTGCACGCGCGCGGCGCGGCGTAGGCCGACAGGACTTCCGGGCTCAGGGCCCTTCCGGCGAGCGGGGCGCGGCCAGCAGCCGCGAGCCGCCGACCGGGAGGTCCCACAGGTCGGCCGCCGGGCGGCCGGCGGCCTGCCAGGCGGCCCGCACCCGGGCCAGCGGCTCGGTCGGCGGCTCGGCGGAGAGCAGGAACGTCGCCCAGTGCATCGGCGCCATCCGCGCCGCCCCCAGGTCCCCGCAGGCGCGCACCGCCTCCTCCGGGTCGGTGTGGACGGGGCGCTGGAGCCACGGCGGGTCGTAGGCGCCGATGGGCAGCAGAGCCAGGTCGATGCCGGGACAGCGGGCGCCGATCTCGGTGAACCAGTCCCCGTAGCCGGTGTCCCCCGCGAAGTACAGCCGCCGCCCGGCGGCGTCGGTCAGCACCCAACCGCCCCACAGCGAACGGCAGGTGTCGGTCAGCGTGCGCTTGGACCAGTGGTGTGCGGGCACGAAGTCGAAGCGCACGGGACCGCCGGGGGCGGGCAGTTCGGCCGCCTCCCACCAGTCGAGTTCGGTGACGCGGCGGAACCCGCGGCGCCGGCACCAGCCGCCGAGCCCGGCGGGCACGAACAGCGGGGTGCGGCGCGGCAGCCGTCTCAGCGTGGGCGCGTCGAGGTGGTCGTAGTGGTTGTGCGAGATGACGACGGCGTCGACGGGCGGCAGGTCCTCCCAGGCGACGCCGACGGGGGTGATGCGGGCGGGGGTGGCCAGAATGCGGCGCGACCACACCGGGTCGGTGAGCACGGTCAGACCGCCGACGCCGATGACCCAGCTCGCGTGGCCCGCCCAGGTCAGGGACAGCTCCCGCGGGCCGGGCCGCGGCAGCGGCGCCGGGGCGAACGGGAGGCCCGCGGTGTCGGCCAGCGCGGCGGCGCCCGGCCGCAGCGACCCGCTGCGCGAAGCGCGGATCAGCGTGACCAGGCCGGGCAGCGGCGTGGTGAGGCGGTCGGCGAAGCTCCGGGGCCACGACCTGCGTTCGAACAGCGGGCGCGGCGCGGCGGGCGGTGCGGCCGCGGGGTGCCCGGTGCCGTCCGTGCGTTCCCTCCGCTCCCTCCGCTCCGTCATCGCGGCTCCCTTCCACCGCCCCCGGGCGCTCGCCCCTGGCTCTCCTCGCTCTCCCAGCCGAGCACGCGCCGCGCGGTCGCACCTCCGTGCGGTACGCGCGATTGGGCCGATGCGGTGACACGTCCGCATACCGGAACGATGTTGCCCGCCATACGAGACACAGGGCAGGGTGTGCGGCATGCCGGAGTCCGTATACGTCCATGGTCACCACGAGTCGGTGCTGCGTTCCCACCGCTGGCGCACCGCGGAGAACTCCGCGGCCCACCTGCTGCCGCGGCTGCGCCCCGGCCTCTCCCTCCTCGATATCGGCTGCGGCCCCGGAACGCTGACGGCCGACCTGGCCGAGCGGGTCGCGCCCGGCCACGTCACCGCCGTCGACCACGAGCCGTCGATCCTGCCCGCGGCGCGGGCGGAGGCAGCGGGCCGCGGGCTGACGGGGATCACCTTCGCGACGGCGGACGCGCACGCCCTGGACTTCGATGACGACTCCTTCGACGTGGTGCACGCCCATCAGGTGCTCCAGCACCTGACCGATCCGGTGGGCGCACTGCGGGAGATGCGCCGCGTGTGCCGCCCGGACGGGGTGGTGGCGGTGCGGGACGCCGACTATGCCGCGATGACGTGGTATCCGCGGGTGCCGGGCCTCGCGGAGTGGCTGGCACTGTACCGGCGGCTCGCCCTGTCCGGGGGCGGGGAGCCGGACGCCGGCCGGCGCCTCGCGTCCTGGGCCGGCCGGGCAGGCTTCTCCGAGGTCAGCGCGACGGCCTCGGTGTGGTGCTTCGCCACCCCCGAGGACCGCACCTGGTGGTCGGACAGCTGGGCCGAGCGCACCACCTCCTCCACCTACGCACGGCAGGCACTGGCCACCGGGCACGCCACCCCGGCCGACCTCGGCCGGTTGGCGGCGGCATGGCGCGCGTGGGGAGAACGCCCCGACGCCTGGTTCGCCGTACTGCACGGCGAGGCACTGTGCCGCGGCTAGGCAGCGGCGGCGGCCGTGTTGGTGTCGGTGGCGTCGGTGGCGTCGGTGGCGTCGGTGGTGTCGGGGCCGGCGTACGGGTGGGGTGAACACCGGCCTCGCCGCTCGCCGGATGCCGGATGCCGGATGCCGCTCACGACGCGGCGCTGCCCCACAGGTACACACCGAGCGCCGCCAGCAGCAGTGCCGCGCCGCCGAAGGCGGCGCGCAGCGTGTTCCAACGGGTCCACCGCGGCGCGTAGTCGGCCCAGGCGCGGGCGGGCGCGGTGGGGGTCCTCGGGCGAACCGACCGCGGCCAGGGCGTCGTTCATCGGCACGTTGACAGCCGCGGTGGGCAGGAACGCGCCGAGCACGTACACGACCGCGGCGGCGAGGAAGGCGAGGCCGGCGGCACGGTGGTCGAGCAGGAGCAGCAGCGCGCCGGTGAGCGCGGCGGCGATCGGCGCGCCCACGAACGCGCCCAGGAACGCGGGGTTGAGGATCTTGGCGTTGATGCTCTGCATCGCGCGGACCGCCTCCCCTGGGCCGACCGCGTTCAGACCGGGCATCACCGATACCGAGAACGCGAAGAACACACCGGTGACGGCGGCCGCCGCGACGAGGGTCACGGCCGCGGCGAAAACTGCGAGGATCGTCATGCACCCCAGTCAAGCCGCGGCCGCGCCGTGCGGCCAATCGCCGCGCTCCGGGCGGCGGGTGCCTACGGGACGACGACGATCTTCCGGCCGATCCCGGCCGCGAAGCGGTCGAGGGCCTGCGGGTAGTCGTCCAGCGGCAGCCGGTCGCTGATGAACACCTTCGGGTCGAGCACGCCCCCGGCGAACAGGTCGGCGGCGCGCTCGTAGCTGTGCAGCACGGCCATGGAGCCCGTGATGGTGATCTCCTGGTTGTAGATCTTGTAGGGCTCGATGGTCGCGCGCGCCGCGTAGTCGGCCACGCCGAACTGGAGGAACGTGCCGGCCTTCGCGACCCGGCCGAGACCGTCCTGGATGGCCGCCGCATTCCCCGTCGCGTCGATGACGAACTCCCAGCCCTCGGGCCGGTCGAACTCCTCCGGGCTGCCGGCCGCCCGCGAGCAGCCGAGCGACTGCGCGGTGGCCAGCCGCTCGGGGTTGATGTCGACGATGTCCACGCCGCTTGCCCCGGTGCGCTTGGCCAGTTCGAGCATCATCAGGCCCATGGTGCCCGAGCCGTAGATGAGGACGCGGGCGCCCAGCGTCGAACGGATCACGTCGTAGCCGCGGATCGCGCAGGACAGCGGCTCGATGAGCGCCGCGTCCTGCGGGTCGACGTGCTCGGGCAGCTTCACGCAGTTGGCCTCGGGCGCCACCGCGAACTCGGCCGCGCCGCCCGCGACCGACACCCCGATCGCGGCCCACCGCTCGCACATGTTGGCGTGGCCGGAGCGGCAGTAGCGGCATTCGTGGCAGTACAGGGAGGGGTCCACGGCCACCCGGTCGCCCGTGGCGAGCGTGGTGACGTCCCGCCCGGTGGCGACCACCTCGCCGGCGAACTCGTGTCCCGGTACCACCGGTAGCTGGGGGGCGAATTCCCCCTCTCTTATGTGCAGATCGGTCCCGCACAGACCGCAGGCCGCCACCTTGACGACCACCTCGCGCGGCCCGGGGGACGGGTCGGGAACGGTCGTGACGGTGACCGATCCGACGGATTCGATAAGGGCGGCTTTCACTTCACAGCTCCTAGCGACAGACCCTGGACCAGCTTGTCCTGGGCGGCGAACCCCGCGGCGAGCACCGGCAGGGAGATGGCGATCGAGGCGGCGGACAGCTGGGCGATGAACAGGCCCTGGCTGGTGATGAAGCTGGTCAGGAACACCGGCGCGGTCTCGGCCCTGATCCCGGTCAGCACGCGCGCGAAGAGCAGTTCGTTCCAGCTGAAGATGAAACAGATCAGCGCGGTCGCGGCGATGCCGGGCAGCACGATGGGCGCCACGACGCGGCCCAGCACCACGGGTAGCCGCGCGCCGTCCAGTTGGGCGGCCTCGATGACGGAGGACGGCACCTCGGCGAGGAAGGACTGGAGCATCCACACCGCGATCGGCAGGTTCATCGAGGTGTAGAGCAGGACGAGCAGCCACACGTGATCGAGGAAGCCGATGTTCCGCGCGAAGAGGTAGACGGGCAGCAGTCCGGCCACGACCGGGAGCATCTTGGTGGACAGGAAGAAGAACAGCACGTCGCGCCAGCCCCGCACCGGCCGGATCGTCAGCGCGTAGGCGGCGGGCAGCGCGAGCAGCAGGACCAGCGCGGTGGAGGCCAGGGAGGCGGTCGCCGAGTTGATCAGCGGCGGCCAGGGGCCCTCCCAGATGGACGTGCCGAAGAAGTCGCGGTAGTTGTCGAGCGTGAGCGGCGCGGTGAACGCCGGCGGGTTGCTCGCCGCGTCGGGCTCCGAGTGCAGCGACGTCAGCACCATCCAGGCCACGGGCAGGAAGAACGCCAGCCCGGCGACCCACGCGGTCAGCGTCAGCGCGGCCCCCTTCCACCGTCCCGCGCCGGGCGCGGCGGCCCGCGGCCCCGCGGTCCGCCGTGCGGTGCCGGTCTTGGCGCTCCTCAGGTCGGCGGTCGTCATGACCGGCTCCCCTCCTCCCGGAACAGCGAGGACACCACGCGCAGCGCGAAGGTGGCGATGAGCAGCGAGCCGATGACGACCAGCACGCCGGCCGCGGAGGCCACCCCGTAGTCCTGTGCCTGGTAGAACTCCTGGTAGACGACATAGGGCAGGTTGGCGGTGTCGAGACCGCCCGCGGTGATGGTGTACACCGCGTCGAAGTGCTGGACGATGTAGATGGAGCCCAGCAGTCCGCCGAGTTCGAGATAGCGGCGCAGGTGCGGCAGCGTGAGGTGGGTGAAGATCTGCCAGTTGCCCGCCCCGTCGAGGCGGGCCGCCTCCATCAGTTCGGACGAACGGCTCTGGAGGCCCGCCAGGATGATCAGCATCATGAACGGCGTCCACTGCCAGATCAGCGCCATCTCGACGGCGACCAGCGGCATGTCGGATATCCAGTCCGGCTGTGGAGCGGTGAAGCCGAACAAGTCACCGAAGCGCGCCAGCAATCCGTTGAACAGGCCGTACTCCGGGTTGAACAGGACGTGCTTCCACAGCAGCGCGGCGGCGACCGGCACCAGCAGGAACGGGGTGATGGTCATGGTGCGGACCAGGCCGCGCCCGCGGAAGCGCCGGTCGAGGAGCAGCGCGAGTCCGAGCCCGAGCACCAGGCTGACCAGGACCACGGTGGCGGTCAGCACGGCGGTGGTGAGGACGGCCTGGCGCAGGTCGGCGTCGCGCAGCACGGCCTCGTAGTTGCCGAAGCCGGTGAAGGCGCGGTCGTCCGGGTAGAGGGCGTTCCAGTCCCACAGCGAGATCACCAGGGTGGCGGCGAACGGCAGCTGTGTGACGACGATGAGGAAGATCAGCGCGGGCAGCAGCGGGGCTCTGGTCGCCCAGGCTTTGGCCCGCCCCGGATTCTTCGGTGGCACGGCGGCGGCCCGGGGCGCGGCGGGCGGCGCGGATGGGCGGGGGGTCGTGGTGTTCATCGGTTCCTGTGCTCCTCCGCGATCTCCTCCGCCATGTCCTGGGAGGCTTCCAGGGCGTCCTGGACGCTCTGCCGCCCGGCGATGGCCGCGCTGATCTCCTGGGACACGCGGGTGCCGAGATCGGCGAACTCGGGGATGGTGACGAACTGCACGCCCGGCGCGGGCCGTTCCTGCACGCCCGGGTCGAGCGGGTCGGCCTCGCTGATGGCGTCCCGCGTCACCTCCCAGAAGGCGCCGGCCGCTTGCTGGTATTCGGGGTTGTCGTAGGTGGAGGCCCGCTTGCCGGCCGGGACGTTCTCCCAGCCCAGGGTCTCGCCGACCAGCTGCTCGTACTCGGTGCCCGACGCCCAGGAGATGAACTCCCAGGCGGCGTCCGGGTTGGCGGAGGCGCCCTGCACGCCCCACGCCCAGGTGTAGAGCCAGCCGGAACTCTCGGTCTCCTCCACCGGCGCGGGCACGTAGCCGATGCTGCCGCGGACCGGCGAATCGGCCGCTTCCAGGGAGCCCGCGCCCGCGGTGGCGTCGTACCACATGGCGGTGTTGCCCTGGACCATGTTGTTGAGGCACTCGGCGTAGCCGGACTGGGCGGCGCCCGCCTCGCCGTGCTCGCGCACCAGGTCCACGTAGAACTCGGTGGCCTCGACGAACTCCGGCTCGGTGAGCGCGGCTTCCCAGTCGGCGGTGAACCAGGTGCCGCCGAAGGTGTTGACGACCGTGGTCAGCGGGGCGATCACCTCGCCCCAACCGGGCAGGCCGCGCAGACAGATGCCCTTCATGTCTTCCTCGGCCCCGTCGACCTCCGCGGCCAGCGCGGCGACTTCCTCCCACGTGGGGCGGTCCGGCATGGTCAGCCCGTGCTCCTCGAAGACGTCCGTTCGGTACATCAGGAACGAGGACTCGCCGTAGAACGGCTGCGCGTAGACGTGCCCGTCCTCGCCGGTCAGGGAGCGCTGGATGGGCGGCAGGATGTCGGCCGCGTCGTAGTCCGGATCGGAGGAGAGGTATTCGTCCAGCGGCTGGAGCCAGCCGTTGGCGGAGTAGATCGGCGTCTCGTAGTTGCTGATGGTGGCCACGTCGTACTGGCCCGACTGGTTGGCGAAGTCCTGGCCGATCTTGTCCCTGACCTCGTTCTCCGGAAGCACCGTGAAGTTGACCTCGATGCCGGTCTCCTCCGTGAAGTGCTCCGCGGTCAGCTCCTGGAGCTGGGTCATCTGCGGGTTGTTGACCATGAGGACGTTGATGCTGTCGTCGCCTGAGGAGCCGTGGCCTCCGGCTCCGGCACAGGCGGCGAGCAGGGTGCCGGCCGCCGCGCTGGCGACGAGGGCACGCATGGTGCGTCGGCTCTGGCTGCGCATGGTCGAGGCTCCTGGTTTCCGGGCGTGCGAGGCCGCACTGCCCGTGCGGGGGTGTCGGGGAACGGGGGGCGGGGGCCGGTCAGACGCGGATGACCTGCGGCCCCTGGAGGGAGTAGCGGTGTGCCTCCGCGGTGCTGAGACTGGTACTGGCGACGATCACGTCGAGGTCGGGAACGTCCGCGAAGCGGCAGAAGCTCGACGCGCCGAACTTGGTGTGGATGCCGGTGAACACCCGGCGCCTGGACGCCTGCACCGCCTGCCGCTTCACCTCGGCGACGGCCGGGTCGGGGGTGGTCAGGCCGTGCTCGCGCGAGATGCCGTTGGCGCCGATGAAGGCCAGGTCGATCACGAAGCCGGAGAGCATCTTCGCCGTCCAGTGATCCACCGTCGCCATCGTCGCGCCGCGGACCCGGCCGCCGAGCAGCAGCACCGTCCAGTTGTCGGTCGGCGCCAGCGTCGTGGCCACGGTCAGCGAGGCGGTCACCACGGTCAGGGGGCGGTCCCTGGGCAGCGATTCGGCGATGAGCTGCGGGGTGAAGCCCTCGTCGATGAAGATGGTCTCGGCCTCGCCGACCAGCTCGGCGGCGGCGGCCGCGATGCGCCGCTTCTCGGGAACGTTCCGGGTGGCGCGCAGTTCGAGGGTCGTCTCGAAGCCCGCGCTCTCCACGGGGTAGGCCCCGCCGTGGGTCCGCCGCAGTAAACCGTGTGCTTCCAGTACGCGCAGATCGCGGCGCACGGTCTCCTTGGCGACACCCAGGTCGCGGGCGAGCCGGGTGACCTCGACGGCGCCCGAGCGCCGGGCGGCTCCGACGATGGCGCGCTGGCGCTCCTCCGCCGTCATGGCGTGCCTCCTCACAACGGTTCCGGTTGTCTGCTCTTTCTGCCCGGTTGGGCCCGTGGGCAGAGTTCTATCGCGCGAAACCCTCGCTGCACAGGGATACTCCGGGAACGATCACGCCCGGTTATGACCGTTCGATAGGTCGCCGACCGGGCAGACGACCGGTGGACCGGCCCGAACGGACAAGATCGGTGCCCGTTCGCTGCCCGTTTACCGGTCTCGTGTCCGAGCGGTCGGCCGCGGACACGCCGCGGCCCGCAGCGGGCACCGGTCAGGCCGGGCGCATCCGGAACTCGTAGCGCTCCGGCAGCGGGTCACCGGTCAGCTCGGCCCACGTGTCGCTCAGGCACTCGTCGCCCTCCCGCAGATCCGCGACCTCGAACCCTGCGTCGAAGACCGCCCTGGCCGCGGCCGTCTCGCCCTGCGCGAGCAGGATTCGGGCATGGAGCAGCCGGCAGCGGCCCGTCTCCCTGATCCCGGCCGGCAGCCGGTCGAAGACCCGCCGCGCGTCGGCCGTCCGGCCGCCCGCGAGCAGCAGCGGCACGGCCTCCCGGCCGAGCGCGGCCAGGGCGGGCAGCGGCACGCCCACGGTGCCGAGCGCCAGCTCGGCCGCCGCCAGGGCGTGCCCCGCGGCCTGCTCGGCGTGGCCCGCGGCGGCGCGGGCCACGGCCAGGCAGCGCAGCACCCACGGGGTGGGGGCCGCGGCGAGCGCGCGCTGCCAGCTGCGCTCCGCCTGCGCGCGGTCCCCGGCGTGCCACTGGGCCACGCCCAGGTGGTAGTCGGTCAGCGGGCCGCCCGGCGCGCACTCAAGACGTTCCCGCCAGGCCGCGGAGACCGGCCCGGGCCCCGGCGGCTGCGCGGGCCCCGGGCGTTCCTCCGGCAGCCGCCCGGTGTCGAGCAGGTGCAGCCACGGCCGCTGCTCCTCCCCCAGCGCGGCCGGGTCGAACGGAGTGCCGGGCAGCTCGTAGCCGCCGCGTGCGACTTCCAGGGCGCCCCAGCCGGTCGCCGTGTGCAGCATCTCCTTCGGGTCGAGGTCGGCGCAGGGCAGCCAGGCGGCGTAGGCCGCGTCCACCCGCGCCTGCGGCAGGGCGTCCGCCAGCCGCTCCGCGACGTGCGCGCGGGCCGCCGCCCAGTCCGCGCCGTGCACGAGCGCCGGGTCACCGCTCAGCGGCCCGTACGCCTCCAGCCAGCTGACCTCGGCCCCGGCGGGCAGCGGCACGTGCTCCAGCTGGGTGCGGGCGAGGCCCGCCTGGATCTCGGCGTAGCCGGGCGTGCCCTCCTCGGTGAGCCAGCGCTGCCAGCGCCTGCCGCCAGGACCCGCGCCCCACACGAACAGCTTCCGCCCGCTCAGCCGCGCGGTCGAGGTCTGCACCAGGCCCGTGCCGTGCCCGTCCAGCGCGGCGATCCACTTCCTCGCCTCCCCGGGCACCTCGTAGAAGTAGTCGGCCGGGTAGTCGCCGTGCAGCGGGTAGCTGCGGTCCGCCCCGTCCCATTCGGGCACCGGTATGCGGCGCAGCGTCCTGGCGTAGCCGAAGTGCCACGCCTCGTCGGCCGGGGCCAGCACGCGGGTGCCGTGGTCCTCGGGGACGGCGATGTTGGACCACCAGTAGACGGGAACGGGCGCCTCGTGCGGATTGCGGATGCGCACGCCGACGAAGAGGTGGTCCGAGCCGTCCGGCAGCCACAGATCGACCTGGAACGGTGTGTCCCGCAGCCGTTCCCACTCCCACAGCCGCAGCATCCGGCCGCCGCCGGGCGCGGGCACCACGGCGGCGTGCACCGGGGCGCAGGACAGGGTGGTGTGGCCGGTGGCGCCGATGTTCCACTCGATGCCGCCGGAGAACCATGCGCCGTTGAGCGCGAAGTCCGCGGGCTGGAGCACCGGGTTGGTGTACAGCAGGTCCCGGCCGGACGGCTTGTGGTACAGGGAGTGGACCCGGCCGCCGAAGCCGGGCAGCACGGTGGCGCGCAGCCGGTCGTTCTCGATGACGACGGTGTCCAGCTCGGCACGGGCCCTGCGGCGCCCGTAGCCGTCGAGGAGCCGGGTGGGCAGCACGGTGGTCAGCGGGGCGTACCCGACCTGGCGGGCCATGTCCTGCGGCAGCGTGGCGCGCTGCCGTTCGTCGATGCGGTGGGCCTCGTCCCTGGGCAGCAGTGGCGGCAGCGGGTTCTCCGGGCCCACGGGCGCGACGGGCAGGGTCAGTGTGCTGCGTCGGATGGTCGTCGCGGTGCGTGCCATGGTCCCTCCCGTGGCCGGTGGCGTGATGACCATGGAACACGGCGTCGCCCCGGTGAACAACAGGGCAACGCCCGCACCGGCGTTCGGGGTTCAGCGGACGCGGGGCCTCACCTGCGGCGCGCGAGGTACCAGCCGCACAGGGCGCCGATGACTCCGGGGGCGAGCAGCGCGAGCCACAGCGGCATCGTCACCTCGGGAATCAGCAGCCTGACCCTGGTCTGGCGGGTGTTCTCGAAGATGAAGATCAGGGTGAGCAGGGCGACCGCGGCGACGGTGATCCGTCCCGGCGTCCAGAATTCGCTGCCGCGCCTGCTTCTGGTGCTTGAGGTCATGCTTCCAGGATGCGAGCGGCCGCCGCTTTCCGCCCGGCGAGCCGCGCACCGCGGCCGGGCACCGCGGCCGCGCACGGAGAACCCCCCGGGTGGCCCGGGGGGTCCGCGCCGCGCGTCCGTCCGTCCGTGACAGGACGGGACGGTGCTCAGGCGTAGACCTGGGAGACGAAGTCGGCGAGCTGGTCGTCGGTGAGGACCTGTGCGAGGTCGGCCTCGCTGATCATGCCGACCAGGCGCTTGTCGCCGTCGATCACCGGCAGGCGGCGGATCTGGTGGGAGCCCATCTCCGACAGCACCTCGCCGATGTCCGCCTCGCTGCCGATCCAGCGGGGGGTGCCCTGGCACAGCTCGCTCGCCGTGACCTGGGCCGGATCGTGGCCCGCGGCGACGCACTTCACCACGATGTCGCGGTCGGTGATGATGCCGCACAGCCGCTCGTTGGTGTCACTGACGGGCAGCGCGCCCACGTCCAGCTCGCGCATCAGCTGCGCGGCGCGGTCCAGCGTCTCCGTCTCCGGGATCCACTGGGCACCCGGGTTCATGATGTCCGCGGCGGTGGTCATGACGTTCCTCCTCGGGTCGGTCGTTCTGAACGTCCTCACGCCATCGTCTCCCGGGACGCCGGGGTCCGCCATCCGAGTGAGCGACCGGCGGTCCGGCCCTCAGCCGGCGGCGGGAAAGCGTTCCAGATACAGCGCCAGCTCGGCTTCGAGCGCCGTGCGGATGGTCTCCGCGCGGCGGAAGCCATGGCCCTCCCCCGCGAACGTCAGGTAGGTGTGCGGCACGTCGCGGCCCTCGACGGCCGCGAGCAGCGCCTCCGCCTGGGCCGGCGGGCAGATCGGGTCGTCCAGGCCCTGGAGCAGCAGGAACGGCGTGGTGATGCGGTGCGCGTGGTGCACGGGCGAACGCTCCCGGTAGCGTTCGGCCGACTCGTCGGGCGGGCCGATCAGCGAGTCCAGGTAGCGGGACTCGAAGTCGTGGGTCAGCCCCGGGCCCCAGGCGGCGACGTCGAGCACCGGGTAGCTGATGGCCGCGCACGCGTACAGGCCGGCGGTCCCGGGCAGCGCGATGGAGGCGGCGGCGGTCCAGCCCCCGGCGCTGCCGCCGCGGATCGCGAGCCCGGCCGGGTCCGCGGCGCCCTCGGCGACCAGGCTCCGCGCCACGGCGGCGCAGTCCTCGACGTCCACGACGCCCCACTGCCCGCGCAGCCGGTTGCGGTAGGCGCGGCCGTAGCCGGTGGAGCCGCCGTAGTCGACCACGGCGACGCCGATGCCGCGGGAGGTGAAGTAGGAGATCTCCAGGTCGAGGATGCCGGCGGAACGGGACGTCGGGCCGCCGTGCACCCAGATGGCGAACGGCGGCCGGGTGCCGTGAGGACCGGCGGCGTCGGGGTTGTGCGGCGGGTGGACCCGGGCGTGGACCTCGCGGCCGCCAGGGCCGGTGAAGACCCGTTGCCGCGGCTGCGCGTGGTGGGCGGGGCCGACGGGGTCGACGTGCCCCGCGGCGACGGTGCGGCAGTGCCCGGTGGCGGTGTCGAGGCAGACCAGCTCGTATCCGCGGTCGGGCCCCGCGGCGATGCCGGTGACCCGGGTGCCCCGGACGGCGAGGGACGCCTGCCACTCGGTCCAGGGGCCCTGCGCGTCGGCGATGCCGCCGGTGGCCGGGTCGAGCACGGCGAGCACGGCGGTGCCGCGGCCGTGGACGACGGCGATCGTGCCGTCGCCGAGCGGCGCGAACCAGCGGCTGCCGACACGCCACAGGGCGTCGGCGAACTCCTCCTCGCGCGGGCACAGGTTTTCCGCGCGGCCGGTGTCGGGGGCGACGCGGTGCACGTTCCACCAGCCGGTGCGGTCGGTGGCCGCGAGCAGCGTGCCGTCCCGGTCCCACTCGGCCTGCGCGACCGACTCCTCGGGACCTCCGATCAGGGTCCGCACCCCGCTGAAGGCGGGCCGCGGTCCAGGACCGACATCGGCGATCTTCAGCTCGGTGCCGTCCCAGGGCATGCGCGGGTGGTCCCAGGCCAGCCACACCGCCCGGGTGCCGTCGGGGGACAGGCGCGGGCCGGTCACGAAGCGGTGCCGCGGGCCGTCCAGCTCGCGCAGCGCGGCGGGGTCGGCGGCGGCCGAGCCGTCCAGCGGCACCGCGACCGGCAGCCGCCGCACGGCGTCCGGGTCGTCGGCGTCCAGCTCTTCGAGCACGCACCAGACCTCGCCGAACGCCGGGTGGATCACCGGATCGCACCAGCGCAGGCCGCCGGTGCCGTCCCCGGGCGGCGTCAGCGGGCGCGGGGGCGTACCGGCGTCCGGCTCGACGGCGTACAGGCGCTGGTCGGCGAAGTGCGCGAAGACGACCAGCGGCCCCTCCGCGCCGCGGTCCAGGCCCGCCCAGGGCTGGCCGCCGTACTCCATGACGCGGCTGCGGACGTTCCACGGCTGCGGCAGCACCGACTCCGCCGCGGCCGCGCCCGGCCGCAGGCGCATCAGCGCCCGGCGGCCGCCCTCGGCCGGGCGGGGCTCGGTCCACCACAGCTCCTCGCCGACCGAGCCGGCGTACTCCGGCCGGCCGTCGAGCGCGGCCACCAGGTCCGCGCCGATCGGGGAGGGCCACCTGCCGTACGGAACCTGGTCGGTCACCTGTCCTCCTGAAGGGTCAGAGCGCGCGCAGCGCCCGGTCGAGCACGCGGGTACCGAAGTGCAGGGCGTCCACCGGCACCCGTTCGTCGACGCCGTGGAACATGGCCTGGTAGTCGAAGCCCTGCGGCAGCCGCAGGGGCATGAAGCCGTAGCCGGTGACGCCGAGCCGCGAGAACTGCTTGGCGTCGGTGCCGCCCGACATGCAGTAGGGGATGACGTGCGCGCCGGGGTCGAAGTGGCGGAGCGCCTCGCGCATGACGGCGAACGCCGGGCCGTCCACGGGGGCCTGGAGGGGGATCTCGTGGTGCAGGTACTCCCAGTCGACGTCCGCGCCGGTCAGCCGGTCCAGGGTCGTGGTGAACTCCTCCTCGCCGCCGGGCAGGACGCGCCCGTCGACGTGGGCCCCGGCGCGGCCGGGGATGACGTTCACCTTGTAACCGCCGTCCAGCATGGTCGGGTTGGCGCTGTTGCGGACGGTCGGCGCGATCAGCGCCGCGGCGGGGCCCAGGCGCGCGAGCAGGTCGTCCACCCCGGCGGCGAGCGCGGCGGGGTCCTCGGTGTCCAGATCGGGCAGCGGGCGGCCGTAGAGGGCTGCCAGCTCGGTCAGGGCGGCCCTGACCACGGGCGTGAGGCGCACCGGCCAGGTGTGCTCGCCGATGCGGGTGACGGCGGCGGCCAGGCGGGTGACGGCGTTCTCGTGGTTGATCTTGGAGCCGTGTCCTGCGCGGCCGCGCGCGGCGAGGGTCAGCCAGGCGGTGCCGCGTTCCCCGGCGGCCACCGGGTAGAGGCGGCGGCCGTCGCCGGGGTGGAAGGTGAACGCGCCGGACTCGCCGATGGCCTCCGTGCAGCCCTCGAACAGTTCGGGGCGGTGCGCGACGAGGAAACCGGAGCCGTACTGCGCCGTGTCCTCCTCATCGGCGGTGAACGCGAGCACGATGTCGCGCCGGGGCCGCACCCCGGCGCGCGCCCAGGCGCGCACGACCGCCAGGACCATCGCGTCGGAGTCCTTCATGTCGACCGCGCCGCGGCCCCACACGACACCGTCGCGGATCTCGCCGGAGAACGGGTGCACCTGCCACTCCGCCGGGTCGGCCGGAACGACGTCCAGGTGGCCGTGCACGAGCAGCGCGGGCGCGCCGGGGTCGCTGCCCGGCACGCGCGCCACCACGTTGGTGCGGCCCGGGGCCTTCTCCAGCAGCTGCGGGTCGAGGCCGGCCTCGGCCAGGCGGGCCGCGACGTACTCGGCGGCCGCCCGTTCGGTGCCCTCGCCGCCGCCCCGGTTGGTGGTGTCCATGCGGATCAGGTCCGAGGTGAAGCGGACCGCCTCCTCGCACGCCACCGCGTCGATGTGCGGCGGGGCTTCCGGGCCCGCCCCGCCGTGCTCCGCCGTCGTCCGCTCAGCCATACCATTCCTCCACCGCTGCCGATACCAGCGTCGTCACCGCCTTGAAGCAGCGGATTCCCTCGTACATCGTCGGGGCGGTGTACGCCACCCGGCGCGGCCCGGTCTGCGTCACGCCGGGCACGATCGCGGCCGCGCCGGCCAGGTGCTCCGCGTCGAACTCGATCTCGACGGTGCGCTCCCGCGGAGCGGCGGGCGGCCGGCGGACGGCGAGGGCCACGGCCTTCGCCGCGCCGGCGTGGATGTCGGCCGCGGTGCGTGCGGGGGTGCGGCAGACGGCGGCGTAGCGGGAGACGTAGTCCTTCACGGCGACGGCGGGCGCGTCCGGGGCGTAGCCGCGGGCGTCGGCGCAGGTGCGGTCGTCGCCGGTGACCAGGACCACGGGGGTGCCGTACTCGGCGGCGACCAGGGAGTTGAGCAGGCCCTCGCCGGCCCGGACGCCGTCGACGAACACCCCGGTCAGGGAGTTGCCCAGGTAGGTGTGGGCCAGCACGCCCTCGTCGCCCGCGCCGGTGTGGTAGCCGACGAAGGCGATGCCGTCGACGTCGCCGCGCTGGACTCCCTCCACCATGCTCAGGTCCTTGTGCCGCCCGGTCAGCAGCTGCGCACGGTCGTCGAGCTGTTCGAGCAGGAGGTTGCGCATCGTCATATGCGCCTCGTTGACGAGAACTTCGGTCGCGCCGCCGTCGAAGAATCCGGCGATGGCCGCGTTCACGTCGGAGGTGAGCATGGGGCGGCAGCGCTGCCATTCGGGCGTGCCGGGCAGACAGTCGGCGGGCCAGGTGACGCCGGTGGCCCCTTCCATGTCGGCCGAAACGAGAATCCTGGTCATGGGCCGCCACGTTACCCGCGGCGGCCGATCACCAGCCAGATCGACGGCAGGGCCACGGCCGCGCCGTCGGCGCCGCGTTCCGTCGTGGCGAACGGCCGCGTGCCGTCGTCCAGCACGGACAGGCCGGCCGCGGCGAAGAGGGCCGGCAGCTCGCCCTCCGGCAGGGCGCCGGGGCTGATGCCGTGCTCGAAGACCGAGGCGAGCCCCGGCGGCGGTCCTTCCGGCCGCCGCATCAGCCCGGCCAGCTCGGCCTTCGCGGCCTCGGACGGCTCGGTCACGAAGCCGCGTCCGCGCGCGCCGAGCAGCGTGGCCAGCCCCGCGGCCAGGGCGGCCCGCTCCGGGGGCGGCGCCTGGTGCAGAACGCCCCGCAGGTAGACGTGGCAGTCGCCCAGCTCCTCGTGCAGCGCGGCCGCCGCGGCCGGATCGGCGGCGTCCGACTGCCGGAAGCCGGGCCCGGCGGGCCCGGCCGCGCGGCGGGCCCGCGCGACGGCCTCCTCCGACAGGTCGATGCCGAGCACGGGGCCGTCGTGGTGGCGGGCGAGGTAGGCGGTCTGCGTGCCGTTGCCGCAGCCGACGTCGACCAGGGGCAGGCGCTCGGCGAAATGCGGTGCGAAGTGTGGCAGGTGGTCCGCGGCGACCTGGCCGGGCGCCGCATCCCAGAAGACGGTCTCCCTGTCTTCCGGCGCGGCGCGCCAGAAACCGTCCCAGGCATCGACGGATCGTGCGGTTCCGCTCATCGCTTCCTCCTGCCGACCGTGCTGCCGGCCGTGCTGCCGGCCGTGCTCGGATCGGTGCCGGACGGGCCCAGGCTCTGCTCGAACCACACGGTCTTGCCCGGTCCGCTGCGGTGGCTGCCCCAGGCGCGGGCCAGTCGGCTCACGACCGCGAGGCCGCGCCCCGCGTCGTCCCCCGGCCCGGCCTCGCGCAGGGCGGGCAGCGCCGGTGAGCCGTCGGTGACCTCGCACAGCAGCGCGTCGGCGCGCACCAGGCGCAGCCCGATGCCGCCGGGCCCCGCGTGCCTGACGGCGTTGGCGACGATTTCGCCGACGAGCAGCTCCGCGGTGTCGGCCACGGCGTCCAGCCGCCAGCGGCGCAGCTGTGCGCGGACCAGGCGGCGGGCGTGCGGCACCTGGGCGGGCCGCGCCGCCAGCCGCCAGGTGGCGACGTCCTCGGGCGGGATGCCGGCGAGGCGGGCCATCAGCAGCGCCACGTCGTCCTTGCGGTCCTCGGGCGCGGTGGCGGCGGCCAGGGCCCGGATGATGGTGTCGCAGGCGTCGTCCATGGCGGCCGCGGGGTGGGCGGCGGACTCGCACAGGGCGGCGAGGCCGGTGCCGATGTCCTGGCCGCGGACCTCGACGAGGCCGTCGGTGCACATCACGAGCCGGTCGCCGGGGCTGACGGGCACCTCGACGGTGGTGAACGGGACCCGGCCGACGCCGATCGGCGCGCCGGTGGGCAGGTCGAGCAGGCGGCTGGACCCGTCGGACGCGCGGACCAGCACGGGCGGGATGTGCCCGGCGTTGGCGACGCGGAGGACGGAGTGCACCGGGTCGTAGACGGCGTACAGGCAGGTGGCGAGGTAGTGATCGCCGAGCCGCTGGGCCAAGTCGTCAAGCCCGCGCAGCAGTTGGGCGGGCTCGGTGCCGAGCGCGGCCATGGTCTGCACGGCGGTCCGCAGCTGACCCATCATGGCGGCCGAGTTCAGTCCGTGGCCCATGACGTCGCCGACGACGAGGGCGGTGCGGCAGCCGGGCAGCCTGATGGTGTCGAACCAGTCGCCGCCGACGCGGCCGAGCCGGGTGCCCGGCAGGTAGCGGGTGGCGGTGTCGCAGCCGGCCATGCGCGGCTGGACGCGCGGCAGCATGCTGTCCTGGAGGGTCTCGGCGACGTTCTCCTGGAGGGTGTACATGCGGGCGTTGTCGAGCACGAGCCCGGCGCGCGCCGCAAGCTCCGCGCCGGTCACGCGGTCCATGTCGTTGAACTCGGGACGTTCGGCGTGGCGCAGCAGGATCATGAAGCCGAGCACGACCTGACGGGCTTTCAGCGGTACGACCAGCATGGAACGGTGGGTGATCAGCGGGCTGATGTCCCGCTTCTCGAACTGGGCGGCGATCGCGTGGCCCATCTCCTCGGAGATGCGCGGCACGAGCACGGGCTCGCCCGTCGACATGCACCGGAAGAACGGGGTGTGCTCGGGGAACGGCATCGACTCGCCGACCGGGATCACGTCGTCCCACCGGCCCGGCTCGTCCGTGTGGTCGACGGCGACGCGGTGCCACATGGTCCTCGCGTCGGGCGGCCCGTCGGGGAAGCCCTCGCCCGCGACGACCTGCTCGCGCAGGTAGGTACCGGCGACGTCGGTGAACCGCGGCACCACGGCCGCGCTGACCTCGCGGATGGTACGGGTGAGGTCGAGGGAGGAACCGATGCGGCCGCTGACCTCGTTGAGGAACTCCAGGCGTTCGCGGACCGCCGCGTACTCCAGGTCCTGGGCCGGGCCGTCCGCCTCCCGGGCCGTGCCCGTCCCGCCCTCGGCCTCCGGCGGCGGCCGGCGGCGCGGCTCGCGCCGGGGCACGCCCCAGTCGGGGGTGACGGGCAGGCGGGTGTGGCGGCTGATCTCCAGAACGGGATAGCCGAGTTCGAGTATGCGGGCCGCGATACGGCCGGCGTCCCGCGTGCCCATGCCGGGCAGGATGTGCGGCAGCTCCTTGGCCAGCCGGTCCGCCTCGGGGAAGTCCGTGTGCGGGGCGAAGGCGGGAATCAGCCGCTCGCCGCTGCCGAGGCGGGTCGCCTCGACGTGTCCCCCGTCGGCGGCGAGCACCAGAACCCGCGCGGCGCCCGGGCCGTGCAGCGGGTAGACCCACCACAGGACGTCGCGGGCGGCGCAGCCCTCGTCCGGCTCCCTGGTCCAGAAGCGGCCCGCGGTGGGCTGGACCAACTCGGTGGTCTCCGTACCGAAGATGATCTCGACGCGCGACTCGGGGTCCATCGGGCCCACCGCGGCGTCCGTGGCGGCGCGCCACGGCCCCCCGGTTCCCCCGGTTCCCCCGGGTCCGCCGGGTCCGCCGGGTCCGCGATCCGTGTCCCGCGGGACGTCGCGGTCGACGATGCCCGACACGGGCATGATCTCCGCAGCCGGCCGGCCCACGGCCTCCTCCCGGTCGGCACCGAACAGCCGGCGGGCGCCGCGGCTCCAGTGCGAGACCCGGCCGGCCCCGTCGACGACGACCACCGCGAGCGGAATACGGCCGGGCACCGGGGCGGGCTGGTGGGGGCTCCCCTGCTGCGGGCGTTCGGGGTCGGCGGGCACCGTCTCTCCTTCCGGGCGGGGAGCGTTCCCACGGTACGCCGCGGGCGGGCGCGGCGGGAGGAGATGGCCAAGGTGGTCGTGCGCCCGCGCGTTCAGCCGGCGGCCGGCACGGGCGCGCCTGCCGTGCGCGCCGCGAGCTTGCGGAGCGCGCCGGCCCCTTCGCTGCCCTCCGGCGCGCTGTACACGTACATCTGTGCGGTAGGGCCACCGTCGGTGAGGGGCAGGTGCAGCGTCTCGTAGTCCAGCAGGAACCCGCCGACGGCGGGGTGGTGGAACCGCTTGGTGCCGCGTCCGCAGACCAGCACGTCGCCGGTCTCCCACAGCCGGCCGAACGCGGGGCTGCCGGCGGACAGTTCGGCGATGAGCGCGGTCAGCTCCGCGTCGTCGGGGTGACGCCCGGCGGCGTGCCTGAGCACGGCGACCATCTCCCGCGACCGTTCGTCCAAGTCGGGAAAGAAGTCGCGGGCGGCCGGGTCGAGGAACGTGTACCTGCCGTGGTTGCGCCAGCGCGCGTCCCGCTCCGCGACGCGCCCGAACAGCTCGGAGCCCAGCCCGTTCCACGCGACGACGGTCATCCGGTGGTCCATGACGACGGCGGGCAGCCCCGCCATCCCGTCCAGCATCCGCTGGAGCGGGGCGCCGACCCCGGCCCCTGGCCCGCCCGGCGGGGCGGTGCCGCGGGCGCGCGCGCCGGCGAGCGTGGCCAGGTGCTCGCGCTCGGTGGCGTCGAGGCCGAGGGCGCGCGCCAGCGCGCCGAGCACCTCGGCCGAGGGCGCGGTCGCGCGGCCCTGTTCGAGCCGCACGTAGTAGTCGACGCTGATCCCGGCGAGCTGCGCCAGCTCCTCCCGGCGCAGCCCGCGCACCCTGCGGCGGCGCCCGCCCGCGATGCCGATACTCTCCGGCGCCACCCGGGCGCGGCGCGCCCGCAGGAAGGCGCCCAGCTGGTGGCCGTTGTCCTCCATGCGACCCAGTATGCGCCGCCCCCTGCCTGGTCCTGCCGGTACCAGGATCGCGGTTCCTTCGGAAGCGGCGGGTGCTGGCCCGCCCGCGGCGGGTGTGACACAACGGATCACATGAGCGACAACGAGCGGAAGAACGTGCTGATCGTCAGCGTGCACCCGGAGCCGCGTTCGCTGAACGCCTCGCTCACGGCGTTCGCCGCCGAGGAGCTGCACGCGGCCGGGCACCGGGTGCGGCAGTCGGACCTGTACGCGATGAAGTGGAAGGCGGGCGTGGACGCGGACGACTTCCCCGACCACTCCCCCGCGGACCGGCTGGAGGTGATGGCCGTATCCGGGCGGGCGACGGCGGCGGGGCGGCTGTCCCAGGACATCGCGGCGGAGCAGGAGAAGCTGCGGTGGGCCGACGCGGTGATCCTCCAGTTCCCGATGTGGTGGTTCTCGGTGCCCGCGGTCATGAAGGGGTGGATCGACCGGGTGTTCACGTACAACTTCGGCTACGGCGGCAAGGACATGCCCCGTTACGGCGACGGCACCCTGGCAGGACGGCGGGCGATGCTGTCCATGACCATCGGCGCCAGGGAGCAGGCGTTCTCACGGCGCGGCATCCACGGGCCGTTGAACGACGTGCTGTTCCCGCTGCACCACGGGCTGCTGCACTACACGGGGATGGAGGTGCTCCAGCCCTTCGTGGTGTGGCACGCGATCGGCCTCGGCGAGGAGGCGTACGAGGCGGCACAGCGGGAGTACCGGGAGCGGCTGCGGACGCTGTTCACGGCGGAGCCTCTTCCGTTCCGCGCGCTGCGGGACGGCGACTACACCCGCTCCCTCGAACTGCGTCCCGGTCTTGAGGCGCCGGGGACCGACGGCCTCGCGCTGCATCTGCGCCGGGACGGCTGAGCGGACCCTACTTCTCCATCTCGGCAGCGAGGTTGGCCAGGATCTGCGCGTAGATGCCGCTGAGGGCACGGGGCGCGAAGATCCGTTCGAACACGCCGCCGACGCCGCCGACGCCCTGCCAGGCCGTGTGGATGGTGACGCGGGAGCCGCCGTTCTCCGCGCCCACCGTCCACGTGGTCACGAGGGTGGAGTTGCGGTCGGACTCCACCAGCTTGCGGTCCTCGGGCTCGGTGACTTCGAGCAGGCACTCGCGCACGCGCTTGGCGGTGGCGTGGAGCCTGAAGAAGATCACGGTGCCCTCGCCGTCGCCGCCTTCCCTGACCTCGAAGTCGGTGAACTGCTCGGGGAGCAGCTTGGGGTGTACCTCCTGGTAGTCGGCGATGGCGTCGAACACATCGTCCGGTTCCGCCTTGATGTCCCGCCGCGCGACGACCTCGACCAGCGCCATGCGAACCCTCTCCTGCTGTCGTTGGGGCCTGGCGGCCCAGTGTGTCAGTGCCGCGGGGCGGCGCTGCGCGGCGGCTACCCCTTCGCGCCCAGCGAGAAGAGGAAGACCAGGAAGCCGGCGAAGAGGTGGCCGACGAGGCCGTAGATCAGCATGCGGACCCAGAGACCGCGCGGAATGCGGTCCCTGACCCTGCGCTGGGGGGTGCCGCTGCCCTCCGGCATGAGGTGGTGCTCCTTCACGTCTCGTTGTGTGGTGTGCGTCCGGGTGGTGCGTTTCCGTGCGGGGGCGCGTCCCCGCCGAGACACATCCCGGTGGTGGGGCTCTGCGTCAGCGTGTGGACGAACAGCAGCTCGGCGCCCGCCGGAGTGGCCGCGCCGATCCGGTGCGGGGTGAGCGAGTCGAAGTGGGCGCTGTCGCCCTCGTCGAGCAGGTGCTCGGACCGGCCGAGGAACAGCCGCAGCCGGCCGCGCAGCACGTACAGCCACTCCTCGCCCGGATGCACGCGGACGAGGTCGCCCTGCCCGCCGCCGTGGGGCACGTGGACCCGCAGCGCCTGCATCGCCCGCCCCGGCACGCCGGCGCGCCGGTAGCTCCAGCCGCCGGTCTCGCGCGCGGGCACGCGGCCGGCCCGCACGACCGGGTCGGGCGCCGCACCCGTTTCGCCGAGGAGGCCGGAGACCGTCGTACCGTAGGTGCGGGCCAGGCCGAGCAGCATCGGCAGCGAGGGCTGGCGGTGTCCCGTTTCGAGGCGGGAGAGGTGGGCCGGGGACAGGCCGGCCATGGCCGCCGCGGCCTCTAGGGTCAGCCCGGCGCGTCGGCGCTGCTGGCGCAGCCGGCCGGCGACGGCGGGCAGCTCGTCCGCCGCCCCCGGACGTTCGGGATGCATGGCCCGATTGAGCCACAGCTTTTCCCGCCGGGCAATTTTCGGCCGCCATTTTTGCCTGACAGGCAAATTCCACCCGGTGGGCATCGCCCGCCTACGCGAGCACCGCCCCGCTCTGTACCGCCTTGCGGTGGCGCGCGGTCAGGCGGGAGCCGGACTCGCGGCGGGCGGCGCGGCGCAGGAGGGGGACCGCGAGGAGGAACCCGAGGACCGCCCAGGCGGTCAGCACCAGGGCGACCATGGGCAGCTCCCAGGAGCCGGCCGCCTCGGCGGCCCGTGCGGAGTCCGGCAGGAGCGCCGAACGGAGGCCCTGGGCCATCCACTTGAGCGGGAAAACGGCGGCCACCTGCTGGACCGGCACGGGCAGCGAGGTGATCGGGAACAGCGCTCCGGAGGTGAACAGCAGCCCCATCGTGGGCAGCATGATCAACGCCAGCGCCTCACGCGGGTTGGGCAGCACGGCACCCAGGGCCGCGCCCAGCGGCACGACGGCGAGCAGCCCGAGCGCGGTGACCCACAGCAGCGTCAGCCAGTCGCCAGGACCGCGCGGCAGCGGTCCGTCCACCAGCAGCGCCGTGGCCGCCACGAGCAGGCTTAGGCTGCCGACCGCCATGACGACCACCAGCAGGCATTTGGCGATGAGATAGGCCGGTATCCCGCCGGGCGTGGCGCGCAGCCGCAGCAGGGCACCCTCCTCCCGTTCGGTCACAAGCATCTGCGGGAGGCTGATCAGCCCGATCTGGAACAGCAGATAGGCGGCGAAGCCCGCGAGCACCAGGTGGGCCGTCGGGGTATCGGTGCGGGGCACATCGCCGCCGACGTAGGCGGCGATCAGCAGCGCGACGACCACATTGGTGAGCTGGCCGGACATTTCCCTGGGGTTGCGGAGAAGGTGCCGTAGCTCGATGCCGCCGCGGAGCAGGCCGGCCCGCCAGTACGGGCGGGTGGGGCGGCGCGGCTCCTCCGTCCCGCCCGGTGCGTCGTTCACGCCCGCCACGTCCGCCGTGTCCACCGCGTCCACCTTGTCCGTCATGTGTGCCCCCCTCGTCCGGCCGGCGCCGCCCCGTCCGTGCCGTCGTCCGCCCGGTGCACCATGTGCAGGTACGTGTCCTCCAGCGTCGGGCGGCGGACCTCCAGGTCGGCGATCGGTCCTTCCGCGTCCCGGTGGAGCTGCCACACCAGCCGGGAGGGGTCCTTCGTGCGTTCGCGGCGGGCCGTTCCGTCGCCGGCCGTCCAGCGGACCTCGGCCTGTGCGGCGGCCCGCCGGGCCAGGTCCGACGGGGTGCCGCAGACCCGGATTCGGCCGCCGACCAGCATGGCGATCCGGTCGGCGAGCCGCTCGGCCTCCACCAGGTCGTGCGTGGTGAGCAGGACGGTGACGCCTTCCTCGCGGGCCAGCCGTTCGACCAGGACGTGGAACTCGCGCCTGGCCTCCGGATCGAAGCCGGTGGTCGGCTCGTCCAGGAAGAGGAGCTCGGGGCGGCCGACGATGCCGAGCGCGACATCCAGCCGCCGGCGCTGGCCACCGGACAGCCGGTCCACCGGCCGGCCGGCCTGGTCGGTGAGGCCGACCAGGGCCAGCAGCTCGGCCGGGTCGCGCGGGTCGGGGTAGTACGTCGCGAAATGCGTCAGCAGCTCGGCGACCCGCCAGCGGCGGTGGTCGCGCCAGGACTGGAGGACCAGCCCGATGCGCCCGCGCCAGGCGTCGCCGCCCCGCTCCGGGTCCGCGCCAAGGACGCGGACCTCCCCGGCGGAGCGCCGCCGGAAGCCCTCCAGGATCTCGACGGTGGTGGTCTTCCCCGCGCCGTTGGGCCCGAGCAGCGCGAAGACCTCGCCGCGGTGAACGTCCAGGTCGATGCCGCGGAGGACGACGAGGCCGCCGTACGCCATGGTCACGTTCCGCGCCCGGATGACGGGGCGGGCGGCCGGGGCGGAGCGAGTGGCCGGGGCGGGCCCTGGCGCCCTCACGGTCCTGCCTCCGCGTGGTCCTGCCGCCGTTCCGCCGCCCCGGCCAAGGCCGCCGTGGGCCCGGCGCCCTCGACGATCGCCCGGAGCGCCGCCACATGCCCCTCGAAGGCGGTGCGGCCGCGGTCCGTCAGCCGTACCCTCGTGCGCCGCTTGCGGCCGCCGCCCTCCTTGTGGATCTCCAGGTATCCGGCCTCTTCCAGGGTGTGGAGCTGCTTGGAGAGCGCGGAGTCGCTGAGCGAGAGGCTGTCGCGGACGAACGCGAAGTCCGCCCATTCGGCGGTGGCGAGCAGCGCGACCACCGACAGCCGGGTGGCGGGATGGATCAGCTCGTCGAAGCCGGTGGGGGTACTCATCGGCCCGCCCGTTCGCCATGGCCGCGCAACGAGCCGGCCGCCCAGCGGCTCACCGGACCGATGAACAGCAGGAACACGGCCGTCGAGGCCGTGGCCTGGACGAGACCGGCGAGCACCGGCCCCAGCGGCTCGGCCAGGCTGCCGGTGAGCAGGGCCGTCCCGCCGGTGCCCACTCCCCCGGCGGCGTACGTGGCGAGCGTCCTCCGGTTGTAGCGGGAGCGGTGCAGCTGCATCCGGCTCCTGCGGCTCTGGGCCACGGCCAGCACGGTCACCAGCGCGACGTACGCGGCGAGGACCAGACAGACGGCCAACGGGGGCAGGTCCAGACTCATGCCGACCAGGAAGAGCCACATGCTCACGGCCGCGGGGTACGCCGTGCCGGAGGTGCCGGACGCGCACCGCTCGACCTCGTCGTACACCCGCTCCTGCGGCACCCGGATGCGCTGGAGATCCTTCCATGCCTGCTCGGCATCCACCCGTGTGCTCACGGCCATCGCCTTCCCATGACGGTTCAGGACAGTTCAAGGCAGTTCAACTTTCCTACCAGGAAAGCCTACCCCCGACTTTCCCAGGCGGCAAGTCGGGGAAGGCGATCCGGGTTGACAGTCGTGATTCGAACGTGTGTCCTATTTGGGTACGACGGCAGCGAGGAGGGTCCCGATGCGCTGGAACAACCTGAGTGACGACACCCCGGCCGCGGCGCCCGCGCTGTTCGGCACCGACGTCGTGACGCGGACGTTCGACACCCCCGAGTTCCGCGGCATCACCTTCCACGAGGTGCGCGCCCGCTCGATCGTCAACCGCGTGCCCGGCACCTCCCGCATGCCGTTCACCTGGACGGTGAACCCTTACCGCGGCTGCACCCACGCCTGCGTCTACTGCTTCGCCCGCAAGACGCACAGCTACCTCGACCTCGACACGGGCACCGGATTCGACTCGCAGATCGTCGTCAAGGTGAACGCCCCCGACCTGCTGCGCCGCGAGCTGGGCGCGCGGCGCTGGCGCGGCGAGCACATCGCCATGGGGACGAACGTCGACTGCTATCAGAGGGCGGAGGGACGATATCGGCTCATGCCCGGCATCATCGCGGCCCTGCGCGACTACGCGAACCCGTTCTCCATCCTCACCAAGGGCACGCTGATCCTGCGCGACCTCGACCTGCTGAGGCAGGCCGCGGACGTCACGGACGTCGGGATCTCCGTCTCCGTCGGCTTCGTCGACACCGCCCTGTGGCGCACGGTCGAGCCGGGCACCCCCGCGCCGGAGCGGCGCCTGGACGTCGTGCGCGCCCTCGCCGAGCACGGCATCTCCTGCGGCGTGCTGATGGCCCCGGTCATCCCCTACCTGTCCGACGCGCCCGCGCAGCTGCGCGAAACCGTCCGCGCCATCGCGGCGGCCGGTGCGACGTCCGTCACGCCGCTCGCCCTGCACCTGCGGCCAGGCGCGCGCGAGTGGTTCATGCGCTGGCTGGGCGAGCACCACCCGCACCTCGTCCGCCGCTACCAGGTGCTCTACGCCGACGGCGCCTACGCCCCCACCTGGTACCAGCGCCGCATCACCGGCCAGGTCCACGAGCTGGCGGCCGAGTACGGCATGGGCCCCGCCAGGCGCGGTGCGCACCGCACTCCCCGGGACAGCGGGCTCGCGGAGACCGCGCCTGAGCCCGAGCCCACGCAGCTCACCCTGCTGTGACCGCGGCGCCGGGCAGCGGCGTTCAGGGCCCGGCGTTCAGGGCTTGCGGCCGACCGCGCCGAACTGGGCGACGGCCCGGTCCGGTTCGCCCGCCGGCCGCCAGTGCGTGCACGGCACGAGACCCGGCGGCAGCAGCTCGACGCGGTGCAGCAGCCGGGACACCTCCGAGCGGCTGCGGGCGGTGATCGGCGGCCTGGCGTGCGCGTTCCAGAAGCCCATGGCCGCCGCGTTGGCCTCGCCGCCCAGCTCCAGCGTCGGGTGGGTCAGCGCCAGATAGCTGCCCGGTGGCACCGCTTCGAGCAGCCGGTCCACGACGCGCACCGCCTCGTTCGTGTCCAGCACGAAGTTGAGCACCCCCAGCAGCATGACGGCCACCGGCCGGCCGAGGTCGAGCGTCTTGGCGGCGCCGCTCAGCACGGCCTCCGGCTCGCGGACGTCGGCCTCGACATAGTCGGT
This sequence comes from Streptomyces johnsoniae, assembly GCF_031845565.1. NCBI lineage: Bacteria > Bacillati > Actinomycetota > Actinomycetes > Kitasatosporales > Streptomycetaceae > Streptomyces > Streptomyces johnsoniae. The sequence goes on along the minus strand of NZ_JAVREV010000003.1, from coordinate 230,245 downwards.
GACGCCTTCGGGCCCGCCGACGAGCAGGGCCCTGGCGTGGGCCAGCACCAGCGGATCGTTGTCGACGTACACCACGCGCGCGTCCGGTGCGGCGCCCTGCGCGACCTCGTGCGTGTTCTGCACGGTCGGCAGGCCCGTTCCTATGTCGAGGAACTGCCGGACCCCGGCCCGCTCGGCCAGGAACCGCACGGCGCGCACCAGGAACTCCCGGTCCGCGCGGGCCACCTGGGGAATCTGCGGATATATGCCGCGGACCCGGTCGCCCACCTGGCGGTCGACCAGGTAGTGCTCCCGCCCGCCGAGCCAGTAGTCCCAGACCCTGGCGGTGTGTGCGACCTCCGCGTTCACGCTCATCGGAAAGGATGATGGCACGCCACCGCCCCCGGACGGGAGCCAGGCACGTTCCCCTGACCGGCCGGGCGAGCCGCGCAGTTCCTGGCGGCGACCCGATGAGTCGCCCACAGCACGGTGGTGCCGCGCATCGTGAACGTCTCCGACCGCGGTAGCGGGCTGCTGAGGTCCGGGCTCGGGCCGGTCCGAGATCTGGCAAGATCCGATCGTGAGTCAATCTCCGGTGACTTTGCGCAAGCTCGCGCTCAATGACTGGCAAGCGGTGCACTCCTGGGCCAGCAAAGGCCCGGCCGCCGGACCGCAGGTCACAGCGTAGGCCCAGCGTTCGAGGGCCTGATGGCCGGATCGCAGGCCGGTTCGTCAGGGTCGGACTCCGCCGCCGGATGCGGCGGTTCATACTCGGGCTGCTCTCGGACCTGCCCCGGCCGGTGAGCCGACTCCGGATGGGGGACGCGATACCTGTTGAACCGGACCAGTTGTCGCGCACCTGGAGAGCGACCTCGCCACCTGCCCCACGTTCGGGGCAGCGTGGTTCGCTGATCCCGCAGAGCTATTCCCGCTGCTCGTTAGCGAAGCGCGGCCAGCTCGTCGAGAGCGCGATGGCCGCGGTTGACCACCCCTGGAACGACATCGTGGCGCCCGTCACGGATGGGGATCTCTAGCATGTGAAGGATCTGTGCCGCTGCGAGCACCGCCGCCCCCTCCCACCCGACCAGGTCGAGGACTCTCGTCCACAGACGCCTTCGGACCCCGTCCAGCAGCGGATCATCCTGGGAGGTGTACCACACGAGGGTGGTGAGATCAGTCGCCCGCGTGCCGCTACCCGCGTTCCCGATATCCACGACCGCCACCACCGCTCCGTCACGGACCAGGATATTGCTGGGCGTTGAGAGGTCGGCATGGACCATGTCAGGCGCCTCTCGTGGTGGTGGGACGTCGGCACACACGAGCCGCAGGCGCTCGACCAGGGCCGACACCCCGGAGGAATACCCCGAGAGCCTGGCCACGGACTGGCGGAGAAGCGACTGCTCGGGCGTCTCGTCGAAATCCAGCCCGGCGACGGCCGATTCCTGACCGGTGGCGACCCGCCAGGCGTACGACCAGTGGTCGTAGGGCTCGGAGGCCTGGCCGGCCTGGAGTTCGATGATCTCCATCAGCTGCTCGACGAGGGACGGGGTCAGCTCTGGCGCGGGAGCCGCGTCGACGAAGTCCATCAGATGCCATACATGAGTGGCTGTGGCCCCCACTCCGAGCCAGGCCGGGGTGGGATAGCCGCGCCTGCGCATGTGCTCGACCACTCTCTGGGCTCGCAGCGTCTCGTCCAGGTGGTTGGGGTGTGCCTGGGGCACTGCTTTGAGCACTGCGTTTACCCCTCCGGCCAACTGGACGCGCGTGGCACCCCCATTGACGCCTCCGGGTAGGCGACTGAGAAGAGTGACCTCTGCCCCGACCACGCCGGCCACGTCGTCCAGGACCTCGGCCGGCAGCTCTTCGGGATGGGTGCCCTGGTTCATGCTGTCCTCACAAATCCAGTGTGCCTCAGCACACCGGCGCCGTTGGTGGACCGCCCCGGCCTGCTGTCCACCTGCCTGGGACAGCATCTCCCCGTGCCACGAGTCCGATCACGTCGTCTTCGGATGGTCAGGCTCGATTGACCATCCCGGCCAAAGCGTGGCCCGCCGACGCCTCGGCTACAACTTGATTTCGGTGACCGCGACTGGCCGGTGCTCGGCGAACGATCGGTCCGCGGCCGCGGCGATCCGCATCGCGTCGAGAGCGCCGCGTCCCGGGCTCCGATGTGGCCCGCCATCGCGAATGAGGCGGCGACGAACGCATCGACCTCGGCCATATACGCCGTTCCCGGGCGATCTGAGAACGCCGGCCAAGGAACGGTCGGACGACCGCCGGCCCGGGGTCGACCAAGAAACCGGACCAGCCCGACGACCGGCGGGAGGTCAACCTCGCCAGCAATAGCGCCTGCAAGCTGTCCCACCATCGGCCTTTGGCTTCGATCAGCTGCAGGGCCGTGGGCTATCGGGCGCGCCTCCATCTCGAAGGCGGCAGTTCCAAGAGGCGATGGGGCACCTGGTGTCTCAGGCGCCGCGGGTCCCCGGCGCGCCGTATCGGGCGAGCATGGTCAGCACCGCCTGGTCGACCGCGTTGGTGATGGCGGAGTCGTCGGGCTCCCAGCGTGCGAGCAGCATCCGCGGCCAGAACACGTAGTTGGAGATCATCCCGAGGAATTGGGTCGCCGCCATCTCCGCATCGTCAAGCCGTGCCGCGCCAGCGGCGTTCTCCGCCGCCAGGTAGCGGCGGACCGATTCGAAGTAGGGCATCTTGCCGAGCTCGAACTGCGTCTCGCCCAGCTCCGGGAAACGCGGCACCTCGGCGATGACGATGCGGAAGAGGGCGGCCATGCCGGGCTGGGTGAGAAGCATGACGTATCGGCGTCCGATGGTCTCAAGCCCTGCGCGGAGGTTCCCTGGCTCGGGGAGTGGCGCCGCCTCCTCGTCGGTCTTCCAGTATTCGGTGACGATCGCCTCGAACAGGGCCGCCTTGGTGGTGAACTGCCTGAACAGCGTCGCCCTCGACACTCCGGCCGCCTCGGCGATGCGGGCCAGCGAGGTGCCGTCGTAGCCGGAGTCGAGGAACAGCCTCGTCGCTGCCTCGATGATGGACGTCCGCTTCTGCGCTGCCACGCGCCGGTGGTATTCCGAAGGCTGTGCCGTCATGGCCTCCAGTATGCCTTCCACTACGAGGTGAGTCACTTGACTCACCTCTAGTCCCGCCCTTAGCTTGAGATGGGAGGCGAGTCACTCGGCTCACCATTGGCTCAAGCCCGGAAGGAAAAGGAAGCAGCATGAGACGCTTTGAGGGCCAGACCGTCATCGTCACGGGCGGCAGCGGGGGCATGGGCAGCAGTCATGTGCGGGGCTACCACGCCGAGGGGGCGAACGTCGTCATTGCCGGCCGCGACGACGACGCCGGCCGCGATCTCGCTGCTCAGCTCGGTCATCGGGCTCTGCCCGTTCACCTGGATGTCGCCAGCGAGGACGACTGGGCGGCGGCGGTGCGAGAAGTCGAAGGCCGCTTCGGGCCGATCACCATCTTGGTGAACAACGCGGGCGTCCAGAACCCGGCGGCCCCTATAGAGCACACCGAACTCCGCACCTGGGAGCACACCTTCAGCGTCAATGTCACCGGCCAGTTCCTCGGCGTCAGGGCCGTGGCTCCGTCGATGCGCAGGGGCGGCGGCGGCACCATCGTCAACATCGCCTCGACCATGGCCCATGTCGGCACGGCCTTCTACGCCCCCTACACCGCCAGCAAGTGGGCCGTGCGCGGACTGACCAAGACAGCCGCGCTGGAGCTGGGGCGGGACAACATCCGGGTCAACTCCCTCCACCCCGGCGTCGTCTCCACACCGCTGATCAACGAGCCCACCGTCGCAGGCCAGCCGGCCATCGCCGACTTCTACTCACCCGATCCCTTCGCCATCCCCCGCCTCGCCGAACCCTCTGACATCACCCGCCTGTTGCTTTTCATCACCTCCCAGGACGCGTCTTTCGCCACGGGCTCGGAATTCGTCCTGGACGGGGGCCTGCTGCTCGGCCCTGCACTCCAACCCGAAGCCGACATCGCAGCTTGAGCTGGCGTTGCAGTACGGAGCGTGCAGTCGCGGACGCCCATCTTGTTCAAGGCGAAGCGACCTTGCCTCGCGATGATGACGGGCCGGCGAGGCGATGCCAGAGCCGTTCAACGTCGTGATGCACTGTGCCGGACCCGGCGCTGCTGGGCATCGAGTGGGCGGACGGGGGCAACCGTAGGGAAAAGCTGCCGCCCGCGGAGAACGGAGATCCCATGCCGGAGGGACTGCCCATCAGCTCGGCCGCCGACGAGTTCGAGCGGCTGCTCGGGAAGGAGTCGCCGGGCGCGGCGCTGACCCTGGCGTCGGTCCTCGACGCGTTCGAACGGTTCGCCCGCCTCGACTTCGACGTTCCCCACGTGCCGGACGCCGACGGCTGCCTGGTGACACACGGGGTGTCGGAGGGGCTTGAGGGGCCGACGTTCTCCGTGCGCGTGGCGCGGCGTTTCGAAGTGCCGCAGGCCGGCGGGCAGCACGACAGCCACGTGCGCGTGTTCTGCGAGCTGGTCTACGAGGCGGCCGAGGAGTTCGACGAGCTGGGCGGCAGAACGGAGTGGTGGTTCCGCGGCGCGAGCCCGGACAGCTTCGCCGCCTGGTGGGCGGCCACGACGGCCCCCCTCCTCACGGCCGGCCTCGGCGACGCCTCCCCCAGCTCCGTGGAGATAGGCGCCGAAGAGGGGTAGAAGAGGGGTAGGGGTGGCGTCAGCCGAGGTTCACCCGCTGGGCGACCAGCGTCCGCATCAGCGCCGCGGCGGAAACGGCCGCGTCGGCGCAGCAGTTGTTGAACAGCACGTGCACGGCGTCCGCCCGTTCGGCCAGCTGCTCGATGCGCGGCAGCCACGGCAGCAGTTCCTCGCGCACGTAGCGGTGCCGGAAGCGGTCCTCCTTGCTGCCGGTCCCCCACGCGGCACTCCGCCCGTGGAACCGCACCACCGACAGCCCAGGGCACGTCACCTCCGCCACGGGCGGCAGCGAGGACGGCAGCCCCTGCGCGGTGTCCACGGCCCCCAGTGCCATGTCGTGCTCCCGCAGCAGCGCGAGCGTGTCCGCCCGTTGCGGCGGCCTCAGCCAGTCCGCGTGCCGGAACTCGGCGGTGAGCGGCACATCGCCCGCCAGCTCGCGCGCCCGCGCGAGCCGCGCCCGCGCGCCGCGTCCCGGCGCGAACCACGGCGGGAACTGGAGCAGCACGCTGCCGAGACGGCCGGCGCGGCGCAGCGGCTCGATCCCGTCCAGGAACGCCGCCCACGTGTCGCGCACGGCCGCGGGCCCCAGGTCGTTGCCGCGCACCGGCCGCCCCGCGGGCCCCGGCGGGCGCAGCGCGAGCGGCAGCGTCCCGGCCCGGGTCGGGTGGCCGGTCAGCAGCGAGTACGCCTTGACGTCGAACACGAAGCCGTCCGGCGTCCGTTGGGCCCACTGCCGGCTGCGCTGCGCGGTCGGCAGGGCGTAGTAGGTGGCATCGACCTCCACGACCGGGAAGCGCGCCGCGTAGTACCGCAGCCGCCCCTCGGGGCCGCGGTGGCCCGGCGGATACCAGCCGCCCGCCACCAGCGCCCGGTCCGTCCACGAACAGGTGCCGATGAGAATGTCGCCCATGGCCCACGGGTGCCCCGTCCGGAAGGGTCAAACGGCGCACCCCGCGCCGGGAGTCAGCCGCGGCGCGGCCCCGTGCTCTCGCGGAGGATCAGTCGCGGCGCGGCCACCGGGTGCGGCGCGACGGGCTCGCCCTGCTGGAGGAGGCCGTGCAGCAGGGCGAAGCAGGCCCGGCCCAGACCCGCGAAGTCGAGGCGGACGGTGGTCAGACTCGGGGTGAGGAACGCGGCGTGCGGGGCGTCGTCGAACCCGGCGACGCTCACCTCCCCCGGCACGTCCCTGCCCGCCTCGGCGAACGCCCGCAGCAGGCCGAGGGCGAGGGCGTCGTTCCCGCACAGCACGGCCGTCACCGCCGGGTCGCGGGCCAGCTCCCGGCCCGCGGTGTAGCCCTCGGCCGGGCCCCACCCGCCCGCCACCGGCTCCGGTACCGGCGCCCCCGCCGCGGTGAGCGCGGCCCGCCACCCGGCGGCGCGCTGAGCCCCGCCGCCGGTGCGGGTGGTGGAGGGGATGGCGACGTAGTGCACGGTGCGGTGGCCGAGGCCGAGCAGGTGACGGGTCACCTCGCGGGCGGCCTCCCGGTCGTCCGTCCACACCCAGGGGCTGCCCGCCGGGGGCGGCTCCGCGGGCGTCTCGACGGCGGCCACCAGCGGCATCCCGGCGGGCGCCAGCTCCAACGCCCGCACGCCCGGCCGGTCGTAGGCGATGACGATGACGCCGCCCCCGGTGCCGGCCGCGCGCGCGAGCGCCTCGCGGACCACGGGCTCCCGGTCCGAGTCCAGCACGCTGATCCCGACCATGTAGGAGGCGGCGCGGGCCGCCTCCTCGATGCCCTGGAGCGCGGCGGCGTAGCCGTGGTGCACGGTGTTGGGAGTCAGGACGGTGACCGACTCCGACCGCCCGCGCGCCAGCGCGTGCGCGGTGGCACTGCGCCGGAACCCCAGGTCGGCGATGGCGGCTTCGACGCGGGCCCGCGTCGAAGCCCGTACGCTGGGATGCCCGTTGATGACCCGGGACACGGTCTGGTGCGAGACGCCGGCGGCGCTCGCGACATCACGAATGCTGGCGGCCCGCCGACCGCCGGTGCCCCCGGCGTGGCCGCTCACAGACATACCCAGATTGTGACCGGTCACATCAGCTTCCGTCAAGCGACGCCCCGCCCGGGGGCGGGCACGGCGGACGGGAACGTCGAGTGGGCACGCCGGGCGGGCCGCCGGGCGCGCCTTACCGGGCCAGGGATTCGAAGTAGTCCTTCTGCGCGGGGTAGTAGTCCTCGAATCCGGGCCGCGGCCCGCCGGTGCGCGCGGCGGAGAGCATGTCCAGGTAGTACTCCCAGCCCGGGCCGGTCTCGCCGAGGTGCTCCGCGGAGGGGAGGTGGTGGACGAGCCGGAGCTCCGTGGTGCCGCCGGTCTCGTCCAGCAGCAGCTCCAGGGGCCAGGACCCGGCCTCGTCCTCCATCGAGACGGCGAGCCGGCGCGGCGGTTCGCAGGCTTCGATCCGGAGCCGGCACCAGGGCGCCGACTCCTCGAACGTCAACTGCACCTCCACGGTGCGGCCGGGGGCCGCGTCACCGCGCCACGGGCCGAACCAGCGGGCGGTGCGTTCCGGCTCGGTGACGCTCGCCCAGACGTCGACGGCCGGGGCGCGGTAGGTGCGGGTGAGGATCAGGTCGAATCCCGTCGGCGTGGGTACGAGCCGTCCGGTGGGCTCTGGAGTCATCCCGTGTCCTTTCTGGGGTGGTGCGCGGCGCGCGGGGCGTCGGCCGGCTCCTGCCGGCCCCGGTCCCGTCGCGCCCGATGGACCTCGGTCTCCAGCGCGGCAAGGCGCTGTGACCAGGAGGGCAGCCGGCTCTCGAACCGGGCGAGCCACGTGGCGAGGTGATCCAGCCGGGAGGGAACGAGCGAGTAGCGCCGGTGGCGTCCCGCCTGCTCGTCACGGACCAGGCCGCTCTCACGCAGCACGCGCAGGTGGCGGCTCACCGCGGGGCGGCTGATGCTGAAGCGGGCAGCGATCTCGCCCGCCGTCAGCGGGGCGTGGCGCAGCATGACCAAGATCTCCCGGCGCACCGGATCTGCGATGGCGCCGGCCACCTCGCTCAGTTCGTCCACACACAAAAGCGTAACCCATAGGTTACGCGTTGAGCCACGCCCCCGGCCCGGCCGGGACCTGGCGCGTGCGGCTCGACGAGGTCGTTGGGCAACTCCGGCCCCCGGTCCGGAAGCCGGCTGACGGCCCCGGGGGCGGGCACGCCGAGCGGGCCGCCGGGGTGCCAGATCCGCCTCTCGGCGTGGTCGGCGCTGCTCGGGTCAGGTGCGGCTCACCGTGCGGCGGACGATGCCGCGGAACGGGCGCCCCTCCTCGTCCTCACCTGAGCAACCGATCTCCTCGGCGAAACGCCGGAATCCCCCGGCCGGGAAGTTGACCGAAGGCGAACGGCAACTGTCGGGCCGCGGCCGGGATGCCCTCCGTAGCGTTGCCGGTGAACGAGGGAGGAACCGATGCTTGACCGGTTGAACGAGGCACTGGAGCGAGTCGAGGACGACCCCGCCGGCCCGGTGGATGTGGCGGAAATGGCGCGGATCGCGCTCACTTCCGAGCACCATCTGCGGCGGATGTTCTCCGCACTGGCCGGAATGCCGCTCTCGGAGTACGTGCGGCGCCGCAGGCTCACCCTGGCGGGGACGGAGGTGCTGGAGGGCAAGGACACCCTGCTCGACATCGCCGCCCGCTACGGCTATGGGTCGGCCGAGGCGTTCACCCGGGCGTTCCGCGCCGTGCACGGCATCAGCCCCGGACAGGCACGCCGCACCAGGGCCGCGCTCACCTCCCAGTCCCGGCTGTCCTTCCACCTCACCATCGAAGGGAAAAGCACCGTGCGCTACCGCATTGTCGACAAGGACACCTTCCGTCTGGTCGGGCTCAGGAAACGCGTCCCAGTCGTCCACGAGGGTCTCAACCCCGCCATGGTCGAGTTCTTCGAGAGCATCGACGACGCCACCCACGAACTCCTGGAGGAGCTGTCCGATCAGGAGCCCTACGGTGGGCTGTCGGCGACCGTCGTCCTCGAACCCGGTGGGGGCGAGGGCAGCGACATGGACTACTACCTGGCCGCGGCCACCACCGCCGAGGCCCCGGAGGGGATGGAGACCTTGGAAGTCCCCGTCTCCACCTGGGCGGTCTTCCCCTATGAACGGGGGCACTTCCCCGAAAACCTGCAGACCTTGTGGCGCGAGGTCTACTCCGCCTGGTTCCCTTCCCATCCCGCCTATCGCACCGCCGAGGGTCCTTCGCTGGTGCGGGAGGAGTACGACGAGCAGGACGAGAACATCACCTGGGGGGAACTGTGGCTGCCGGTGGCCAAGGCCGCTGAGTGACCGTTGCCCCTGACCGCGCCCGTGCGAGGCGGCCCGCCCTCGCCCGAGCGCCCCACGACGACCGGCCGGAACGCGGGGGTCAGGTGGGAATCGGGGCGAGGGTGGGCGGGCCGGTGGGGGTGAGGCCGTGGGAGGTGACGGTTTCGACGAGGGCGGCCAGTCCCTGGCGGATCAGCGGGTGGCTGCGGCTGCCGCCGCGGACGCAGGTGAGGATGCGGCGGCACAGCGGGATGTCCGCGGTGACGGGCACGCGGACGACGGAGTGCGGGGGTGGGATGTGCGTGAGACGCGGGTACAGGGACACACCGAGGCCGTGGCAGACGAGGGCCGAGATCGCGGCCCACTCCTTCGCCCAGTGCGCGATCCGGGGCGTGAATCCGGTCTGTGAGCAGAAGATCATGGTGCGCCGGTAGTGGTCGCAGCTGTCGGGCACCGGCAGCACCCAGCTCTCCGTGGCGGTCTCGGCGAGGTGCACCCGCTCGCGCACCGCGAGCGGGTGCCCGGCGGGCACGATGAGGTCGAACGGCTCCGCCAGCAGGGACTCCTGGTCGAACCTGGAGTCCCCGGGGTGGGGAAAGCCCTCGGGCGGGGCGAGGACGGCGATGTCGGCGTCGGTGGACATCAGCATGTCGAAGCCCGCGGGTGCCTCGCACTCCGTGACCTCCACGGTGAGGGCGGGGCGGCGTTCGCGCAGGAGGGCGGTGGCCGGGGCGATCAGGCCGATGACCGCGCTGGGGTAGCCGCACATGCGCAGCAGTCCTGCTTCGCCTGCGCGGTGGGCCTCCAGCGCGGTCTCCGCCTCCTGCCAGCGGGCCAGGAGCGCGTCGCCGTGCTCGATGACGAGGTGGGCGGCGGTGGTGAGGCGGATGCGGCGGCCCTGCGGCTCGACCAGTGGCACCTTCAACTCCTTGGCCAGCTCGCGCAGTTGGTGCGAGACAGCGGAGGGGGTGAGGTGCAGGGCGGCGGCCGCTGCGGTCACCGTGCCGTGCTGGTGCACGGCCCGCAGGACCTGGAGGCGACGCAGATCAATCATGCAACCATTTTGCACATCACTACCCGGAAACGTGAAATGGACGCGAACGGTCGCCCGGTTCGACACTGGACGCATGACCACCACGACATGGACGGAAACGCACCCGCGAACGCGAGCACGCACCGACAGGAAGGAACTGTCCCGCCACGCGACCGGCGACGGAACGGCCGTCTGGAGCCGCTGCTCCTGCGGGCGGCTGCACATGGTCTTCACGCCCGCGGACCCGCGCGGCACCGCGCTGACCGCGGGCGGCGCGACCCCGGGCTGCCCCGACTGCCCGTGAACGCCCGCATCCCCTACGCTGGGCGGAAGTCGGTCCCGGCGGCAGGGGTGGTGAGGGTGCTCGGCGACCCGGTGCTCGGGGCGTTCAGGAAGGCGTGTCACGAGGCCGCGAGGCGCACGCCGGGGGTGACGTTCTACGAACTGACGGAGGCCGCCGCGCGCGTCGCCTTCCACTCCGCCGCGATGAGCGACCGCAGACTGCGGCACCGCATCCTGTGCCGTTCGCGCGGCGGCCTCGTCGCCTTTGCCGCGCCGCCGCCCTTCCCCGGCTCGGCCGCGCTGGACTTCCGCGAACCGCCGCTGTGGGCCGAGGTGTTCACGTGGTACGGGCTACGGGTGCTGCGGACCGCGGTGCTGACGGCTCCGCCGTCGTCGGCCGGCCCCGAGGTGCTGGACGCCTCCGACCGCCAGGCGCTGCTCAGATGGCGGCCGCGGACGCTGGGCGAGCTGGTGTTCACCTCGTGGCCCGTGCCAGGTCCGCCAGGAGGCCCGGCAGGTCGGCCAGTCCGCTGATGCGCCGCAGCGCCGCGACGGCCACCGCGGCCGCGGCGGCGGACCCACCGGCCCGGTCGAGCCAGATGCCGTGCAGACCGGCCGCGTCGGCGGCGGCCGCGTCGATGTCGGGACGGTCCCCGATGTAGGCCACGGCCCGCGGCGGCAGGTCCATGGCGTCGCAGACGGCGAGGAACGCTTCCGGTGCGGGCTTGGCGTGGCCGACCTGGTCGGAGCAGAGCAGCACCTCGAACCGGTCGCGAATGCCCATCGCCCGCAGCTTCAGCTCCTGGTGAGCGGTGTCGGAGTTGGACAGCAGCCCGTGCCGGTAGCCGGGGGTGAGGGAGGCGAGCGCGGGCAGCACGTCGGGGAAGAGCCCGTCGGCGGGCCGCCAGTGGGCGCGGTAGCGCCGGAACCAGGCGTCCGCCTCCGCGTCGGAGAGCCGCTCGCCGAGGAACGCGCGGGCCCGGTCGCGGCGCTGGCCGGCGAAGTCGGTCTCCCCCGCGAGGAAACGGGCGTAGTGGACCTCCATGACCTCGCGCCACCGGCGCACGGCGGCGTCCGGGCCGGGGAACCGGGACAGCAGCCCCTCGGCCTCGAAGTGCCGCAGGGCGGCGGCCCGGTCGGTGCCGGTGTAGTCGAAGAGGGTGTCGTCGATGTCCCAGACCACGGCGCGGATGCCCATGCGGGGACCGTAGCATCGGCGGCGTGCGCTTTCTGACCTGGAACGTGTGGTGGCGCTTCGGCTCGTGGGAGCGGCGCCGGGAGGCGATCCTCGCCGTGTTGCGGGCCGAGCGGCCGGACGTCTGCGGCCTCCAGGAGGTGTGGGACGCCGAGGGAACGAACCTGGCCGGCTGGCTGGCCGGGGAGTTGGGGATGCACTGGGCGTGGGGGCCGGGCGAGGTGCTCCCGCACTGGCCGGACCGGCCGGGCGGCGTGCGCGCGGGCGTGGGCAACGCGGTGCTCAGCCGCTGGCCGGTGATCCGCTCGGAGACGCGGCGCCTGCCGGTCGCGGACGGGCCCGACGAGGTGCGCGTGGCGCTGTTCGCGCTGGTCGACGCGCCGGGGGCGCGCGTGCCGTTCTTCACGACGCATCTGCACTCGGCGCCCGGCGGTTCCGCGGTGCGGTGCGCCCAGGCGCGGGCGCTGGCCGCGTTCGTCGCGGAACGGGCCGGGGAGGGCTCGTTCCCTCCGGTGGTGACGGGGGACTTCAACGCCCCGCCGGACTCGGCGGAGTTGCGGTGCTTCCACGACGCGTCGGCGGCGGGGGCGGAGTCGGGTGCGGTGCCGGGCGCGGGGCTGACGGACGTCTGGCGGGCCGCGCCCGCGGGCGCGGCGTGGGCCACGTGGGACCCGGCGAATCCGCTGGTCGCCGGCCCGGCGAAGGTCCGGGCCAGGATCGACTACATCCATACGGGGCCGCCGGACCGCGGGGGCGGCGGCACGGTGCGGTCCGCACGGCGGGCCGGGGACGCGCCGGTGGCCGGGGTGTGGCCGTCCGATCACGCGGCGGTGATCGCCGAGTTGGCCGCGCCCACCGCGCCCACCGCGCCGGACTGACGGCGGGCGCGGGCGCGGGCGCGGGGCTAGGGACAGGGGCAGGGACAGGGACAGGGACAGGAAGCGGAGCAGGAACCGGTCAGAGCGCGGCGGTCCAGGGGCCGTCGGGGCGGTCGCGGCGCTGCTCGACGACGGCGCGCGCGGCCTCGGCGGTCTCCTCGTCCGGCAGCCGGTGGTAGCCGTCCCGGGTGATGAACGTGACGACCGGGTAGAGCCCGCGGGTCGGGTCGGGTCCGCCGGTGGCGGTGTCCTCCTCGGCCGCGTCGTACAGGGCCTGGATGACGGCGTGGGTCAGGTCGTGGGCGTCGAGCCCCGGCCGGTACAGCTTCTTGAGCGCGCCGCGCGCGAAGGGGGAGCCGGAGCCGGTGGCGGCGAAGTCCCGTTCCTCGCTGTGCGCGCCGGCGGGCTCGAACGAGAAGATGCGCCCGCGTCCGGCGGCGAGGTCGTAGCCGACGAAGAGGGGGATGACCGCGAGCCCCTGCATGGCCATGCCGAGGTTGCCGCGGACCATGGCCGTGAGCCGGTTGGCCTTGCCGACGAGGGAGAGCGGAACGCCCTCGACCTTCTCGTAGTGCTCCAGCTCCAGTTGGAAGAGGCGGACCATCTCCACCGCGAGTCCGACGGTGCCGGAGATGCCCACGGCGGAGTACTCGTCGGTGGGGAAGACCTTCTCGGCCTCACGGTGGGCGATGAGATTGCCCTGGGTGATGCGGCGGTCCCCGGCGAGCAGCACGCCGTCGGCGTAGGTGGCCGCGACGATGGTCGTGCCGTGCGGTATCCCGGCCGCGCCGCCCGCGGCGCCGATGTCGGCGGTACCGGGCAGGGCGTCGGGCGCGTGGCGGGTGAGGAAGTCGAGGAACGACGGCGGTCCCGGCGTGAGGAATCCGGCGGGCAGGCCGCCCCAGTCGGAGACATCGGCAGACATGGCTCTCCCCTTCCTACTGCTGACTCGGGCCCATCGTAGGGGCAACACCGGCCCCGCGACCGGCGGATGCGTCGGGTAGCGACCTTCCCGCCGAGCCCCGCGGCCACACCCGCGGGGCTCGGCGGGGCCGCCGCCTCAGCGCGGCAGCCGGAAGTCGACGACGTGGAGCGGGGAGGGCGTGGTCCCGGTGGAACGCTCCTGGTAGAGGAACGACAGGATGCCGTCCTGGGCCACGCGGGTGTGGTCGACGACGACCTCGCCGAACGCGTTCAGGCTGCCGGTGCCGTCGTACAGCAGCGTCCAGTCGCGCCAGCCGCTCGCCGCCGAGGCGGCGGCGATGCGGCCGTAGGGCATCACCGCGTAGGCGTTGTCGTGGGTGTCGAGGACCAGTTGGGAACGCTGGCTGGAGTTCATCGGCACCGGCACCTCCGTCTTGTGCCACGTGCCAGAGGCGTCGCGGCGCACGTGGAAGGGGCGCGCGTTCGCGATGCGGCCGCTGACGTAGTCCGCGACGCACTGCCCGAACGGGCAGTGGCTCTAGCCCCACACTTGAGATCAGCTTCACTCTGACCGCCTGACCTGCATAAACATCACGGCCCCCGGAGAGCCCGGGGGCCTTCTTCATGCCCAGAGGAGGTGAAACATGCTCATTGACCTTGAGAGACGGTGGATGTGGCGGCCCGACAGGGCGTGCGCCAGCGTGCCACTGAAGGTTTTTTTCCCGCCAGGACCCACGAACCCCCGGAACCCCCCGTCACAGGCCGCCCTGGACGCTGCGGAGCAGGCCAAGAGGATCTGCGCGGGATGTCCAGTCATGCTGGAGTGCCGCCGAGACACCCTGGGCGAGCCGTATGGCGTCTGGGGTGGCGAGGCGGAGTGGGAGCGCCGCGAACGGCGGCGCCAGGTAGCTGCCTCCGCGGCCTCCTGGCCCGAGGCGACCCGCCTGGCCTGGGGTCGGCTATGCCGGGATCTCTACAACGCCAGTGGCCACTGGAGTCGCGTCCAGGAGCGCACCGGGCTGTCCGGCCGGCTGGCTCAGACGCTGGTATCGGAGTACATCCGCAGCCAGCCCCGCAAGAACGCCTCAGCGCCTCCTGAAGGGGCGATTACCCGAGTGCTGGACTGGCCGGAGAAACCAGGCACAAAGCATGCCTGGGTATGGCACGGCGGCCGAATGAAGGATGCCCACATCCGGGGCGTGACCCCGGACGGGAGCCACTATTACGTCTCCGTGGCCTCAGGCCACAGCCATTCCCACGCCTGGGTGCAGCGTGAGTACGTGCGTATCTATGGCGGCAAGAGCGATCCGCCCCTGAAGGAAAGGCTGAACCGTGCCGAATACGACCGCATCCGCGCCGCCGCCCGGCGCAAGGCCGCGTGAGATCAAGCATCTGAGCTACAGCTCCATGTCCGCCTGGCAGAAGTGCGGGAAGAGCTACCAGCTCGGCCGAGTGCAGGGAATCCGGGGAACTCCTGCGTGGTGGAACATAGGCGGTAACGCCGTGCATTCCGTGCTGGAGGTGTGGGATCACTTCTTCCACGAGCACGGGGCCCCTAGTTGGGGCGATGCCGAGTTGCAAAGCGCCTTCACTGGCGCCCTGGAGTCCGAGATCGACTGGGCGGCGCAGGCCGAGCCTGACCGCTCGAAGTGGCGCATCAAGCGAATGTCTTCCGAGGGGTATGACTGGTGGATGGAGAACGGCCCTCGGATGTGTCAGTCCTACATCGACTGGCGTCTCCGTTCCCCGAGCTGGGAGATCTGGACGACGCCGGACGGCGAGCCCGCCATCGAACTCGACGTGTCCGGCTACCTGCCAGGCTGCGACATGGAGATCAAGGCTTACTTGGACAGGGTCTTCTGCAACAAGCTGTTCAACCGCCTGGAGATCGTGGACTTCAAGTCCGGCTCATCCGTGGGCACCGACCTCCAGTTCGGCACCTACAGTGCGCTCCTGATTCAGAAGTACGGCGCTGTCGGTGAGGCCGACTTCGGCCACACGTTCCGGACCCGGGACAACAGCCACAAGCGCAATGGCAAGGGTCCCGGCCTTATCTCGCACAGCCAGCCCCTGGCGAAGTGGACTCCGCGATACGCGGGGATGCAGTTCGCTAAGATGTCCACCGCCGTGAAGGGCGGCATGTTCCTGGCGAACACCTCAGATGAGGGCTGGTGCAACAACGTCTGCGACCTGTCGGCCCATTGCTACGCAGCCGGCGGGGAGTTGTCAGCTCAGAGCGATCCGGACCACCCGGATTATGCCCTCAGACCGTGATGCGGTGAAGATGTTCCAGCGCCAGCTAGGCGCGGTCATCCTCGCCCCCCCAAAACCCGAGAAGACCACCACAAGGGCCCCGCAGGAGCGGGGCTCTTTTCGTTCCCCGAACAGGAGCAACATGACCACGCCGCAGGACGCCACTTACACCGTCGAACGAGCCGACGCCCCCGGCGAGGGGGAAGAGTGGGCTGACGACTCCCCGGCCTACCCCGAGTTGCCGAGCAACCCGCACAACCACGTGTTCACGTGGAGCCCGAAGCTGAGCGACGGCTCCATGCTGGTGATCCGCAGCAATTCGGCTGCGGGTCTGCTGGCCGCCACCCAGGCCGTAGCGGGCGTGGCGGCGGAGCTTCAGCGGACCTGGGACGGCGTCAAGGCGTCCGCGCAGGGCTTCCAGCAGGCGATGCAGCAGCAGTACCAGAACAGCGGCTTCAACGGCGGTCAGCAACCGAACCAGCCCTACCAGGGCCAGCCGCCGTGGCAGCAGGCCGGGGCCCCGCAGGGCGGCTCCCCGGTTCCGCCCGGGTGGATGAAGCTGAACGTGCCCTTCCCTCAGAAGGCGGCGTTCGACGCCATCGTGCAGCAGTACAACTTCCGGAAGGGCGACCCCGGCAACGGGGGTCAGCTTTCCTGGCAGAAGGCACTCAAGTCCTGGTACTGCTCGCCTGAGGTGGCGCAGGCTTTCGTCCAGTTCAACCCGACGCCCGCGTAGTACATGCGCACGCTCTCCCGGAGCGTGATTCGGGGAGGGGAGCCCAGTGCTCCCCTCCCCGCTCCGTTCCAGACGTGGGCCCAGCAGCGCATCCGCTTTCACCGGGCCTCCCTGTCCCTGCTTTTCGGCGTCAGCGGCTCCTTCAAGACCATGATTGCGCTTAATGCGCTGGTCAATATGAAGTTGCCGACGCTGGCGTTCAGCACTGACTCCGACGAGAACACCGTGGCCGCCAGATTGGCGGCCCTCTCCACGGGTGAGCCGTATGAGGTCACCCGCTCCTGGCGTCAGCGAGACCCTGAGCGCCTCCAGCGGGCGGTAGCCCCTTTCGATTTCATCCGCTGGGACTTCGTCCCGCAGCTCACGATGGATCACATTTGGCTTTCCCTCTTCGCCTATCACGAGATAGAGGGGCGCTACCCGGATCAGATCCTCGTGGACATCCTCTCTGACGTATGGCACTCGGAAGGAGAGGGCGAATGGGGCATGCAGAAGGCCGTCTTGCGGCAGCTCAAGGCCCTCGCCAGGGAGACAGGCTGTCACGTCCTGGTGGTCACTCACGCGACCGCCGACAGGGCAAAGAGCCCGTGCCCCAGGAAAGGGGATGTCCAGGGGAAGCTGGATCTCCTCCCGGAGGTCATCATTTCCTGTGGCGTGGACTGGCAGAACAACCTTCAGGTCACCGCGGTGAAGAACAGGCACGGGAAGTCGGACCCGCAGGCGGACAGCCATTTCCGTATGGCCATTGAGCCCGAGCGGGCATTTGTGGGCGACTACATTGCCCCTCAGTACCTGTCATACGCCAACGCCTACTACGACAACGAGGAAGAGGAATGACCAGGGAAAGCTGGCTCAGGATTCTGCCCTGGGCTATTGCCTCTTGCGGCCTGTGGGCCGCAATGCTCTGGAGCTGGTGGGGATGAGTGACCCGATAGGCCAGAACCCCACCGGTCGGCCCAGAAAGTCCAGCGCCGGTACCCGGCAGAAGAAGGCAAAGAAGGGGGCGGCAGAAAAGTGACCGGACCCGAGCATTACCGAGAGGCGGAACGCCTTCTGGAGCGATCGCAAGACGGCGATCGTGGCTACGGCCCCACCACTGCGGACGACATCCGGATTCGGTCCGAAATGGTGGCCCTCGCCCAGGCTCACGCCACGCTGGCCCTGGCTGCCGCCACGGCGCTCACTCCGGTTGCGGGTATTCCCGACACGCGAGAGCTGGGGTCTTCCGACTACGAGAAGTGGCAAGAGGCCGCAGGATGAGCCCCGACGAGCCCATTCCATTCAGTCTGGGAGTTGAGGCGAGGTTCCTCCCTGTGGCAACTAAGGGGCTCTGCGGGATCTTCGGGCATAAGTGGGGTCCGTGGACGCATGAGCCCCGCAGGGGTGGCTACTACCGGGCCTGCGAGCTATGCGGGGAGATCGAACACCGGTGAGGGTTCTTGTGACGGGGTCAAGGGATTGGCCCCGGCCTCAAACCGTCTACATGGCCCTCTGGGGCCTCCATCGCGATACCGGCGGGGCATTGCTGGTGGTGCATGGCGCGTGCCCCACAGGGGCCGATTCTGCGGCGTCTGAGTGGTGCAGGGCTACGCGCTGCGGCACAGAGGAGAAGCGCCCGGCGGACTGGGAAAAGTGGGGGAAGTCCGCTGGCCCCATCCGCAATCAGCGGATGGTCAACGATGGTGCAGATGTCTGCCTGGCCTTCATCAAGGACAACTCCCGAGGCGCCACCGGCTGCGCCGGTATGGCGTTCGCCGCAGGCATCGACACACGGATATGGAGGATGTGACGTGTTCGGAAACGACGAAGAGGAATTCGAAGCGTGGCTGGACCTGGCTCAGGAGGCTGATTGTGCGGCCGAAGAGGTGAACCACGGTGTGGCCGTGCTGGAGAACCTGACGCCAGTCGTCCAGATGGCGACCAAGCTCGGACTGGACAAGAGCATCGTCTTCCAGCGCATCATCGCCAGGACGGGAGATTGCTGCCTCCCGGACACCACCGCTATCCTGCCCGCGCTCTGGGAGGAGCTGCGGTGAGCGCGCGGGACCGCTTGGCGGTCATGCTGACCACTTCGCCGCTCCCTGACGGCGAGTGGTCGAACGAGGAGATCGACAAGGCCATCAACGCCTTCGCCCACGAGCTGGCGGAGGAAATCAGGGATGAGGTCCCTCGGGGCTACTGCCCCTGTGCCGACCTGATCGACCCGGAGGTGAAGTGATGCACCTCTTCCACAGGTGGGGCAATTGGGAGAATCGATCCGGGACGTGGGTTGATCTCCGGACCGGGAGGTCCGGGACGGGCCCCCTTCAGGCCCGAACCTGCTTCAGCTGCGGCAAAACGACGGTTCGGGAGGTGCGGTAATGATCGACCTTTTCCCGGGGGACCGGGTGGTGGTGGTGACCACTGACCAGTGGCGTGCTCTGGAGATGTATGGCATCACTGGCTCGGTGATTGACGGGCCTGACGAACGGGACGAATACGGCGTGATGCTGGACCCGGAATATGACCCGGATCAATTGCCCATCTCTCTCAAGGGGAGCGAGCTGGACGAGATAGGAGCGGAGGCCACCACCGGCCACGTGTGGCGGGTGCGAGACAGGGAGCGACCCGAGTGAGCACCAAGAGCAAGGCCAAGGGCACCAAGGCGGAGACAGAGGTTGTTCGCTACCTGCGGCAGTGGTGGCCGGCTGCGGAGCGCCGGGCTCTGTCCGGCAATAAGGACAAGGGTGATGTGGCCGGAATTCCCGGCGTGGTCGTGGAGGTTAAAGCTGCCGCTACGCAACAGCTCACGGCCTGGAAGCGCGAGACGGAGCAAGAGCGCATCAATGCCGCCGCCCTGACCGGCGTGCTGGTGGTGAAGCGGCCCCGGAAGCCCGTCAAGGAATGGGACGCCTACCTGCCGGTGGAGCAGATCGAAGACAAGCTTGATGTTGACGGAGGCGTGGAATGGGTGCGGATGGATCTCGCCCTCGCCGCCGCTCTGCTGTTGACGCTGGGCCACTGATTCCACTCGAACCCATCCTTCAGCACTACGGCGTCGAGCTCCGAGGCTCACGCTGGGGGGAGCAGAACGCCTGCTGCCCCATTCACGGAGAGAGGCGCCCTTCCTTCCGGGTCAACCTGGAGAAGGGCGTCTTCTTCTGCCAGAGCTGCGGAGCAGGGGGCTCCGCAGTCCACCTGATCATGGCAATGGAGAGCACAACACGTGAAGACGCTCTCACTAGAGCAGAGGCTATTTGCAGAGAGAGCGGTCACGCAATACCAGGCCGATCTAAGGGCAAGTACCAGCGCCCAGGCGCATCTGGCGCTCAGGGGGATCGGCCAGCAGGCCGCAAATACGTTCCGCCTGGGCGTCGTTGATAGTCCACTCGCCGGGCATGAGATGTTCCGGGACAGGCTGGCCCTGCCCTACCTCACTCCGTCTGGTCCGATTGGATTCAACTTCCGCTGCGTGCGGCCCCACGACTGCAAGGAAGCGGGCTGCCCGAAGTACCTGAAGCCTGCCAGCCAGTCGAATCACCTGTACAACGTGGCTGCCCTGAAAGCTAATTCGGAGTACATAGTCGTCACCGAGGGCGAGATTGACACCATCTCCTGGTCAATGGCCGGAGTGCCAGCCGTAGGGCTGGCCGGTGTCGAGACCTGGGAGGAACATTTCTCCCTCGCCCTGGACGATTTCCCCGTTATCTACGTCGCCGGGGACGGCGACAAGGCCGGCGAGGGAATGACCAAGCGCCTGGTGCGCGTACTGGAAAACGCAAGACCGATCACCTACCCGAGAGGCAGTGATGCGAATGATCTCTGGAGATCCGGAGGAGCAGACGCCCTGCGGGCCCTTCTCCCAGTCTGAGATGAAGATCCTTAGGGAGCTTCAGCGCCTGCTGGACGAGGCGTATGGCCATTACTTCGCCTTCGGCGATGGCTACTGCAAGAGCAGTGAGGGTTACATGGGCCTTCACTTCAACAACTACTTCGACCGCCAGGACGGTGAGCCCTTGAGGATCAAGGGGGTTGACGTCTATAGCTATGTCCTTGGGCCCCACCGCATGCACAACTTCAAGTCCCTTTCGGAGGCGCTGGAAGCCGTCCGAAAGTGGCATGCCCGAGAAATGGCCAGCGACTCTGAGGAGACTTGGTGACTGAGCCCCCATCCCCAGCTGAGGAACTGCGTCAGGCGGCGGCGGAGGTAATGCAGCCGCCCTTCGGCCTTGCCATCGGCCGCACGTTGAGATGGCCATTGCGCGATCTGCTGGTGAGTGCCGCCGAGGTGTACGCCCCCTGGAGGGGGCCCTACATCAGCGCTGAACTGGAGCGCTACCTCAAGCTCGCCCGCGCCATCAACGGAACCTCCAAGGAGGGCTGATGCGAACTCGCAAAACTGTCACGTTCACCATCGTCGCCACCTTCGAAGGCGACTACATCCCCGCCAACCAGGCATTTGACTACCTGGAGGAGTGGATAGACGGCGGCCTGGCCGACCGTGACGACCTCAAGGGCTGGGAGACGACTAGCGCAATCGTCACGGAGGAGCCCGTGAGAGAAGAGGAGAGCTGATGATCCACCTGTCTGAAGACGAATACCTGGCCGAGGTGACCGGCATAGCCTTCGATGAGGCCCCGACCCAAGACCCCGACCCGGGCCCCATGGAAGGCGCCGCCATGCAGCTCATGGAAACGGCCCTGACGCTCCTCTCAGAGGAGAACCCGGACTTCGGGTACTCCGGCACGGAGAAGTGGTTGATACGGCGTCTGGACGCCTTCTACGTCCACAGGAGCGGGCAGTGAGCGCCCGGGAATCCGTCGAGGATTTGTGGAGCCGTTCGGCTCCGGTTAAGCCGATCCTCGATCAAATGGAGGCGGAGGTCCTGCGGAAGGCGGCGAAGGCCGTTGACGCCCTCGCGCGCGAGATGCGTGAGAACGCCGGCACGTGGCCCGAGAAGTGGTCGTCACGCGAGGTGCGTGACGCTGTCATGACTGCCGCCGACACTCTCACCCTGGCGGCCGATGCGGTGGAGAGGGGTGAGGAGTGGTGAACGCACTCACTATCCAGGAACTCCGGTTGCGTCAGGCAACGCTGGCAGAGAAGGCGGAGAGGCTGCGCCAGCAGTGGCGCCAGTCCACGGCCACCAGCTCCAGGGCGCTGGCCCTGGGCAAGGAGGTCATGGCTCTCCAGCAGAGAGCCGACGACTACGCCTCGCTGATCTGTGTGGCGGAGGCAGCGGAATGAGCCTGCGCGGGATCAATACCGTGAAGGGCCGCAGGCTCGAATGCCTGCGCCATCTGGCCAACGGCCTCACGATTCCCGAGATCGCCTCGGAGATGTACATCTCCGAGGACAGCGTGAAGAGTCACCTCCAGATTGCCTATCGGGAACTCGGGGCCCGCAACGGACCCCATGCCGTGGGGATCGCCATGGTCCGTGGACTGATTCAGCCGCACGAGGTGCCCCTACCGGCGCCTCGGGCGCCGCTGAAGAAGGGGGTGAAGTCATGAGTGATGAACTGCGCGAACGGATTGCCGAGGCGCTACGGGCGGTCTCACACCAGCACGGTCTACCGACGTTCGCACAGGGCGCCGACGCCGTCATGGCCGTCGTGCAGCCCGAGATGGGGCGCGTCGGCAACCTTCGTGACCACTGGCACGTGCTGGCGTGCGCACAGGAACAGCGCGCCGAGCGGGCCGAGGCCGTCATCGAGCGCGTATGGGAGTGGGTTGTGGGCTACAACGACGGCATCAACAAGGACGTGGGCGACCTGATGGCGGTTCTGCCCCCACCTCCCAGGGAGGGCTCGTGAGCGAGCCCTGTTCCTGCGGGAAGGACCGCACCTTCTCCACGAGGAGAGCCGCACGGCGGGAGCTGGGCGAGATGGACAGGAGCAATCCCCGGCGCCGCGAGCGCCGGGCTTATCCGTGCCCTGACGGCCATGGCTGGCACCTGACCAGCCGGCGCAGGGACTCCACCCCCCTGGACGAGACGAAGTTTCGGAGGCTCCAATGACCTGGAGATTCTGGTCCAGGCGAACGAAGAGGCGGGCTCACAGGAGCCCGCCTCTCGCCGCTGTAAGGACCGAAAGGGACCGCCTGGCCCTGGAGGTCAAGCACCTGAAGAACGAGCTGCACGCAGTCATGGAGGGCAACGACAGCGCCTGGAGGCACATCGACTTCCTCCGCCACCGCGTGGCTTTTCTGGAGAATCAGCACGCTGTGAGCGTGCCCGCCCCCATGGACTGGCCACGCCATACCACAGATCCGCCGACGCCGAAGCCAACCTTTGTGATGAAGGCGGCGAACCCACCCAAACAAACGGCAGTTGTCATTCCGCTGCATCAGATGACCAGGAGAGTGTGATACGTGACCGAACTGACCATGAAGCCCGGCCGGGACCGGGTGACGTTTACCGTCTCTGACCAGGACTCGGAGACTCGTGTCGTTCTCCGCGTGGGGGACGACAGGGAGACACTGATCCGCAAGCTTCGGCATGTGCTCCAGGTGACCAGCGCCCCACCGCCCGGCCTTCCGTCGGAGCTGGAGCTGATGAAGCGGATCGGCCTGGAGCAAGAGGAGGCGGCAGTCACCACCGGGTGGGCCGCCCTCGCGGAGGCCGCGAGCAAGCCCGAGCTGCCTCCACGGCTGCGAGGAGAGTACGAGGAGCTGCCTCCGGGGGAGAGCGCGTGACTCCAGCTGTCACGTCCGCGGCGGAGGGCTGCGATCAGTGGTCCCTCCGTCGTCAGGTCAGCCTGACCGGCGCGCCTCCCGTGAGGGCGCTGACCGCGAAAGGCGCCCCCACGCCCCACCGGTTCTACCCCTCCTACGCCGTGATCCACTACTGGTGGGTGGCGGGCGCGCTGCCCAATGCGACGGCCGAGATCTATGTAACTGGGCCCACACTGCTGAAATCCGGCCGCCGTGGTGCGTCCCGCACGCTCTCTTGGTGCATGCACGAGGCTCCCCCGTGGCTAGGGCCAGCGGTTTGGGCACATGCCCCCGAGGGGTGGAAGGAGTGTCTATGACAGACCTGGAGCGGACCAAGGAGTTTCTGATCTCCTTGGGTGTGCAGGACTACAAGGAGGTCACGCAGGCGGATTACGTCGCCCTGGTCCTCCGGCCAGGAACGCGCAAGGTCGTCGGGTGGAGTGACGCCCTGACGGTCTTCCGCTTCCATCCGGATGGAAGCTTCAAGGAGATTGGGGTGTGGGAGTGAGGAGGAGGTGAGCGCTGAGGACTTCACGGATCGCCTGGTCCGTCTCAGTCGAGACGCGGAGGCATCGGCTAGAGACACGCTCGTAGAGCAAGTTCTGTGGGGCCTCGCCGGAGGCGAGATGCCAACTCAAGACACGCTCCACCGCGCGGAATCCATGGTCAACGCTTTCGCCCGTGAACTGG
The DNA here is from genome assembly GCF_031845565.1 of Streptomyces johnsoniae. Classification (NCBI taxonomy): domain Bacteria; kingdom Bacillati; phylum Actinomycetota; class Actinomycetes; order Kitasatosporales; family Streptomycetaceae; genus Streptomyces; species Streptomyces johnsoniae. Next base: position 206,625 of record NZ_JAVREV010000003.1, on the reverse strand, counting down.
CGGAGAAGATCAGGACGGAAGCTGGCGCACGCCGAGATCTCTCGGACTACGACCACGCCAAGTACCACGACGGTATGGATAGCGCTGCGGACCTAATTGACCCAGAGGTGAAGGACGAATGATCCTCCTCGCGTTTATGTGCGTGTGCGGAGCCCCGATGGTCCGCACGAACAGCGGAGGACTGATCTGTGAAGCAAGATGCGGAAGGTGACTAATGCCTGAAGACCAGAAGCCCACGCCGCCGAAGGAGCCGGAACCCCCGAAGGAGGACCCGAAGCCTGACGGCTACGGCTGCGCACTGTGCGGTACAACCTCTGGCCGGTGCCAGAGTTACAACAACCACGGCTATATCTGAGTGACAAAGCCCCCTCCAGCTTCGGCTGGAGGGGGCTTTTCTGCGTTTCAGGACCCGCCTCGCTCGTCCAGAGCCTGCTGGACCGCCTTGCGGATTCGCTCCGTCAGCACACCATTGGTGTTCTTGTGTATCTCGTTGATGGTCTGATCCTGTCGGGTCAGGTGGTTGACCACGAAAACGGCCGCCAGAACCGGAGTCACCATCCCTACGTACTCGGCCGTCTCGGCGCCCTTGACGGTCAGCGCCACGAAGCCGGCCACGACCAGCGCGAAAACACCCAACTGCACGACCTTGTCGGCCATGTACTCACTCCCTTGTTCCAGGTGGCCTCAGGCGGTCCAGGAGGGCCGCCGTATCCCGGTCCAGGACACCTGAGACCGGAAGTCTGAAAAGCCTCTGAATGCCCGCCAGGCGCGTTGTCAGCGTCTCGTCGGGGATTCCCGTGGGCTCCATGTCCAGAGCCCTCTGAGCGATCCTCACGGCCTCGTGCTCGGCCTCCGTGACCGGCACGAGGATCTGATCTCGGGGCATCCAGTCAGCCGTCATGTGATCGCATCCGTCACGGTGCGGAGCCTGATGTAGATGTAGCCGCCCCAGCCGCCGCAGTTGGCCGGCGGGACTGACTGACGGAACTCGTACTCGTCGTTGTCGACCACGACTTGGGTCGTGGTATTGGTGCGCAGGTCCTGGAGGGCGATGACGTCGCCTCGCTGAATGATCTGCTCAAATGCTTCGAGCCGACCGAGCGTCCGCCCTTCCCATCCGACGATCTGCCCGTACCGGTCCTGCTCGTGGTCGAAGGCCAGGAGCGGCAGCATGAAGACGCGCTGCCTGATCTCCCCGGGAAGGGCCTTGAACTGCCAGCCGGTGACCACCGGGCCCAGCTCGGGATTCACAGAATCCCGGTTGATGGTCAGCTTGAGCTGAAGCCATTCGGCAACGGTGACCGGAGAGCGGAGAAGTACGTTCTCGATGGACGCGTTCCCGCTCACCGTGATGACGGTGTTCTCGCCCCCGGTGGGGTCGATGACAGCTGCGGTAATGCTGCCGTTGAGGGGGCGCTCACTTCTTACGGTGAGGAACTTGAAAATCTTCTCAACCAGGGTGTTGTACCTGACTCGGCCCGTGGTGAACGTGCCGGTAGGCTCCAGCTCGTCCGCGTGCTCCACGTAGGAGCCGCTGCCGCGGACAGTGAATACAACCCTGTCCGAGTTCCCCAGCAGCGTGACGCCGTCCACCTCTCCGGCAGCGTGGGCCTGGAGATCGGTCGCGTAGGCGTGACGCAAAGAAGCGCTAGGTCCCTGGCTCTCCAGGGGCTGGCCCAGGTCCACGCGATACAAGCCGGAGGAGCCGTTAATGGCGTCCTCCGCCCCGATGAAGAAGAACCGGTCATAGCCGACCATGCCGCGCACGGGCGTCTCCACCAGGAGCGGCCCGTAGACGATGTCCCCGGAGTCAGAAAGCTCCCCCACGCGGAACCCGCGGCTGGTGCCGATGCCGACATAGGTTCCGAGGTATGCGGACATGCTGAGCACGACCTCCCCGTGAGGGAGAGACGCGGCCTGGATACCGCCGGAGAGGACGGGAACGCTGCCATCCACCTCCAGAGTGAATTTGTAAATGGCGCTGACGCTGCCGGAGTACCCGGCTACGTAGATGGCACTGGAGCCCTCTGAGATGGCGGTCCACTGCCATCCGGCCGCCGGGTGGGTAAACACCGGCTCGGGCAACGTCGGCGGCTCCCCGCCGGCCAGCTCGTAGACAGAAGCGCCAATGCCTGCCATGAGGCGGCCCATAGCCCAGCCGACCACCACATCCGGGTCTCCGGTGTTCCAGGCCAGGGTTCCAGCACCCGAACCGGTCCCCTGGTAGATGCCCACTTCGTCGGCGGCGTAGTAGTCCTCACCGTCGCTTGCGAGGGACAGGATGGTCTCTGTGCCGCCCCACGTGACCACGGTGTGACTGCTGCCGTCCGAGGACGTGAGCACCGTGTCAGCGGCGCTCCAGTACCTGTCTGTGCCGTCCGCGTAGCCCAGTACGTGATGCCGCTGCGTGGTCGCCGCGGTGACGTCCAGCTCGGTCCTGCGCAGCAGGGAAAGCCTGCCGTTCACCCATGGGTTCAGCCCCACAGAGTCCCCGTACTGGATGGCCCACTGATTGCTGACGTCCGGGTCCTGATACAGGAGCCCGGCGCCACCAATGAAGGTGGCCTGACTCCTCAGCCACCAGTCCGCAAGGGACTGTTCGCCGGGGATTTCCTGATTGTCGAACTGCTCCTTGCGGATCTGCGCCAGGCCCCTGGTCATGGGGCGCTCAGGGTTGATCGCCAGCATGAACGGCATGCCGCCTATGGCGATGTCATAGGAGGCGTCAACCGGCGTGTACGTCTCGCTCGCGCCGCCAGAGCGGCCGGAGAGCGGCGCTGGTATCCGCGCCGGAAGCCTGGACATCAGCCCACCCAGGACAGAGAGCAGAGGATGTTGGTCCCGATACCGATAGTTGAGTTCGGCATAGCGGTGCGCAGCACCATCTGCCCGGACTCATCAACCCTCCCCTCGCCCGAGGTGATGCCGTTGGACCAGGAGGCGGAGGTCTGCGCCGGAGGGCGCCAGCCGGAGGGCAGGGTGCACATCAGGACGTCATCGATGTTGCCCGCCCCGCTCGCCGGCCGGGAGACGTTGTTGGTGACCAGCACGGTCACGTAGTAGACGCCACAGGTCCGCCTACCCACGCTCGCGTTCGCAGTGAACCCGGACGCGATCGTCGGGTTGGGCATCGTCTCCACCTGGGCAACGAAGCGATCGTCTGTGGCCAGGAGATTGGCGTCCGAGCGGTAGAGGGTGGTGTCCGCCCCGGCGGCGCCGGTGCCCCAGAGCATGCGACCATCCGCGGAGAGGATGAATCGGCTGTTGGTGTCCTCTCCCACCCTGGTTGCCAGGGCGTCAGACTCCACGCTCGGGCGGATCACGCGAATACGCGAGGTCGTGCCCAGCAGTGCATCACTCAGGCGGTAGAGCACGGTGTCCGCGGCAGCGGTGCCGTCTCCCCACGCCAGGATGCCGTCTGCGCTGAACTGCACTCTCGCCGCCGTGTCACCCGTGACGCGCACCTGAAGGGCCAGCTCCCCTGTGGCTGCCTCGAAGGCGGCTGCGTCAGTGAACTCCTCGCCGCCAACGAATACGGGCGCGCCCGTGAATTCCGGGGCGCCATCGAGCGTGGGGTTCCCCTGGAGGGTGCCGTCCAGGTCCGCCCCGTTGATCTGGGCGGCGGTAATGACCGGAGAGGTCAGGGTCTTGTTGCTGAGGGTCTGCGTGTCGCTTGTGCCGACGACGGCGCCAGTGACCCCGTGGACGCCTGCGGAGGCGTCCTGATGGGCGCGGAAATCCTGGAGGTCCACCGCGTTAACCACGTGCTTGACGACGGCTCCAGCGCTGTGCGCCTGGGCCGAGGTGCCGCCGAATGCCCTCGTGACTGTCCACGTAGTCCCGGCGGCGGCCGTGACGAGAACCAATTCCTCGGCGTCCGTCTCGTAGTCCAGAGCGACCACGTAGGGGAACTGCGCCGGGTAGCCGCTGGCGCTGGCTACCACAATCGTGGTGTCCCCCGTGCCTGCATTGCCCGTCAGCTCGGTTGTGACGGAGGTGTTCGAGTAGTAATACTCAGGCACTGCTCACCCCTGGAACGTCTGGTAGGTGGCCAGATCTTCGAGCTGCTTGCGGCGTTCCTTCGCGAGCGCCGTTTCGAACAGGCCCTGGTAATAGGCGGCCGTCCTGAGGGCCGCCTGTTCGCCCACAATGCGCCCACGCTCGGCAGACTCAACGGCCCGCTGCTGGAGACGTCCGGCCTCGTAGGCGGGCGTCAGACGGGCGCAAGCGCCCCACTTCACGGCCTCTTCGGCGGTGGCAGGGAATCCCGTGTCGGTGAAGTCCTGATCCCCGCTCACCAGCAAAGTGGGCGGCTTGTTGTAGACGACCCGGTAGCGCCGGCCGGGGACATTCCCGTCCAGGAGCTGAGCGCTTTTGCCGCTCGGGAAATACCCGGTGTCGGCGTTCCCGTTGTAACGGACATTCGGCTTCGGGGTCCACATCCGGGATGGCCCGATGGTCTCCCCGACCACGTACCAGATACCCTCCGCGTCGGCAGGCAGTTCGTACTCCCAGATCGCTGCGGAGCAGACGATCTCCGTTTCCCCGAACACGTTGAGATCCGGGTACATGAACGTGATGGTCTCGGCTATCGCACTCTTCACGTCGCTCCGGGGGAACGCCGGAGCGCTGGTGACCAGAGACCCGGCGCTGTGAGCTGCTGGGGTGGTACCGGCGTAGCCGCGACCATTCAGACCGCCCATGACGGTCACGGTCCCCGTGGAGGCGTCGAAGCTGCGCACGAGGATCAGTTCGTCGTCGATCTCCACAACGCCACGGCCGATCTGCCGGGCGTCGCCAGGGTCCAGGGCGAACGTGGTGTCGGTCTCGGAGATGGGAGCCGTCACCTCCGAGACCTGCTCTTGGGTGAGGGCGTAGCCCATCAGCTGGCGGCGTACCGCCTGCACGAGCTGATCCAGGGTGGACATGTCAGGCCGCCATAATGGTGGCCGTCACGGTGCCCGCGCCTGAGGCTTCCGAGAGACCCGCGCGCCAGTACCGGCAGGCCATGCCGGTGACGCTGACAGTCACCGTGCCGGCGGCGGGTAGCGGAACGGTGGCATTCGTCATCACCCACGTTGTTCCGTCATGACTGCCCTGGATGATGATGGTGCCCGCCAGCTCGGAGGCGCTGGTGGCGATCACAGTGCACGTCGTCATGGGGACGCCCGCGTCAAGGGGGGTCCCCAAGGCATCCGCGGTCACGGCGGCGAGGGACGTCACGGCAGTGACGTCCGCGGTGGTGGTGGTGACCGTGCCCGAGACGGGGACCGTGCCACTGATGCCCACCGTGCCGGACACGGTGGTCGTGCCGCTGACGGTGACCAGCCACGGGTCAGTGCCCGCGGCCCCCTGGTCGGCGGTGGAGGTGCCGCCGCTGCTGGCACTTCCATCCACCTTCAGGGCGCCATCGGCCGTCACGTGCGCCCGGTACGTCTGCTCCGGGTCCTCGATCCCTACGTATTGACCAGGCATTACCCCTCCATGGAGGTCGCGGCGTTGAAGTCGCGGCCGTAGGCCGCGCCCGTTTCATCGGAGCGGCGTACCGCCTTCTCTACGGAGGCCCGGTTGGTGGAATCGGGCTGTATGCCCTGCCTGACAGCGTCCCGGTAGGCCGCCAGGTCTGCGCTCCAGCGCTTCTGCCGCGTACCGTCCAGGCCCTTGCTCGGGCTCGCGAGATAGGTCCTCACGGCCTTCGCCTTCAGGCAGTCGCCGTAGCTTTCGTGATTCTTGGTCCGGCATCCGGAGGTGCACGTCATGGCAGCAGCTCCACGTCTGTGATTTCAAAATGGGGAAGCTGGGCCGTCTCGGCTACTGACCCGGTGGACAGATGCCAGTACCGGCCCCGGTACGTCGTGTTATCGGCCGTGACCGTGTACGGGCCCACGTCCGTGCGCCGGAGGATGACCTGAGTGGGAGTCACGTCCGTCTCAAAGGTCATGTAGGTATCCGCAACGGGTGCATCTGTGGTCACGGTTCCGAGCTGCGTTCCGGTGGTGGAGCCTTTCACGTGGCTGTAGAGCTGCATGTCTCCGCCGGCTCGCATCACCACGTGATAGCCGCCAGGTGAGGAGAACTCGCCGTCGTCATCATTGGCGTTCGAGAACTGGTAGACGTCATCAGTCGCCCTGGCGAACGCAATGCCACTATGAAGCGTGGACGTCGGCAGCGTTGGCCATTTCATGCGCCAAGAGATTCGGTAGCCCGAGTCCGCGGGGGCCCGATGGCCTCCCATGAGGAGGCTCTGATTGGGCCCCACATTGACGTAAAGGCCCCCAGAGCCGTCGAACTTGGGGGCGTAGGTGGGATCATACCTGGCCACTCCCAGGGTGCCCGGAGAGGCGATCTCAGCCACGCTGGGGGCGCTCGTGAGCGCCAATGCCTGGTTCAGGTAAATCCACTGCGCGGCCATCATGCCGCGCACGCCGAGAGAATTCAGGCGCTGGTAATCCACCAGGCGGTGGACTTCCCAGCAGATGACCGGCTTCCCTCGGGCCACCACAGCAGCCATGCGCTCGTCGGTCATAGCCTGCGGCACGCCCCACATGTCGATGTTCGCATCCACGGCGTCCATCTCGGCATCCGTGGTGGTGGCATCCACATAGCCCCACGTCCTGAAGCCGTTGTTACGGGCCCAGGCGAATGAGTTGTTGGTGTAGTAGCCCTTCCAGACGACCGACCGGGCCGAGTCCGGATAGTGGGTCGTGATCAGATCCTGAACCAGGGGAATGGAGGCGTTGCTCTTGGGCTCCAGGAAGATCACGACCTTGCCCCAGAAGCGGTCTAGCACTTCCCGCAGGGTGGGAATCGGCTGAGGGGTCCAGCCGGGGCCCAGCAGGCTGGAGCCCACCGTCACCTGGACGGTTTCCCGGAGCTGCGCGTAGGTGTAGCTGGCCACCGGGCCAGTAGCGTTCGTGGTGCGGTCCAGGGTCGCGTCATGCATGCAGACGGGGACGCCGTCAGCCGTGGTCTGCACGGAGACCTCAATGGCCCTTGCCCCAGCGGCGGTAGCGCCGCTGTAGGCCGCCATGGTGTGCTCAGGGAATTCCCCGCCGCTGCCGCGGTGAGCGATCCAGAATTCCGGATCGGCAAGGAAAACGTCCAGGCTCGCCGGCTGACGGGCGAACCTGCTGTCCGCCCAGGTCCGCAGGCCGTGGGCGTCGGCCAGGTCCTCATGGCCCGTGATGTCCTGGTCCAGCTCGGTCAGGGCCATGTTCAGTGTCTGGTCCCAGTTGACCTGTCCCCGCTGGGGCAGCTCCACCATGTCAGTCTCCGTAAACGCCCGAGCCGTATCCACCGCCGCCGTAGGCGTCGGCAGGGGTGGCGAATTGGTCCTCAGTGGCGACTCCGGCCGCAATAAGTGCGGCCTTCGTGTCGTCGTCCACCTCGTAGGTATGGCCGCCCATCCACCAGCGATAGGCGTCCCGGATCTCATCCTGATCGGGAAAGCGGACCTCCCGGAAAACCCCGGGAGGTCCCTCCAGAACCGTCACGCCCCGGGTCAGCTTGACCCTGTAGAAAAGACGGTCCGTCCACGTGACGGGCCCCTCCTCCACAGTGGGGGGCGTGTAGGACCACATCTCAGTCAGGATTGACGGAAGAGGTGGTCTCGACCCGGATGAGGCACTGGTCGCGGTATCGGCCCCAGCCGGCGACGCCATACCAACCCAGCGGGCGGAATCGGCCCAGCTTGTCCACAATAGGCCCGGCGACCGGGTGGAATTCCTCGCCCACGGCCTCCATGAGGGCCTGGCGGCCCACGTAGTAGGTCCGGAAACGCCGCACCGTATTGTCACCAGTACCGGCATCCACAGCGTTGTAGCAACGCGGGCTCTCAACGTAATAGGCGCCCTCATAGGTGCCAATCTCATTCGCCCAGATGTTGCCGACCGCGGAGTAGTTGTGCGGGTCGCGCCAAGCTGCCGCGCCCGTCTCCTCCTTCAGGTCGTGAGCGACCTGAGGGTGAATCATGCACCCGAAAAGCGCGCCGAACTTGGGCGGCGCCAGATTGGTGCGCAGCTGAGTCGTGACAAAGCGCGCCACGCCGGACGTGAAAACGTCCGTGGCCGTCATCGTGGTGGCCGCCGTGGTGGCGGTCGCGTTGGTGACATAGGTCAGCGCCCCGGCGAGGCGCTGAAGCAGGTTCGGCCCGCCGCGCAGCGTGGTCTGCACGATGGTGTCGATCGAACTCCGGGCGTTGTAGCCCAGAATGTTGGTGACCGCCGGGTCGATGTCGGTGAGCGAGAACATTCGCAGCTTGCGAGTCAGCAGAACCGGGTTGCCGTACTCGGTGAGCGTGATGGTCTTGATCTCGGGGTTGCCCAGGGCAACCGCGTCCGGGTCCACGGTTTCCGTGAGGGGAGCGGTCTGCTCCGCCAGGTCCTGGAAAATCTCCAGGTTGACCGTGTCGCCGGGGTTGGTCAGGCTGGTTGGCCGCTTGTCGGCCAGAATCCGGAAAACGGGCTCGGCCCGGAGTTCGAATTCGAAAGCCTTGTCCCACGCCGCCTGTACGGCGTTGGACATTGCTGTGGTATCGGTGTACGCGTTCGCCATGGCCTCTCACCCCTCTGGGGGTGCTCAGTTGGAGTCGGGGAGGTCAGGACCAGTCGTGAGCATTTCCCTGCGTGCGCATGAACTCGGCGTACTCCTCCGGGGTCTTCAGGCTGGCGATCTTCGCCGCCATTTCCGCATCGGAACCCGCCGGAGGCGCGGCACCTGCGCCGGCCTCAGAGAACTGCTGCATAGCCTGCTGGTCCTGCGGCTGGACGGTGGTCTGAGGAGGCCCTGCGGGCTGCTCCTGAGCCTGCTGCTCCTGGCCGCCTTCGGGGGCGGTGGGCAGCTTGGCCAGGGCGGCACCGTGGGTGCTCAGCCAGTCATCCAGCTTGTCGGGCTCGCCGGTGTAGAGCTGTGCTCCCGCCGGACTGAAGCCCTTCGCCCTGAGCGAGTCGGCCACCATTGACTTACGCTGTTCCGCCTTCAGGCGGTCGTTCTCCGCCTTCAGCTCGGAGACTTCACCAGACAGCTTGTCCATGCGGTCCCGGAACCACTTGGGTTCCTGCGACCCCTGACCTTGCTCCTGGCCTTCGGCGTAGTCGCTGTAGCCATATCCGTCGCTCATTGCTGTCTCCCGTTCGTTCTCCGCGGCCAGCTCGCCCCCGGGGGAGGGGTCTGCGCTCCGCTACCGGACTCCGTTTCGAGCGGGGCCGGTCGATCCGCTCGAATGGAAGAGTAAGTCCACTATACGAATAGTTCAAGTTCGGTTTAGGTTTGCTGGAATCCAGCACCCAGGCCAGCGCGAGCGGAGCCAGCTCGACCACTGAACGCGGCCCTCTCTTGGCTCCTGAGGCGCCGGGAGCGATTCGCCGATGCGGAGCCCGATACGAACTCGGCCTGCGCCGCCTGCTGCTGATCCCAGTCGGCCAGACCCCAGCGCTGAGCTATGCCCCGCATAGCGTCATAGCCTTCCGAGATGCGCCCCCACCCCTCCTCTGCCCGGTCGGCAGTAATGCCCATCGTGGCGTAGCCCTCGAACTCGTCCCGGTACGCCTCAAATCCCCGCCTGATGGCAGCCGCTCCGAACTGTGCGGCTGCCGCCTGCTTCTCCAGCAGGGGTGTTGCCCTGCTGCGATCCAGGAAATACGCCGTCAGATAGCTCTCGTCCACGCCGTACATCTGCTGTAGCGCCCGCTTGTACTCCGGATTCGCCTGCGTGGTCGCCTGCACGGCCATATCCACGCGCTCCTTGATCTCCGTGGGACTCACGTCCCCGGCAATCCAGTGCGTGAAATCAGCCGGGTTGTCGTAGAAGCCCTTCGGAAGACCGGCGTCCTGAAGGATCTGCCGGTAGGAGGACTCCGCAGCCAGGTACTCCGCAGGGTTCAGCACGGGCATACCCGCCTTCTGGCGGGCCTCGTTCCCCGCAAAGCGCTGCTTGTACTCCTTGGTGTCCTGAAGGAGGATGGCGATCGTGTCAGCGCTGTACCCATTCTTCGTGTACTCGTAGATCTTGCCCGCCAAGCTCCCCAGTCCGTAGGAGCTGAAAAGGGCGCTGAGGGCGCTGTAGGCGTCCCTCGCGGCTCCGGTAAGGAGTTTCCCGTACTCGCCGCTCAGCTCATACACACGGCTCTGTGCAGCCTGTTCCCGGGCCTGCGTCTGGGCCAGCCCCTTCTGGGCCGCCTCCAACCTCCGCTGGAACTCCTCCTGGCGCTTGCCTACGGTCTTCTTGACCTTGTCCTGGTAATAGTTGACCTTGCTGTTCCACTTGCCAGCCCACTGGGACTGTTCCTCGTGGATCTTCTTCTGGCGGGCGATCTCCCGCGTGTTGGTCGCAGGCGGGTTGTAGCTGATGGAATCCTGGAACTCCGGCGGTACGTACTGCGGCGTGGTCATCAGTAAGCCATCCCGAAATCTCTGAGCACCTGATGGGCAACGCCCATCATGGAATCCTGTGCGTTCTTGGTCTTACGCCACTTTGGGTCATTACGCAGGGAGTTCTCAAACTCCCACATCGGCGTGGGCAGACCGTCGTCCCGGCCGCGCATAGCCTTACTGATATGGCTGTTGCTGATGGCGTCCAGGTCCGTTTCCGGAAGCTCCAGGATTCTGGAGACAGCCTCAATGAACGGGGCCGCGAGATCCTGCACGCTCATCCCGGCCTTGATCTGACTGGCATAGGCTGCGTACCGGCCGGCGCTCTGACGCCGGATATACGTCTCATGCTCCGCAATCGTGCTCTTGCCCGAGGCGATCTTCCGCGTAGCGTTCTCATACCAACTCAGGGAATACTTCATCCCCATCTGATACGCGAGGTCATGAAGATCATCCCAGACGGCGGCTGAATCCCCCCACGCCTGACCGTGGGTGAAGCTGATTTTGCTGCCGAACCAGTTCTGCAAGCGCGCGTCGTCCCAGCCCAGAGCCAGCTTGTTATAGACCGCATCCCAAAGAGTGCCGGAGGAAATGCCCTTGACGCCCACCCGGGCGGCCAGGGACTTCATTGCCGCGTAGGCATTGTCCCGGTTCTGCTTCCACGTGGCGGGGTCCGTGTACCGCAGAGTGACGTACTCGCGCAGGGTGGATGACTGACCCCGCCACCACTTGGTATTTCGCAAAGCCGCCTGGAAGCGGTCGGGAGACCAGCTCCCGGCTACGGCCTTGTCGAACAGCCTCTTGAGTTCCTTGTTGGAGTTGACCAGGCGAAGGCTGAGCCCGAATGACTCAGCCTGCTCTGAGACAGTCATTCGCGGTGTCTCCGGGGCAGAGTAGGTAGTGGCCTGAGCCGAGGTCTGTGCAGCCCCCGGATTGATCCCGGAGGCGATCCTGAGAACCGAGTCCACATAGCCCTTGATGGACGGTCCGCCACTCTGCGCGCGAGTGGACATGTGGAGGTTCGGGTTTCCCGAGTACCACGCACTGGCGGCGCCGCGGGCGCCGTACTTGTTCCAATAGGAACGCAGCTTCCCGCGGGCAACGGCCTCCTGGGCCTGCGGGTTGTTCAAGAACTGCTGAGCGCTCAGGCGCTTCCCGTAATACTGCTGGGTCCAGGGACCGATATTAGGGGCCAGCACTTGATATTTGCCGTAGGCCCGGCCGTACCTGGTCTGCGGCCCCACGGCCGAATAACGATTGCCGCTCTCCTGCTGGGCTATCGCCGCAAAAAACTGCTCAAAGGTGACGGCCATTATGCCTGCCTGGCGATAAGACCCATGTCGGCCAGCACCTGTTGGCCCACAGCCATAGCGTTATCCTGCGCCGTCTGCGTCTTTCCCCACCTGGGGTCATTCCGCAGAGTCTGTTGGAAGTCGGCGAGAGTCATCGGGGTGGGGCCGCCGGAGGAGCCCATCCGGTTGATGGCATCCCGGATCTGCGGAGTGTAGAGATCCACGTCCGTGTCAGGGAGTTCCAACTCCTCCGCCATCATCTGAATGTAGGGAGAGGCGAGGTCCCTCACGGACTCGCCGGCCTCTATCTGCCGGGTGAATCCCGGATACGTCCCGGTCGCCTGCTGACGCAGAGTCGTCTGTACTTCCTCCATGGTCGAGACGCCACGGATGATGTACTGGGCGTAGTTCTTCACCTGCTGCTCACTGACCTTAATTCCCAGCTCGTAGGCGAGGCCGGTGATTTCCTTGGCCGCGGTACCGGCCATGCCGCCAAGGGTGTGCTTGTCGGTGAAGTCGATGTACTTCCCGAGGAAATTGTTGATCTGCGCCTCGTTCCATCCGAAGTGGACGACATTGCGCGCCAGCTCGTTGAGCTGCGTACCGGTGAGAATGGCGCCCGCCTGGACGGCTGCCGCCCTCAGGGCCTCGCGCTGCGCCTCCATTGAGGCTCTATAGGAAGCAGGGTCCGAGGCTGCCAGCACCTGCGCCTCCCGGCTGGTTTTGCTGGACTCTCGCCACCACTTGGTGTTCTTCAGGCTCGCCTGGAAGCGGGTCGCCGTCCACTGGCCGGCGGTCGCCTCCCGCAGCAGCCCCTTCAGCTCCGGCTGAGAGTCAAAGAATGCATACGACATGCCGTAGCGCTCGGCCAGCTCCGTGGCCTCCAGGATGGGCGCAGGAGCGCTGTCGGCGCCGCCGCCCGACACAGACCCCGCACCGCCTCCGGATACGCCCGAGACGCGCCTACCGGCCATGAAACGATCCGAATAGTAACTATCCCCGAGAGATGAAATTTTGACCACGTCACCCGTGCGCGGGGCATGGATGAATTTCCCCCCGCCGATGTAGATACCGACGTGATCCGGGCCGACCTTCTTGCGGTCCGTATCGAAGAATACGAGATCGCCCGCCGTCAACTTGTTGAGCGGCACCGAGCTGCCAACATTGATCTGCTGATAGGTGACTCGGGGGAGCTGAATTCCATGGGCGGCGAACGCCTGCTGCACGAGCCCCGAACAGTCCACGCCGCGGGTCAGGTTGTTCCCCCCCCAGCGGTATGGGGTGCCCAGCGCGGTTCTCGCCGTCTGGATGATCGCATCCGCGGAGGCGGCCATCACGCCCCCAGCTGCGGAGCGCCGAAGACCGCGTTCTCCAGGGCGTTGGCGTAGGTCGTAGCGGCCTGGACGTCCGCGTATTCCTGCGTGCCCTTGACGCGCTCCTCCGCCAGGTACTGGCGGCCGGCGGCATCAATGCCGCCACTCGTGGCGGCATCCGAGCCGATGATTTCCCCGGTGATGGGGTCGTGCTCCGTGGTGGTGGTGCGAGTGACCGGAGCGGCTTGCTCGGCCTGCTGGAGGGCCGATGCCCAGGCGGTGAGTTCCCCTTCGCCAGGGTCCCTCCCCATGAGCTGCTGGAAAGTCGCGACAGCGACAGCTTTGGCCGTTGCCGGGTCCGTCAAGTTCACGGCCGTGTCGGTCTGCGTTTTGAATTGCGGGCCGATGTATCGGCGCTCGCCGGTCACCGCATTGACCTCGAAATCCGGGTTGCTCGGGTCCTTGCGCCACGCGGTCTCCGCGGTGCCGCTCTGCCGGACGTACCCGGCGAGAACATCCCAGGGGGTCACCTTGCGGTCTCGGGCGCCATAGAAGGCCGCCTGACCCACCAGCTGCTCCCACAGGCGGGCACCCTCCATCTCTCCGCCATCAGCCGGCAGCAGGCCGGACAACTTGCCCTGGGCAATGAAGTCCTGACGAGTCTTGGATTCCCACTCGTAGAACTCCAGAATGGCATCCTCGCCTGTGATCCAGCGGTCTCGCTGGGCGCCACCGCGAATGTCCACATTTCGGGGGTCGCTCTGGGAGTAGGCCGTCCGGCCCATGTAGACCATGCCGGGATATGCGGACTCGGTCCCCTGCGGCTGGCTCTGGAAGGAGCGGAAGGAGTCCACCACCGCCTGTTGCTCAGGACTGAGGACGCCAACACTGCCACCGCCGCCCGATCCTCGAAGGGCCATCAGACTGCCACCTCTCCCCGCCCCAGGGCCATTTCATCTTCGACATCTATCCCGAGGTCCCTCGACAAGTACCGGGAGTGGAGATCACCGAAATTCGTGTCGGACTCCACGAGCTGGCCGACGAAGGCCGACCACGCACGACGTAGCTGCGTGTTCCCCCGCGCCCCGAGGGTGGAGAACTCGCGGGTCGCCAGTGTCTCCTGGAGGGCCCTGCGGCCCGCGAGATACGTCTGGAGGGTCCTCAGGTCATTCCGCTCCGGATCGCGCTCCAGCATCTGTGTAGAGACGCGCTCAAGGGCCGGAATCAGCCTCTCGTACTTCCTGCTGTCGAAGCTGAACCAGTCCTGACTGAACTGCTCGTTGTAGAACGGGTTCTCTGAGCCGTCCGGCAGGACGGGTTCGGCGAGCATGGCCACAACGGCCTTGCGCGTGCCCGCCAGATCCTCCGCTCCCGGCTCGTCCAGGGAGGCCAAGCTCCGGTTCACCAGCTCGGCATTGATACCGTTCATGAACGCCGTGTATTGGGCCCATCCCAGGCGCCTGCGATTCTCGTCCATTGCCTCCCGGGCGGTGAGGCGTCGCCTCTGAGACTCGGCGTCGCCCGGCTCCAGCGGCGTGTTCAGCTGGTAGGAGTACGCCTCGGGACTGAAAGGTCCCTGCCCCTCGGGGCCGATGATGAGACTGCCCAGCTCGGGGTTCTCGGCAAGGATGTCCGCATACTGCTGGCTCAGCTCCACGCCCGCCCGGGTGGCGGGTACGCCGGCCTCGTGCTTGCTCATGCTCTGGGCAAAGATGAAATACTCCTCGCCGAACCTGTTCAAGAATTCGAGATCTGCTGTCTCGGGATTCTGCCTCTGGAGGTTCCGGAACTGCTGACGGTAGAACTCGTAGGCGTCACGGCGCTGTGTGGCCATCGGCTGAATGAAGCTAGATGCCGCCGAGAACATCCAGTAGTTGCGCGTCTGATCGGCTATCTCCTGCGCCGAAGGCATGGGTTTACCGGTCTGCTCGTGCTCGAAAATCGCACGCTGGGTGATCTGCATTTTGATCTGCTGGTAGCGGTAATCGCTCGTGTCGAATGCAGTCAGGAAGTTCCTCACCGTTGACGGTGCCGCCGACTGCACGACTCGCATAACCGGGTTGCTCGCGGTGTTGGGTCCGAAAGGCAGGACGCCTAGATGCCGCGCCAGCTCGGCGTCACTCGGCTTGTCCTTCACGAACTCATTCACCGGGATCTGCACAATCGGGCCTACGCCGGGGTTGTACCAGGGGTCCCCCTGCGTAACCTGGTTGATTGAGTTCTGGCTCAGGCGGAAGTTACCCGAGCTGCGCTCAACTCCAAGGGCTACTCCGAGGTCGGAGCCCGCTAGCCACTCGGGCATCCGGCCGACAATCCAGCGGTCGCCCTTCGGGGCCAGCTTCCGTTCACCCGTGACCGGGTCCACGTAGGTCCCATCGGGGAAGATCTCATCCCCATTGGAAGTCTGAAGGTGCCCCGTGTACGCCGGGGCGTTGTAGAACTTGGCCGCATAACCCACGATCTCCGGCTTGTCGCCGATGATGCGCGCCCAGCGCTGGAAAGACTCCGCCGTGGCGGAGAAGAAGGGACTGATGAACCTGAGCGCCGCTGCCGCGTCCGTCTGGTGAGAGATGTCGAATGTCATGCGCCTCATGTCCCGATGCGCAATACGTCGTGCCGTCTCCGCAACTCGCTCCACCTCCTCCACCGTCGAAGGCCGAGCACCCTGGCGAGTGCGCTGGGAGACGATCTGTCGTAGGTGCCCCTCATAGAGCTGATTGAAGAGGGGGTGACGGCTCATGGTCTTCGCCGGGATATTGACCGCCATGTCATACCAGCGCTGCATGATGCGATTCATGGCCTGGTAGCCCTCTACACCGGCCCGCCCGAGCTGGCCCATGTGTACATCGGGCCGCGCCAACGGCTCCATGGAGTCCCGCAGGAACTGCTGGCTGACGCCCTCCGGAGTCAGCGCCTGCTGGCGGATCTCCGGCAGCGGCAGATATTCGTCCACCTCGAAACGCGAGCGGGCAACGATATCCTCAGGCGTAGTTACGCTGCCGACGCCGAGACGGCGCCAGTACGTCTGCCCCTCCGGACTATTCTTCAGCCAGCGGACCACGTCCGCATCCGGCGTGCCGGCCACCAGCATGCGCTGCATCTGGTCGCCAGCGATCTGAGCATTGATCGCGTGGGCCCACGCGTCTGCGTGCGTTACCTCGTCATCGACGGCGGAGATCGGCCGGGCCCCGTTATCGAATGACCTCGTCAAATTCGCATGTATCAGCTGGCGATTGGTTTTGAACAACTTGTCGTATGCCTGGCCGGGTGAGATGCGCTGCATCCAGTATTCTCCGCGCTGGCTTCCCGCCAGCGCGGCCGGGTACTGGATGCCATCAATCGTGACCGTCTGACCGCCCTGGAAACGCTTCGCCTGGCGGGCCGCCAGGTCGTCTGCGTCTCGGAGCGCGAGGCCGCGCAGGTCCTCCAGCTGGCGCATGCGCCCGCGGAGATCGATGAGCGGCTGTATGTCAGCGGCCGGAAGCCCCGCCTGCATCGCCCGCTCTGCGGCATCCATCTGCCCTTTAAGGCGCGCCGCAGTTCTGGTAAGTCCGGCACGTACGCGCGGGTCTGCGTTAGCGGGGAGGGCTCGAAGCTTTCGCTCTGCCCTGTAATGTCTGTCGCTTGCGCGGATGTGCGCCCTGTCCAGCGCCCTCTGGCGGCGATTGAGCGTGATCAGCAACCGGTTCTCCTGGGGGCGCAGAAGACCTAGCTCCTCATCCGCGTACTGTACCTCTGCTCGGCGCATTCGCTCGGACGCGGCATCCAGCCCGCGTGTGCTGCGATGCACGGCGTTGGTGACAGTATTCTTCGCGCCGTACCCAATGCGCATGGCCATGCTGACCGTGCCCAGCGCCGCCCACTGGGAAGCGATGTCATCGCCCAGCGTCCTCGGGATGTACCCCAGCCTCAAGAGCGTCGCAAATTTCCAGTACTGGTTCAGGCTCTCGCCCGCCGCGGCAGTCCAGTCCCGTGCGCCGCCAGCTGATTCCCGAAGCGCGCGGAAGCGGGAGGCGTTCCGCCGGACCAGCCGGTCAAACTGGTCCAGGTCATCCAGGATGTAGTTGTTGACGAGTCGGGAAACCGTGTGCGGACGGGGATCAATGAGGACCCCGTTGCCGTCCTCAAAAACATCCACGCGAATAGGCTGCTGGCCGGGTCGATCCATCTGCGCCGTGCTGTACTGGCGCAGGTTATCCACCACCGCGCCACGCCTAGCGCGAGTCGCCTCCCACAGCTCCTCGCCGGCCTGTTGCGTCAAGCCGTGCTTCTCTGCGATGCGGGCCATTGCTGCCCGCTGGAGTTCGTCCAGGAACTGACGGCGCTCGCCTTCGGTGGCCGTCTTCAAGTACCGGTTCAGGAGGTTCTGGCGCTGACCGCCGGTCAGGCCGGGAATGCGCGCCAGCTGGCCACGCAGCTCGGCTACGTTATCCGTGCTGAAAGCGGCGCCGTTGTCCAGCTCCAGGTACCCGTTGGGCTTGACATTCTTGAGCATCCGGACCATGGTCACCGGCAGCGAAAATGCGTCGCCAATGCCCCAAAGCCGAGTCTTGACCAGCCCGGTATCAACCACCTTCTCACCGGTCACCCGCCCCCAGTTGCCGCCGTTTGGGGCGACAGTGGGTGTGATCCTGCGACGGAATTCACGTCCGGCCTGGGCGTTCGCCGCAGCGCCCCGGGCGGCGCCGGTGCTGTATTGCCTCTGAGCCTCTGTGCGGGCCCTGGCGGCCCTGTACTGCCCCCGGGAGAGGTGCAGTCGGTCTATCTCGTCAGCATGCTCCAGAATGGCGTTGTAGCGCGTCACTAGTGCGTCGTCCGCGTTGATTGCCGTATTGAGGCGGTCAACCTCCTGCCGCACAACTGCCTGACTGTTCGTCGGCATCCTCGGGGACCAGTTCGCCAGGTTGTTTTCCAGCACGGAGACCCGAGAGCGGTAGCCCTCCAGACGCTGACGCGCCAGGGCATTGGACTGCATCAGCCGTTCCTGCGCGGCTACGTCCCCCAGGCCCACGCGGATAAAGTCCCGCACCTCGTCCGAGCTGGTCAGGATGCTGTTGACGGCGCCCAGGCGCGGCCCCATGGACGAACGCAGCGCCATATCCGTGTTGTTGACCAGCGCGGGATTATCGCGGTTGGCCGTAAGGAAATCGACCAGCTGGTTCATGCGGGAGTTGTTGACCAAGTCATCGATCTGCCCCGGGGACCAACCGCCCCCCGGGCGGACCTTCACGCTCCTCGCCGCACGAGCGGCGGAGATTCCCTTGCCGCCGATCACCAGCGGATCGGCGAACCAGCGGACGGCAAAATCTGTAGTGCCACTGAAGTAGCGGTAACCCAGAGACTGCTGGCGCAGCTGCGCAATGAAAGCATTGCCGCCCATGGGGTCAACTGGCATGCCCATTTCGGCCAACGCCTGCTGCTGCTCCTCGGGGGACAGGTCAGCCCAGCCGGGCATCTGCTCCACGCCCGGGGGGGCGTAGCGGAGGAGCGGAGAATCCACCGCCTGCTGAGCATTGCCGGTGTCGCCAAAAAGATGCGGAGCCGCAAGGCCCATGGGGGTCATGGTGGATGCCATTCCCCAGAGCTGCCCCAGGGCCCCCCTCTCCGCCCACGGGAGCTGGAACGCTTGACCGGGGGAAATGAACTCTGATGCCCTCCAGGTGCGCGCCCATTCGGATGGAGAGAGAAGCTGTCCGGGGCGCTGAATCATCAGCACGCCCGTGCTGATGGGCTGGGAGATGGCGTTGTCGTAGACCCATTCGTACCCCTGGAAGAACCGCTCAGTGGAGCGGTTCACGATACCGCCGAGCGGAGAATCCCTGGACTCGTCCACCTCGCCCGAAGGGTCGAATTCCACATGGAACGGGTTGATAAACCGGTCCACAACGTTCAGACCACGGGTGGTGGCCTCCAACCCACCGCCCAGGATGTCGCCGGCCTCGCCCGCAGCGTCGCCGAGGGCATCCAGGGTATCCGTCAGCCAGTTCCCCATCAGATCAGCCCCGGCTGAGGGTAGACGTCAATCTCCTCGGGGGTGCGGATGGCGCTGTAGGCCAGAGAGTAACCGGCCTGATCCGCCGGGGGGCCGTTCAGCGCCATGTCCACCGCCAGGGCGGGGGCGTCAGGAAAAGCCGTGTAGAAATTGCCGATCTCGGCAAACCAGGTCTCCATCACGCTCCCGGCGTTACGCGGCTCTTGATGTAACGGACCATATTCCGTGTCGCCCGGCTGGCACCCGGGACATTCGCCATGCGCTCCAGCGCGGGCAAATAGGAAATCAACTTCTGCATGTCCTCATTGGGCTGCGGGCTGAGGTTCAGGGCCTCAGGGCCGGGGCCTGCCCCCGCGGCGGCCCCGGCGGTCACGGGTGTGCCCGGCTGGGCGGTGGGCTCACCAAAGCCCACGAGCGCGGACAGGTCGATACCCGGACCGGCGTCCCCGCCGGGGGTTTCCGACATGGGCGCAGCCTGCTGCATGCGCTGACTCTCCACGCCAGAGCCGTAGGAGCCTCCCGTGGGGACGCGCACCGGCTGCCCCCCCTGGGGGCCGTCAGTACGCTGAGAGAGGGGGCCAGGGCCGCTGACCGGTGCCCCTCGTTCGGGCTGCCGGTAGCCACCCCGGCCAGGGGCCGGGGTGGTCATCAGTGAACCGGGTTGCTGTTCGCCGGCGCAGCCGCCGGGACCGGCTCCAGGAAGCTGGTCCAGCTCTGGCCGATGTTGTCGGCCGCAGCGCTGCGCGGGTTGTCGTGGCTCACGCTCTCCAGCGGCATGGCCATGGTGCTGGCCAGCGGCTCGCCCTGAAGGGACTCCTGCGGCCGGGCCGCTCCGTCATGGAAACCGTCTCCGAGGTGGCTCATCTCTTTGCCTTTCGGGTTGTCGTGTGGTTTACGCAGTACTTGGCGGGCCGAGGCCCCCTGCTGACTAGCCGGGGAGCGGTGCAGCCATCCTTGGCGCAGGGCTCCCGATCAGGCTCTTTCTCGGGGCCGGGAGGGGGCTTTGCCCGCTCGGGGCAACCGACGTGGTGTCCCTGGTGACCGTTCTCGGCGCGCTTGCCGCACCTCGCGCAGCTCATGCGGGGACCCTTCTGGATACAGAGGCGGACAGTTCAGGAGAGCCGCCGGACGTCAGCCCAGCTAGGAGCTGCATCATGTCCGGCTGTCCGCCAGGGCCAAGCTGGGCCTGGCCGGGCGCGGTGCCCGGGAGGCCGGGAGGTCCATTCGGGGCGGGAGGACCGCCGCCGAGTACGGCGGCTAGCGGATCCGCCTGGGCGGCCTCCTCTTCCTTGGGCTCGAAGGCGCGGAGGTATGCCTCATGGAAGGGGAGGCGCTGGCGAAGCTTGATCAGCTCCGCCGTCTGGCGCAACACCTGTGTGGGGTCCATGCCCTGCTGCATCATCATGCCGAGGCTCGCCAGCATGGCCGCTAGGCCCTGCTTCAGGGAGTCCTCAACCAGCTCGTTATCCACCTGGCGCTGGAGCTCGGCAACATCCACGTCCATCGGCAGCTGGCGCTGCACGAAGTCCCGCGGCACGAGCTGGTCCCCACGGAGCTGGAGCAAAAACACCAACGCGTTGTGCTGGTTCATCCCCGAGGCGAAGCCGTACGAACAGGAGACGCGGTAGCTGCCCGCGATGTCCTTACTCGGCGTGTACTTCTCCTCGAATGGCGTGCCGTTGATGACGCCAGAGATCTGCTTCTCGGCGTTCGGCCAGAACTTCTCGTCCATCTCGAAGGCGAGTTCTAGCGCCTGCTCAAGGGCATAGCCAATCATCAGTTGGCCGGTGGCGATCTGGGTGTCATAGCCGGCGCCCAGGGCTTCCACACCCTTGCCGGTGATGATGCTGGCGTCAATGTCGCCGGAGGCTGCGCGGGGGGTCCGGGTTCCGCGCTGGACCTCTTCAGCCAAGAGGCTCTGCTGTTGCCATGCCGCGGTGGGCATGTCCTGCCCCACCCGGATGACGTCCCGGGGTGACCGGGTGCGGATCACCGCGTCGTCGCCGAAGCTGATCTTCGTGACGTCCTCGGGCACCGCAAGCGGCGCCCGCACTGACTTCTGCGTGGCCTCCAGGCCATACATGGCCATCTTGCTCTGGGCCAGGTGCGGATAGATGACGTCGTCATACTGACCGCGTTCCTGGTCATCCCACTTCGGCTTCTCGGCAATGGCGACCATCACCTTACCGAGAGGGTTTGGTGCCTGGAGAAGAACGTGGTCCCGGCGCTCGGGCATGTAGAGGACCCGCGTTTCCGCATCCTCATACCTCACCACCTCAAGCAGCGCATCCGGAGAGCATGCCTTGTTGAACGTATCCGCGCCGAAAATGGCGCCTGCATGCTCGGGATATTTCGCCGCCAACTTGCCAGCCGCCTCGCGGTATACCTTCACGTAGGTGCGGACAGCGCCCCACCGATCGCATTCGGTGTAGGTGCCCATCGGGTTCTCAATGCGGAACCGCGGCCGACCACGCTTGAAATCCGGCTCCACAATGATAGGCATACTGGCGTAGGTGATGTACCAGTCTGCGCCGGTGGGCAGCTGCTTCCGGAGGCCGGAGTCGATGACGTAGGAGTACGCAATCTTCGTGCGCTTGGCGACGCGACGCTTCGCAACATCAGTGTTCGCGGTCCCGGAGGCGCAGTTGATAGATGGCAGAGCCGCCAGGTTCTCCGCCAGTTGCCGTGCGGCGTTGTCAATCGCGTTGGCCGTGATCGGCCGCGGCCACGCATCCGGCAGCGAGCCAGGGGCGATGTTGTCAATGCGCTGGGCGCGGGCGTCGGTCACGAGCTGGTGACGCGCGTCCCGCTCGGAGTATTCGCGCCGGAGACTATCCACCCTCTTGGCTATGTGCTTGATGCTGCCGTATCCGTCCATGTCACCTCCCAGACTTCAAGCGCACTTGAAGTATGCCTCTACTCGGCGATGATGCGCACATCGAGCGACTGAATGCGCTCCTCAATGCGGCGGATCAGGGCATCCACGTCAATCGCCTCGTCCCGGGAGGCGAGAGCCTGCACCAGCTCGCGAATGGTCTCCTGCTGCGCCTGAAGCTGCTTCACGCGCCCACGGACCTCGCGCAGCAGATTGCCGGTGTCGGTGATGACGTTCCCGGCCGCCCAGTGCGGATTCTGTTCAGTGCCCCACGGCACATCGATCAAGTGGTCTTTTACCCACACGCGCTCGGCAGTCAGCTCGGCCAGCTTCTTCATCTCGGCTTCGGTCACCGGTTCCTCCGTCTTCGGGCGCGGCGCGCCGGCCTTTACCCACTCGTACAGTTCGTCACCAGGGCACGCGGTGGCATAGCCGTCCCTGTGACCCTTGATCTCCGACCCGCAGGGCCCCTTGGCCCGGCAGTGGTCAATGGCATCCCTGATGCCACTCAGCAGCTCGGAGCCAGGCTTGCCGGAGTTAGTTCCGTGCAGCCCCAGCACGGCATAATGCGCCTCGTTGAGCGACGTGTTTCCGTTCGCGGAGTTGCGGCGCTTCAGACCGCGGCCCTCGTAGACGGTGCCGTGCTCGCACACGGCGAAGCTGTAGCCGATATCGCTCCAGCCGTTGCCGTTCATGTGCTGGTTCTGCACCTGGCGCACGTAGGCCGCGCACTGCGTGTGCGGGCGGCTGGAGTAGGCGCCTCCAAGATAATGCACTTTCACGCCCCTGCGGGGGCGTGAGTAGGGCGTAGCGCCGTTCGGTTGCCTGTAGGGCCTCGCGCCCCAGTTGGCGCGTGACACGTACTCCATTAGTTCCATCTCCCGTTCCAGGCACCGGCTGCGCCACCCTGAAGCATGAAGTCGAAGTCAAGAACCACCTGCGATTCCCTGTCCCGGGAGGACAGGAACTCATTGTCACCCAGATGGAAATCCTGACCCATGGTCGCCATCAGCTCCCGGCAGCGGATTTCCACAAACCAGGCGGCCATGACCGTGTCAGTCAGGCCCTTCGTCTCCGGGAACCAAGCGCACAGCTGCTCTACGAAAGCGCGGACATGTTCTGACTGGGATTGCGAGGGGAGTCGGATCAGGTTGTCCCCAGTCCCCCATCCCTCGAAGAGGGTGGCCATGCTGGCAACGCCGAAGTCCGAATCCCACTTCTTCGCGTCCGTATGGTGCGGAGAGATCAGGCAGCCGAGGGCCGCCAGGCGCTGGCGGATCTCCCGGTCCTGGACAATGCTCATCTGGTACGCGTTGCGTTCCACGCGCCATTCCTGGATGCCGTACCGCTCGGTGAGGCGGAACATCTCCGCTCGCATCTCGTGTGGCGGCATTGCCCGCTTGTTCACGATGTCCAGCACCCACCGCACCCCGGTGCGGCGGTCCAGCCCCCAGACCTGCATGGCAGTGAAGCCTGCGGCGGCCGGGTCCAGGCCGGCGAGGACGGTCAGGCCCTCCATGCCGTGGGCCCGGTGCTGGGGCTGGCCCGCGAACAGGCGGCCCGGGTAGCGGGCCCGATCGATACAGCCAGTGACAGCGGCGACCTTGAACACGCTGTCGTCCGAGACCTGGTCCTGCATGTAGACCATGGACCAGTTCCGGGGCGTCATCTTCGCGCGCTTGCGGGCAAGAGCCGGACCGTCCCACATGGGCCAGCGGCCATCCTCGTCCGCCTGGACGAGCTTGCGGGCGGCGATGGTCACCGGGGCCCGGTTGGTCTTCGGCCAGAAGGTCACCCAGTCCTTCGGGTCGTCGGCGTACTCCAGAACGGCGGGCTGAGTCAGATACGTCCAGGGCGACTTGCCCTCGTTGTAGTACTCGGCCTTCCGGATCTCCGAGTAAAGATCCTGGCTCTCCAGCCGGGTCCCGATCAGCACCATCTTGCCGCCGACGTCGGCGACGCGGCTCTGCACCTGGTTCTGAATCCAGTCGATCTGTTTGACGTAGTCCTGGTGGTTCGTGTGGTCCACGCAGTCATCCATGATGACCAGGTCGGCGCGGGCGCCGTAGATGTGCCCCTTGATGCCCAGGGCCCACACCGTGGGGTCCTTCTGGTCCGAGCTGCGGCCGTTCACATAGATCTTGTCGGCCGTCCAGGCGGCAGCGCCCTCACCGCCGAAGCCGCCAGCAGGCCCGAAGTCCTCCTGAAGCTGCGCGAACTGGTCGGATTCCGCCAGGCGTTCCTTGATGGCCAGCAGCATCTTGCGGGCCATCTCCTGCGTCTTCGAGACGATGACTACACGGACGTTCGGGTCCTGGACGATGCGCCACACCGTGTACCCCACGGTGAACGTTGTGGTCTTCGAGCCCTCCGGCGGAGTGTTGATGAGGAGCATATCCGGGTCGTTCGGCTCGAACTGCTGACGCGGATGCAGCTCGCGGGGCTCGCGGCCCTCCAGGAGGTCGAACCACTGCCGGTGATGCCAGAACAGCTCATTGCCCAGGTACTCCCGGGAGAACTCCGGGAAGTCCGGGACTTCCCGGCGCTCGCCGGCCCGCTTGGCGGTCACTGCCGCCAGGGCCGCATCCGCGGCGGCGCGGAACTCCGAGTCGGACTTGCGGTAGTACTCGTAGGTCTTGCGGACCTTCCCCACCGCCGTGCATGCCTCGGCCACCGTGTAGCCGGTGCGCAGCATGGTGAGGATCGTGTGCTTGCTGTCCGCGGATGACAGGCGGCTGGCCCGCCGGTCCCGGGAGGCGACCCTGCCTTCGGAGGGAAGTCTTACCCTCGCCATGCCGTCACCGCCGCTCTCCCGGGACTCTGGGGGCCCCTCTGGGGCCGCTCGCGGCGGTGAGGGTAACGGAGGTCGCACGCGTGTTCTAATCGCCTCTGAGGGCCCTCCAGGGCCCAGGAAGAGGCATTCCAGAATGAGGGCAAGGTTCGCCACCGGGCGCACGCGCTGTCCGGAGTCGATAAGACCGGGCGGGGAGATAGTCATGCTGCTCGGGAAATGGGTCCATCCGGAATGCAAGCGGGGCGAACTGAACCGGAGAACCACCCTCGCGGGACCCGCGGTCACCGTCGAAGCGACCCCGCCCGAGCGTGAGCCCGAGGCGGTGAACATGTGTGCCACCCGCCGCAGGCGGAACAAGAGCCGCGGAGCGCGCTGACGCCATCCCCGCAGGTCAGCTGGGTGCCATCCTGGAAAACCCGAACGTTTTTTCGAGCATGCTAGACTGCTTAGTTGAGCATCGCTCAAGCCTCAAAGAGGCGGCCCGAACCCCCGGGGCCGCCAGATAGAAAGACTTCAGCCGGCCTCCAGGCCGGCGGTGATAAAGACCAGGGCCGCCCGCAAGGCGGCCCTTAGTCATTAGGTCTCTAACGAGACCTAACAGGCGGCCTCCAGGCCGCCAATAAAGACTGGGGAGTTTAGGCGAGATCAGTGAATGGATACCATTCACTGGAGCGAGCCACGAATTTAAAAACCTGGGGTCATAGACCCCAGAAAGAGACATACAGGGGCACAAAGAGCCACTACGTGGCTCGCTCCAGTGAAAATGAGGGGACTCTCCTTACCAGCATGAATGCTGCCAGTCGAGTCCATTCACTGTGTGCCCATAGGGCACACAAAGACATATATATGTGCTGGCCGACAGGCCAGCACTATGCGTGTGCGCATACGCGCACACATACGCGCGCATACGCGCGTGCATGTGGCCGTTCCTCGCCGGACACATACCGCCGCATGAGCGGCGGGTGTGCAGGGGGAACACCTCTGCCGTCCCTCCGGACGGCTTTTGTCCGGCCAGCACTCAGGCCGGACAGAACACGCGCGCATGCGCGAGGGCATCTTCACTTTACGGCTGCCCGTAAAGTGATCAAGGCACGCATACGCGTGCGCGAGGGCGCCTCTGCCACCTTCCGGACCAGAGCCGCGCTCTGGGAGCAGTGAAGCCTCTGTGGGGCTCTGTGGGGCTCTCTCAGGCGCCTGTCGGCACTGGCCAGCCATCTGCCCCCGTGAGGGCTTCTGAGGGCCCGTCAGGGGCTCTGTGCGCCCCTTCCTGCGCACCCGTGCGCCCCCGATGTCCCCTTGTGCCGTTGAAACGGCACTTGGTGCCTCTGGGACCGCTTCCATCACTTTGGGTGATTCCTCTCCGCCGGGTCTTCACGGGCCCCACACGTCTGTGACCGGCCCGGATGTGTCAAGAGGCTGTCCACCCAGTGGACATGTCAGCTCGTCAGAGTCACCAGCGGTGACCATCGCTAGGCACGAACGTGCACAGAAAAGAATCTTGCTGCGCGCTACAACCTTTCGAGCGCAAGGCCGCTGACCTGCATGTTCTATTCGAACAAAATGACTTTGCCATCCCTTTACCGTTTGGGGCTTGTGCACGTTCGTGGACGTCCGTAGTGTCTTGCCTACTCCACCACGGAGCACCGGGAAACCGGGGCGAAGCGGAAGAGGCGGACGGGGCCCGTTGGCTCGGACCGATCCGGAGTGAACATCTCGAACGCGCAACGTCCACATACGTGGGGAGAACGAACTCCCGGGGTGTGTGAGTGCTAGGCACTGAGACGCAGGTACCCGAGCGGGGCAGACATCCCGCGATGACCGGCTTGCGGATAGGACGGGCGAAGCTCACCCCAACCCGTGATGGACGGGTGAGCAGACGATGGCGGCCCCTTCACGGGCCCGCCACTCGTCACGCAGGCAGGGGAGCGACCGAGATCAACCCAAGGGGAATCTTCAGTGAGGAACCGGAAGAGGCGACCCGACAGAGTGCGGGGCTCATGGAGCGTAGAGGCACGCGCGAGGCGTGAAGAGTCCTTTAGCAGGGAGGCATTGCGCACCCCTATAGGGCCGGTACCGAATCGGACTCCCCTGCCTGCTTGATGAGTTCATCGTGATCAATGGAGAGGGATCGTGGACGACTTCATCATTGGTGAGCGCTACGCCGAGGTGTTCCTTAATCCGGGGCGCCGTCACCTGCGAGAGATCAACGGCACGCGCTTTTGCTTTGTGCGCACCCCAACAAAAATCTCGGTGGAGCGACGGAGTAACCTCACCGGCGAGTACATCCCCGTGCATGAGTGGACGTTTCCGGAGACCCGGACGCACCTTGCGGCCAACGGGCACCGGATGACATACACGGTGACCGGATATGACGCGGACGGAGAGCCGCGCCTGTCACAGTGGGACGCGGTGCACGCGGATGACTGTCCGTGTCTTCGGAGCGAGGGCTATGACCCTTTTGGTCTGCCCGACTGGTGAGGGCTTTCTGCCGGAGCATTCAGCACCCATCCAACAGATGGGTGCTGATTTGCTCTTACAGGGAGAGCACGTGATCTAGGAGAGGGATCATGGGTGTCACAATCAAGCGGTACGTCATCAAGAGGCAACCGAGCTGCGTGACCAGGTATGACTCATACCTGGATATGTATGGATCGATCTACGGCGACATGTCTAACCCGATACAGCGGGCAGATACCATCCGCGCGCTGCGGCGTAGGGATGCAATGTCCCATGCGTCCGCCTGCCGACAACTCCGGCAGGTCATTGCTGCGATGACCGATGATGAGTTGTATGCGACCGTGCGAGTGAAGCGCCACCAGATTGACGAGTGCGCCCCCCTGCGGCCCTGGAACATCCGGAACGCAGACATACACACACTGCGCATGGTGGCCAATGAGTTGCGGCGCCGTGGTGAGGCAGTGCGCTACGAGAACTAGAGGGCCTGACCCTGCCGGAGAGTCCAGCGGCTCCTACTGCCATAGGAGCCGCTGTTTCGCTCTTACAGGGAGAGCACATGATCTAGGAGAGGGATCATGAGGGATTACACCATCGTGATTCATGGCGCGATGCGCCATGACAATGAGGCGCCGTATCTGTATGCCGTCCGGGCGGAGTCGATGGAACAGGCGATATCCGTTGCGCTGACAGCGCATGGCCGGGTGACGGACGACGGTGATGATGTCGAAGTGGCCCACGAGATGTGCCACGCCGGAATTCCGACCCCTAGCGCGGGCTTCTGGCATGACTTCAGGGAGGGTGTGGCGTGAACGTAAACGTCCCCCGCGAGGTTCTGCGTGATTTGGGGATTCCGTGCACCGATGCCCAGGTTGAGGCACTGCACCGCATTGCAGAGCGCGGTTTCTGGCCGAATCGCGCCCTTGATCGGAGGGTGGTTCGAAATCTGCTTCGTGCGGGCCTGGTTGAGCCCTTCTGGCACAAGGGCCTCCGTCATCTAGAGGACTGTCTCAGGCTCACACCCCAGGGAATGAGGGCCGTTGATCGCGCCAACCTGTGGCCCTATGTCGCTGAGGTCGATGACGGATGGGGGTGCCTGCGGATAGGCAGCGCGCCCCGCCCGCGGCTGGCCGCGGAGTTGCTATGGAACCCCATCTTGACCGCGGGGCTCCGGCAGGTTGACATGTCTGGTCACCTGGATGACTTGGCCGCCGGGCTTGAGGTGATGGCGGACGATGGCACCGTCTTCCGCGTCGCGCGGACGGTGGTGTACCGCTAGCCTGCCGGATCATCGGGCGCACACCGTGATGTGCGCCCCCTTGGTCCTACAGGAGAGGGAGACAGATGCGTTACTTCTACTACGAGCCCGCCGACTATACCGCGTGTGAGCAGCACATGGCGACGCAGCTCGGTGAGTGGTTCCCAGAAACGGCGGAGAATTGCAAGGGGCCCATGTGGAACTACCACGGCTGGGACCTTGACGAACTGGTGGCAGCACTTATGGAGACGGGCGAGATGCTGAGCACGCACTTCTGCGAGCTAGCCGCGCTTGGGCCCGACGCGGATAATGAGCGCTGCCAGTCGCTCCACTAGGCCCTTGCGGCGGCAAGGGAAAGGAGTCGTCAATGCAATTCGTGAGAACGCGTGACGTTTTCGAAAATGAGGTGTATCTCTATGGGGATGAAAAGCGCATTGTAGAGGCTGCTCTCCCCGCCGACGATAATCCGTGGCTGCCCGTCTACGCGTGGTGTGCGGCCACGCATCTCGGTTCGGCGCGTCGAAAATGGTGGACGGAGCCGGAGCCAGGAGGCAGGCCGGACTTCCTTTTGGGGCACAAGCAAGACAGCGATCCGTGGTCGGGCAGACACGTGCACGACTATCGCTGGAATCGCTGGAATCGGGTTCGCTTCCGGAGCATTGAAAAATCCCTGTGTCGCATATGGCGCAGGGAGTTCAAGGCACTGCCGTAGCGAGGGGGGAGCGCGCGTGTTGGACCTGTACCACCGAACCACGGCCGTTAGCGCGGCTGTCATCTATCGCGAGCGACGGATGCTCTCGAAGGAGAGCAGCGGAGAGGCATTCTTCTCTACCGTCCGCGACGGAGGAGCGAGTACGGGCTACGGAGAGGCCGTTGTGCATATCCGAGTGCCTGAAGAACTCGCCGAGATCGATGACGAGTTCCCAGACGGAGAGCAGCACTACCGGGTGAAGGTGGCGCGTCTGCGTCCGGAACACTTCATCTGACGCACTGCCGTAGCGACTTGGCCCCCGTACCCCACACGGGGGCCTTGTTGCTGCTACAGAGCAGCACAGAGGGCCCGTGGACTGGCATCCAGGGCCCTCTGACACGTCCGAGTCCTAGGTTCCTTGGAGAGGAGAACTACGGACATGAACGAGGGTAACAAGACCACTCACTACCCGATGGGGGCCCCGGCGACGTGGGGCGTGCTCGTGTCGGTGGACAACGCGCACCGAGGTATCGGCGCCAACGTCGCTCACGGCTTCACGCCGACGCGGTACGAGCTCAAGGACCGCAAGGGCCGCTACACGGTTGTCGTCGCCCTCACGGGCAGCGGTGGCATCGTCCACGGGATCTACGAGTTCCAGGCGGGGGCGTGAACATGGCGACCTACCGCATGACGCGCTACCTGCCGACCGGGCAGGTCAAGGAGTGGCCCTCCTACTTCAAGAGCCAGGCTGAGGCGGCCCGCCGCGCGGGCCAGTGTTTGCTTGACAACGGAGCCGCGAGCAAGGCGGAGGCGCAGCGCTTCTCCGCGGCGCTCGCGAAGGCCTCATTGTCCGTGATCGTGGACCACGAGCCGAGCGGCTATAGCTTCATGATCGTGCGGGGTTGGTGATCATGGCGAAGACGTGTAGCACCATCGGGTGCCTGGAGATCGCCACGCATGAACTCACGTGGCGCGACCGTACCGACGGGGCGATCGTCACCGACCCCGTATGCGGGGGGTGCGGGGAGGGCTACCTCCGCCGCCCGTCGCTCCGGGCGACGCTCCGCCGGCTGTTCGAGATCGGGCCTCGCGTGGTCCACGTGGAGAACGAGCGAAACCGCATCTGGGACCGCAGGATCAACGGGACGCTCTACCGCTTCGTCAACACGCCGGAGCGAGTCTTTGTGCTCCGTGCCCCCGGCGACCCCTTCATGGACAAGGTCCACGAGTGGCGCAGCATCAGCGGGGGTGAGTGATCGTGGCTGAGCGAGTCAAGGTCATCGACGCCCCCGGCGTCGAGGACTTCGAGGGTGAGGCAATCCTTCACGCGGAGGACTTCACGGGCGTCGGGTCCTACGTCGTGAAGTATGAGCATGACGGCGCTGTAGAGATGGTGAGTGTCCCCGCTCGCTGCGTCACCTTCCTGGACGGTGAGTGATCGTGGTCGACGTCAGCCTGTGGGGCAGGACCGAGCACGGGAGCACGTGGCACATCGCCTCCGGCGGGCGGTCGAAGTGTCCCCGGCGGTATCGCCTCAGGGAACCCTTGCTGCCCACCGAGAGGGCCGACCGTCAGCCGGGTACCTTCCTTTGCATGCTTTGCCGGAAGGGGCGCTCATCGTGAACGAGGGCGACAAGGTCAAGGTCTCCGGCGCTCCCGGCTACGCGGACTTTCAGGCCGTGGTGTTGATGGAGCTGGGGGAGCGCATTGTTGTTGAGTACGAGTGGGGTGGCGACCGGGAGGTCACCGTAGTCCCGGTCCGGTGCGTCGCTTTGGCTGATGGCTGACTAACCCTGCCGCATCAGACTGCCGGGCACCCTGCACACCCCCTGTCGGGGTGTTCGGCTCTCTGGTCTTATAGGGAGAGGGAGACAATGCCTGAAGAGATGGGCGTGAACGAACGCAAGGCAAAAGTCGCTGAAGCGCTACTGATTGCGGCCGGTGACCTCCTGGAGAGGTGGACGGAGGCCCACCAGAGCCGGGGCGAGGAGCCTCCCTGTGAAGTCGGAGAGGCTAGGGAGTACATCAGCACTTGGCTTAAGAGACTCCCGGGCAACTACTGGGATGACCGACTGGGAGAGGTTGAATGATTGCCGAGTGGGGAATTTTCAAAAACGACAGAATGCTCCGGCAGGATCTATACAGCCAGGAGGGTGCAGACGCCTGCCTTGCTGCGTACAAGGCCCTGAAGAACGATGACACGCTTGTGGTCCGCGAGTTGTGCCCTGAACACCGGGACGTGGGGCAGCCAAGAGGCGACTGCGAGGAGTGTCGGGCAGATGAGCTCTGGGCTTGCAGGGAGAGGAATCATGACTGAACGCAGAATGGCTGCGGACACCGCAGCTCTGGCCAAAATCAAGGCAGAGCACGCCCTAGCCGTGCTGGAGCGGTGGCAGCACGAACATCCGACCGTGGGCGACTACCGAGTGAGCGATGCACTGAGCGGCCTCAGGATGGCGGTGGGGGCACTGGGTCTCCTGTACCAGGACGAGCACTACCCGGGGTACGAGGAGGCGCGGCAGAAGCTCGCGGAGTTCCTTCGGGGGTGACCTGTTGGCCCAGACTGCCCCAGCGTGTCACACCCCCTGGATACGCTGGGGCTCTCTGGACTCACAGGAGAGACCACCCCGTGCGGGGGTACCGCACACCATGACCTTGGAGAGGGATCATGAGTTCGAGTGCAGTAACCGTCGCGCTTCCACGCGCGACGTGGCGCCACATCCTTGACGCCTCAGAGAAGGTCGCGGCGCAGTGCCGCAGCTCGAAGAGTCTGCGGGGGAGCAGTGAGCATGCGCAGGCGGATGGCCTGTACGTCTGGGCCAAGGGGGCACTGGAGGGGCGCGAAGGCACCCCGAGCGCTCCAGTTACCGCGGCTGAACTCCGCGCGCTTCGGTGGCTGGACTACTTCTACGGCGAAAGCCGCGACGCCGCGCTCGCTGCGGTTGCGTCCGCCCTGGAGGGGGCGGTAGCGGCATCTCGAAACGAGTAGACCAAAGGGCGCCCCTGGAGGGGCGCCCAACTCCTTCCGTGGCGTCAGACGCCCGTACATGCGGTTGCAGGCTCCTCTGCCTGCCTCTCCCCCTCCCCTCAGGTGGGGGCGCCTCCTGCATGTGCGGGCATCTGTCTTCATGGGAGAGGTGAAGAGATGGACGACAGACATCAACTCGCTCAACGACTGATCGAGAAGTCGGAGGAGTTGCTGAACCACGAGACGAGCGTCCTCCAGTGGCGCATCCGCGAGGCGCTGGTCTACATGCGTTCGGTCGAACAGCCGAACCAGATCACACTGGACCACATCCGCCGGTACCTGCGCGGGGAGAACGACAACCTTCGCTGAACACCAGACACCCCCGGCCGGCGGTGGGATCATCCTGTCAGCCGGGGGTCACAACGGGCATATGCCCGCGCACGATCGCATGAAGAGTTCAAGCCAGGCTGACAACAGTCTGGCGCGAGGGAGTCACTATCTGCTACATCTGACTGGCTCTACGGAGAGGAGAGTCATGTGAGCGTCATTGCACGCGCCATGGCATTGCGCGCTGGGGACCAGCGCGGCATCTGGCGCGCTGAGCGGCTGGACGCGGTTGACAGCAGCATCAACCGACTGATTGACCTGGAAGCCGCTTCTGACATCATCAGGAGCTGGGACATGCGGTTCGTCCCGGGCCTCCTTCAGGTCCCCCATTACAGCCTGGGTGTCATCAAGGGCACCGCTCGTCGTCTGTCGGACGACGTGGCCCGCGAACGGATGTTCATGAAGAACATGCGGGTTGATGCCCTCAGTCGGCGTCTCGCAGGGATGCAGACGCCTACGCGGGAACCCCTGGCCCGATTCGTCGTGGGGGAGCTGGCCCTCACGCAGCAGTGGACCTTCGATGCCCATGAGCAGCAGCTCCGGCATCTGCTGCACATGGCAGCACATCCCCATGTGCGCATTCAGGTGCTTCCGCTACGGCGGCTAGCGTGCGCCGCGAGCGACCACTTCAGCCTGTACTCAGGTCTGCACCAGGAGACCCGACAGTACGCCGGGTACGCGGAGACCGACGCGGGGGGGATGGTGGTAACCCATCCGGACGATACGATGCGTTTGCTGGGGGTCTTTGCCGACCTCAGCAGCGATGCCCTGGGAGAGGGCGAGAGCATGCAGGTCATCCAAAGGGAGCTAGACAGATGGACCGTAAAAGCACGGCGTTCATGAAGTCGTCCTACTCCGACCACCAGTGCGTCAGCGTCGCCCGTGAGGGTGTCGTCGGCGTCATCGACACGAAGGACCAAACCGGCCCCGTGGTTGAGATCGCTCCCGCCGCCTGGCGGGCGTTCCTGACGGGGGTCACGGGTGAGCGGCAGAGCTAGCCTGCGCCCCCTACCCGTCATCGTGGCGTGGGCGGCCCTGGTGGCCGCCCTGGCGGCCCTTGCGGGGGCCGTGATGTCCATGGCGGACGGAGACCCGGCGGCCGGCGTAATGCTCGTGCTGGCCGCCGGGTTTCTGCTCCTCGTGGCGCGAGCCGCGTGGCGCAGTGCCCGCGGCGAGAGTCGTGAACCCGGGCTTCAGCAGGAGCCCGACCGCCCTTGGCGGTGAGAATCAAACGGATCAAGGCCCCCGGAGAACCCGGGGGCCTTCTTCATGCCCCGCCCAGTGCGGCGGTGGCTTCCCTCGTAGCTCAACTGAGCAGAGCACGCCGCTGGGCGGAGGTGCCGGTTCGAATCCGGCCGAGGGGACGAGGGGCCAAGCTCCGCCGGAGGAGAGTGCAACCCTCGCACCAAACGCCGTATGCCTCCGGGGGTCGGCCGCTTGACCCACAGACGCGGCCCTCTGCGCCCGGAGGGTGAACGGGTACCCGTAACAGGGCTGGGTCTGGTCCACCCGAACAGGGCCCCAGTCCGCCCCGTCCCCATGCCGGGGCGGACTGGACCATCCCCACAGCACTCAGATCATCACGGGGAGGTGATGTTTTACGCCGGTCGGCGTCAAGGTTCGGCCAAGAGAGTGAGCCAGCGGACCCCGGTTGCACAGTGCGAGCCAGCGCAGCGCCATACTCAGGCCACCCTTACCGCCGCCGATCTTCACAACCAGGAGCCTCCCACGATGCCATCGCGAAGGAGACGAGCAGTGCCCGAGACCTTGAGGCGCGTGGAGCGCGAGGCGGCGCGGACCGCCCACGACGAATGGAAGAACGCCGAAGAGGCTTTCAAGATCAAGATTTATCTGACCGTGGAGCAGGGGGTCACCGTTCGCGAGCTGGCCGCAGACCTAGGGCTATCGCCCTCCGTGGTCAGTAAGTACCGGAGGCAGGGTGAGCAAGCGTACAACGCAGGCCGTAGCAGACCTCCTGAGCAGCCCGGAGAACGAGAATCGGACGGCTGAGGAGGTCGCCGAGCTGGTTGTCGAGCTGGTTCAGGAGGAGCTGGCACGCACCAACCGCGTAGCGGTGGTGGCGCAGATACAAGAGGGCCCCAGGCCGCCCATGGTGGTGGCGCTGGGGCCCTTTAGCGCTCGGGGCATCCTGGACACCCCGGGGAAGTTCCTGAAGGCCGTGAGCGGCGGCACAGCCGCCCGGACGGCCGGTGAGGGCCTGGCCTGGAACCCGTCCACGAAGGTCGGCAGGGGGCGCTTCATGCTCGTGCCAATCCTCCGCACGCCCAGGGATGCGTGGCTGTTCTACGGCCAACTCCCCGAGGACGAACGCCCGGACGAAGGCGACCTGTACGCCGCAGCGCGGGAGATGACCGCATGGAACCCAGAGGCCATTGAACCGGCATGCGTGTGCGGACTCACGCACGTACACCCATGCCCGCAGTGCGGGCAGCCCAACACGCACCACTGCTACAGGCATCAGCTCGGCGAGCAGCACAACTGCCGCCGATAGCCCGGGTCCATCACCCCGGGGCGGGGAGGTACATCATGCAGGACGGGGAGCGAGACAGAGCCGACATAGCCATTGAGTGGCTGCACTCGCACTTTGAGGACGACCCCGCACCGCATATTGAATTTCGGCGCGAGGAGCGGTCCATCTCGGACGCCGCCTATGGGCGGCTGCTCGACATCATCTTTGGTGCAGATATCTAGGAGAGGACTTGTCCAGGAAGCCCAAGAGGGCGCTAGTTGTGCTGGATTCCCGCCGCGCCGGCTTGCGGGCGGTGGATTACCTACGGGTCAGCACGGAGGATCAAAAAAAGGGCTTCGGCACCGCGTACACAGGCAAGAAGACGGCGGCGTTTATCCAGCGCAAGGGGTGGACACATGTCGGCACCTACGCGGATGAGGGGTACAGCGGCACCCTGCCAGCCGCAGAGCGGCCTGACCTGTGCGACCTCATGACGGCCGCCCGGAGGGCTGAGCGGCCGTTTGACGTGGTAGTCGTGCCCGAGGAGCGTGTTATCGGCCGCGCAGGTGAGGCGTTCTGGCCCTGGGTCTGGGAACTTCGCCATCTCGGGGTTTTTGTGGCCATTGTCCGCGGCGATTACGACAACACCACCGACGAAGGCGAAAGCCGTATGCGCAAAGCGGCCGACCGGGCAGAGGATGAGCGCATTCTGATTCGAGACCGCACGCAGGGCGGCATTCAGGAGAAGGCGGAAGTTGACGGCTATATGGGGGGCAAGCCTCCGTATGGATACCGCATAGAAAACAAGGGAGTGCTGAAGGAGTCCCGTCTTGTTATTGACGACAGGGAGAAAGGGGAAGCCGCGCTCTTGAGACGAGCGCGAACGCTTTTCATCCAGCGTCAAAACTGGAGTCAGGTCGCCGAGATGGTCAACGCCGAGGGGTTCAGGACCCGCGACGGCAAGATGTGGACTCGGGGGCGCCTGCGCGGGCGCACGTTGAGTGACACCACGCTCCTTGCGCAGCGCGTGTGGCGGGGCAAGGACGCGAAGACCCTCCCGGACGGTACGCCGTTCTACGGAGAGCGAGTCATTGTCAAGCTCCCCCCGATCTTCACTCCTGAAGAGGTTGCCGAGTTGCGCCGGGCCGAGGGGGCGACTAGGCGGAGATCGAACCGGACAGGAGAACGGGTCTATCCCCTGTCCGGACGGATCGCCAGCAGATGCGGGGGGAGGTATGTGGGGCAAGAGTGCAGTAAGGGGAGTGCCCGCTACAGGTGTAACCGGGGGGGCGAGTCATACCCAGGGGCTAACGATGGCTGCTCCTGCCATTCATTCCCGGCCGCCGTTGCCGAACAACGCGCATGGAACGAGTTGAATGACCTGCTGCGCGACGGGAGTCGCCTTGAGAGCATGACCAGGGACCGCCTGTCCGCCTACGACGGCACGGGCGAGGCGGCAGCGGAACGCGTGGCCGAGCTTCAGCACCGGGTAGATGAACAGCAGGAGATCATTGCGCTGACGACGCGCTCAGCGGCCCGTCAGGCGCATGGGCGCGGTCTCCGCGAGGGTGACGCTGACGCTCACATTGAGCGTGCCGTGGCTCCCCTGGTCGGGGAGCTCGCAGGGCAAGAAAGGCTCCTCGCCGAGGCTCGCGCGTGGCAACGTGAGGTGGAATCCGCCTCCGAACAATTGGCGGAGCTGAGCCGGCTCGTAACCCTGGCCAAAGAGCGCCTGCCAGGACTGGGCCCTGCCAGACAGGCAGAAATCTATGCGCTCCTGGAGTTGCAGGGTGAGGTTCTTCGGGTGCATGAGGGGAAGCTCGGTCGCCCCTGCTCTCTGCTGGCCTGGTTTGAGGCTCACGGCCGAGGGGTGCCAATACTGACAGACGCCCTTTGGGGCAAGGCGACAGTGGCCGTCCCCGAATTGACGGCCCGGGGGGCCAGGGCAAACCTTGAGGTCATCTTCGTCAAGGCCAGGACGGGGGCGCCCTGGCCGACCCTCCCCCGAGGGATCGCCGGACGCACCCAGTTCCGGCGGTGGCAGCGGCTTGGAGCCTGGGACAGGATCATGGCCGCTCTACAGGGCGCCGAGACGGCTGCCCCCGCGGCGGCCATGCGGGCGCCTGACCTGCACCTGAGCATCCGCCCTCTCGGGCTTGCTCGTTTCTCTGACGCGAACACCACTGCCCGAAGCGCCCGGGCACGTAGGAGATCAGCGCGTGCGGGAGTCCGCGGGAGTCGACTCCCTGGGACTCCTGGTTCATCAGCGCGTGGTCGGGTCCGAGCGGATCGGCGATCAGCCCGGGCGAGTTGACCCCGGCGGTGGCCGAGCCGGTGGTCGCCACGCGGGTGCCCGCCGCGTTGGTCCAGGTGCGGCCGTCGTCCGTGCTGCGGACGTAGACGGTGTCGTGGTTGGTGAGGTTGGCGCCGCAGGTCACCGCGCCGCTCCGCTCGCGCCAGGTGCCGAAGACGTGGAGGGTGCCGTCGGGCCCGTAGTCCAGTCCGTGCAGGTAGAGGTTGCGGGACGGGCTGGAGCCGCGGGCGGTGGTGTAGGTGCCGGTGGCGCTGCTCCAGGTGCCGAGTTCCCGCCAGCGGCTGCCGTCGTACTCGGCCAGCGCGGCCTGGCCGTTGCCCGAGACGCCGGTGCGGTAGCTGAGCAGCAGGCGCCCGCCCGGGGTCGGCAGGAACTGCGGGTAGGTGAACGCCGAGGTCAGCGCGACGCCGTCGAGGCTGGAGAGCACCGGGCCGAAGGCGGCGGGCGTCCAGTCGTGCGCCGCCGGCGCACTGATGAGGCCCGCGACGGACTTGACGTAGCGGTAGCCGCTGCTGTGCGCGTCCATCACCAGGTGCAGGCGGCCGTCCGTGGGCGAGACGCCGGCGGAGATGACGTTGTGCGAGTTGTCGGAGCTGAGCCGGTGGCCGACCCGCACGGTTTCCCAGTCGGCCGAGCCCACCGCCCGGCGGCCGACCACCGCGTTCCGGTCGGCGGTGTACCAGACCGCGTACTGGTGGCCGGCGTGGGTGAGCAGGCCGTTCTTCTGGAAGGCGTTGTTGTTGACGAGGCCGTCGTAGGAGACGAAGTAGATGGCGGCCGGGTCGAGCCGCGTGCTGCCCAGGGGCGTGACGGACGGCGCCGCTGCCGCTGCCGCGGACGGCGCGTGGCCGACCGCCGTCAGGGCACCGAGGGCGGCGGTGCCGAGGGCCCCGCGGACGAAGGTTCTGCGGTCGGGTGCGGGCGGCATGGCGGCTCCTCGGTCGGCCGGCCACCGGGGGCGGCGGCGGCATGAAAGGTTTCATCCCAGTCCCGCCACGGAAAGTAGGAGCTTGTCGCAGACCGGTCAAGAAGCCCGGCGGGGCCGTCTCAGTCCGGCCGGACGATGCGCAGGAACGGCGGCACGGCGACGGCGCCGATGACGGCGAACGCGGCGAACGCCAGGCGCGCACCGCCGAGTTCGGCCAGCAGCCCGGCGAGCGCCGCGCCGAGCGGCAGCGCGCCCCAGCCGAAGAGGCGGCTGACCGCGTTGTACCGGCCCAGCATGCCGTCGGGAACGATGCGCTGCGCGATGGTGCGCGCGTTCACCGACCAGAGCGTTCCGCCCATGCCGCCCGCGAACGCGGCCGCCGCGACCACCCCGGGCCGCGCGGTGAGCGCCGGGGCCGCCATCATGGCGACGGTGCCGAGCAGATCGGCGAACATCACGCGGCGGCGGCCCAGCCACCGGTTGAGCCGGGACACGGTGAGCGCGCCGGTCAGCCCGCCCACGCCCAGCGCGCCGAGCACCAGGCCGTACTGCCGCGTGTCCAGGCCCATGCCCTGCGTCGCGTACAGCGGCAGGAGCGCGAGCCAGGCACCCCAACTCGCGCAGAGCGCGGTGAGGATGAGCGCCATCGTGCGCAGCAGGCGGTGCCGCCACAGGTAACGGAGCCCTTCCGCGATGTCGTGGCGCAGGGACGACCGGGCGGACGCGGCGCCCGGGCCCGGACCTGCGTCGGCCGCTCCGCCGCCCGCGGCGAAGCGGCCGGTGAGCAGCACGAGGGTGAGGGCGCCGACGAGGTAGGCCGCCCACGTGGCGCCGAGCGCCACGCCGGTGCCCAGGGCGAGGAGCAGTCCGCCGACGAACGGTCCACAGAACTCCCCGCACACGGTTTCCGCGCCCGCCAGCCAGGCGTTGGCGCGCTCGCGCCCCGCGGGCGGCACCGCGGCCGGCACCAGGGAGGCGGCGGCGGTCATGGCGACGACCTCGGCGACGCCGAGCAGCGCGCCCGCGCCGTAGAGCACCGGCAGGCCGGGCTCGCCCGCGGCGAACGCGGCGAGCAGCCCGCCGAGCGCGAGCAGCCGCACCGCGCCCGCCGCCCACAGCAGCAGCCGCCGGTCGACGCGGTCCACGAGGGCACCGACCGGCAGCGCGGCGAGCAGCCACGGCAGCGTGAGGGTGAGCGAGACGGCGGTGATCTGCGCGGGCGAGGACGTGACGCGGGTCGCCAGCAGGGGCAGCGCCATCTTGGCCACGCCATCGGCGAGATTGGTCAGCGCGGTGAACGCGACGAGCACCGCGGTGTTGCGCCCGGCGCGCGGCGGCGCCCAGGGCCGTGCGGCGGCGGATTCCACGGGTGCCACGGGTGCCACGGTGGTCGGCACGACTCCCCCTTAACCATCTAAACGTTTTGCCGGTGCGCGCCGACTCAGCTTAACCAGTCATCGCATTAGCCGGTAGGGTGCGGGCATGCTCGGCCCGCCGCCCTCCGCCGTTCTGCTCCAGGACTTCACGAACACCCTGGACATCCACCTGGGCACCGACGCGGTGCCGACACCGGCCGCGCTGGCCGCCTGGCTGGCCGGTCGCGGCCTGCTGCCGTCCGGGTCCCGCATCACGGCCGCACAGCACGCCGCGTACCTGACGGCGCGGGCCGGGCTGCGGGAGCTGCTGGGGCTGCGGACCGCGGGAGACGCGGACCCGGAGGTGACGGCGGCGGCGCAGCGGGTCCTCGACGGGCTGCCGCTGCTGGTCCGCCTGGACGGACGGCCCGTGCTCACCCCCGCCCCCGGGCTCGCGCCCGGCCTGCGCCCGCTCGCCGTACTGGCCGCGGCCTGGGGCGAGTTGGTGACCACGGGGGACGCCGTACGCCTGAAGCGCTGCGCGGAGACGACGTGCGGCGAGGTGTTCTGGGACGTGTCGAAGAACCGCAGCCGCCGCTGGTGCTCGATGAGCGTGTGCGGCAACCGGGCGAAGGCCCGCCGCCACGCGACGCGCCGCGCCCCCGGCGGGCGGGAACCCGCCTGAGGAGCGCCTGCGGGCTCCCCCGTCCTGGGCGAACTACGCTGCGCAGCATGCGGATTGAAATACGTGAGATGACGCCCGGCGACATCGAGGGGGTGGCGCGCGTCCGAATCCAGGGCTGGCGGCACGCCTACCGAGGGCTGGTCCCCCAGGACTACCTCGACGGCATGCGGCCGGAGTTGTTCGCCGCCATGCTCAGGGCCGCGGCGCCGGGCGAACCGGCGGACCGCGTGCACCTGGTGGCGGACGCCAGGGGCACGGGAG
The DNA here is from genome assembly GCF_031845565.1 of Streptomyces johnsoniae. Classification (NCBI taxonomy): domain Bacteria; kingdom Bacillati; phylum Actinomycetota; class Actinomycetes; order Kitasatosporales; family Streptomycetaceae; genus Streptomyces; species Streptomyces johnsoniae. The sequence goes on along the minus strand of NZ_JAVREV010000003.1, from coordinate 166,220 downwards.
TGATCGGCTGGGCGCACCCCGGCGCGTACCGGCCCGACGAGCACGTCGACGAACGGCCCGGCCGGCCGCAGGAGGAGGCCGGGCAGGGGAGTTACGGCGAGCTGTACGCGTTGTACTTAGTGCCCGAGTTCATCGGCACCGGCGTGGGCCGGGCGTTGCTGGACAGCTCGCTGCGGTGGCTCGCGGGGCAGGGGCACCGGCGGCTGCGGCTGTGGGTGCTGCGGGACAACGCGATGGGGCGCCGCTTCTACGACCGCGTCGGGCTCGTCGCGGACGGCGCGGTGCGGACGGATGCGATCGCCGGGATGCCGGTGAACGAGGTGCGGTACGCCGCGGCGCTGGACGCCGAGGGCCGCGTCCTGGCCCGGCGCGGTGCGACCCTGGGTGATCCGGCGTGACGGGGCGCACACCAGCGGGGGCTGCCGCGGGGGTGGCGACCCGGTTACTCACAAGTTAGCCTGCTCATCAGAGCGTTGGTCCGCTCAGACGGTCTGGCGACGCGGCCGTCAGGGACGCCGTCGGTCCGGCGTCCGTCGCACGTTCCGCACGGCGGCCCCGGGACGGGGCCCGCCGCTGCCCCGGCCGACGCGGGGCACCCGGTTATGCCCGCGCATCGGTGTGACGCATGCAGTACGTTCGGTCCATGGCCCAGCCCGTGAAGACCGCACGTCCGCATGCCGCGACCCAGCGCCTCAAGGTGCGCCGCCAGCTCGCGGCGGCGGCGATGGAGCTGTTCGCGACCAAGGGGTACGAGGCCACCACGGTGGACGAGATCGCCGCTACCGCGGGCGTCGCGCGGCGCACCTTCTTCCGGCACTTCAGGTCCAAGGAGGAGGCGATCTTCCCGGACCACGACGACACCCTGGAGCGCGCGGAGGCGGTACTGGAGGCCGCGCCCGCCCGGGAGAACCCCATCGACACGGTGTGCCGCGGCATCAAGGAGGTCATGAAGATGTACGCCTCCTCCCCCGCCGTATCGGTGCAGCGCTACCGGCTGACCCGCGAGGTGCCCGCGCTGCGCGAGCGGGAGATCGCCTCCGTCGCCCGTTACGAGCGGCTGTTCACGCGCTATCTGCTGGCGCAGTTCGACGAGAGTTCCCACCAGGGCGACGAGCCGCTGCTCGCGGAGGTCGCCGCCGCCGCGGTGGTCACCGCGCACAATCACGTGCTGCGGCGCTGGCTGCGCCGGGACGGCCAGGGCGACGTGGAGGCGGAGCTGGACCACGCGTTCGCCATCGTGCGCCGCACGTTCGGCGCGCTGCCCGCCATCAGCCGCGCGGCACCGGCGGCCATGGCGCCGGCCGCGGTCGTGTCGGCCCGCGACGAGGTGCTGGTGACCGTGGCCAGGACGGACGCGCCGCTGAGCGAGGTCATGCGGACCATCGAGCAGGCCCTGCACGACCGGTCCTGAACGCCCCTGCGGGCGAGGAGCGCGTCGTCGGCGTCAACTGCTACCGCACCGGCGAACCGAGCCCGCTCACCGCCGACCTGGCCGCCGCCGTCCTGGCCACGGACCTGACGTCGCGGGGGCGCCCGCCGTGCCGTACCCGGACGGCAGCCCGGCCCGGGTGCGCGGCGCCGCCGCCGCGGCGGCCGGGGAGCTGTCCGCCGGGCGACTCCGGCTGCTGGTCGGCAAGCCGGGCGAGGACGGCCACAGCAACGGCGCGGAGCAGATCGCCGTCCTGGGCAGGGACGCGGAGGTCGCCGCCATCGCGGCGGCGCTGCGGGCGGCGGGGGCGGCCGCCGTACTCGCGCCCAGGGACTTCCGCATCACGGAGATCACCGGCCGTATCGTCGACGAGATCCGCGCGGCCCACGGGCTGCTCCCCGTCCTGGAGGTCCCCTCATGACCACCGCAAGGTTCCGTCCCCGGCGCTCCTGCCTCGCCGTCCCCGGCAGCAACCCGCGCTTCCTCGAAAAGGCCCAGGGCCTGCCGGTCGACCAGGTGTTCCTCGACCTGGAGGACGCCTGCGCCCCGCTGGCGAAGGAGAGCGCCAGGCAGGCGGTCGTCGAGGCGCTGAACGAGGGTGACTGGGGCGGAAAGACGCGGGTCGTGCGCGTCAACGACTGGACAACGCACTGGACTTACCGCGACGTCATCACCGTCGTGGAGGGCGCGGGGGCCGGCCTGGACTGCCTGATGCTGCCCAAGGTGCAGGACGCGCAGCAGGTGCTGGCCCTCGACATGCTGCTCACGCAGATCGAGAAGACGATGGGGTTCGAGGTGGGCCGCATCGGCATCGAGGCGCAGATCGAGGACGCCCGCGGCCTGGTGAACGTCGACGCCATCGCGGCCGCGTCGCCGCGGCTGGAGACGATCGTCTTCGGACCGGCCGACTTCATGGCGTCGATCGCGATGAAGACGCTGGTCGTCGGGCAGCAGCCGCCTGGCTACCCGGCCGACGCCTACCACTACGTGCTCATGCGCATCCTGATGGCCGCCCGCGCCCACGGCCTCCAGGCCGTCGACGGCCCCTACCTCCAGATCCGCGACACCGACGGCTTCCGCGAGGTGGCGGGCCGTTCCGCCGCGCTCGGCTTCGACGGCAAGTGGGTGCTGCACCCCGGCCAGATCGAGGCCGCCAACGACATCTACTCGCCCGGCCAGGAGGACTACGACCGCGCGGAGCTGATCCTGGACGCCTACGCGCACGTCACCTCGCGGGCGGGCGGCGCCAGGGGCGCCGCCATGCTCGGCGACGAGATGATCGACGAGGCCAGCCGCAAGATGGCCCTGGTGATCGCGGGCAAGGGCCGCGCCGCCGGGATGCGGCGCACGACGTCGTACGAGCCGCCCGCCGACTGACGGAGGAGCCCATGCAGTTCGGCCGCACCTTTGCGGAGTTCACCGGCACTGGCCGGGGAAGACCGTCACCGAGTCCGACGGCCACCTGTTCTGCCGGCTGACCATGGACCACCACCCGCTGCACCTGGACGCCCACCGCGCGGAACGGACGGCCGAGTTCGGGCGGAACGCCGTCGTCGGCACGTACGCGTACGCGCTGCTGCTCGGCATGTCCGTGCCGGACGTCCCGGGCAGGGCCATCGCCGATCTGGAGACGGAGTCGCTGCGGTACGTCGCGCCCGGCCGGGCCACGGCGTGGTGGCCGTGGAGACCAGGGGGCACAAGCAGGACGGCACGCTTCCGTGCGCCTTCAGCCGCAAGGCGCTGGTGCCCGTCGCCGCCCGCGTGGCGGAGCGCGGCGGCGAGCGGCCAGGGCGGCCCGGGCCCCGCGGGAGGCTCTGAGATGCTCGCCGCGGCGGAAGGGCTCACCGACGTCCGGCGGGAGATCCTGCCGGTCGCCTCGGATCTCGACCACCACGACGAGTACCCGGGCGACACCGTCGCCGGGCTGCGCGGTCTGTCTCGGCCTGTTCGGCCTCTTCGGCCTGTTCGGCCTGTTCGGCCGACCGTTCCCGAGGGGTACGGCGGGCTCGGCGGGTCACCGCTCACCTACGCGCTGTGCCTGGCGGAGCTGTCGCGCGGCTGGATGAGCGTGTCCGGCATCGTGAACACGCACTTCATCGTGGCCCATCTGCTCCAGCGGTACGCCACACCCGAGCAGCGGGGCGCACCTCCTGCCGCGGATGGCGACCGGCGAGGCGCGCGGCGCGTTCTCGATGCCGGAGCCCGGCCGGAGGAGGCGGACGGGCCGCCGCACCGGTCGATGACGACGTTCCTGGTCGAGAATGAGCCGGGGCTCGGGCAGATCACCCCCGGCCTCACCATCCCCGGCAAAATTGAGAAAATGAGACATAAGGGCGTCGACATCGCCGAGATGATCATGGACGGGTGCGAGTTCCGGCCAACCGGGTCCTCGGCGGCGCCCCCGGTCGCGGTTTTTACCAAATGATGGACGGGGTCGAGGTCGGCCGCGTCAACGTCGCCGCCCGCGGCCGCGGCGTCGCGCTGCGTGCCTTCGAACTCGCCATCGCCTACACACAGCAGCGGCACACGTTCGGCAAACCCATTGCACAGCATCAGGCAAGCCACTTCCGACTGGCGGAGATGGCCACGAAAACAGAAGCCGCCCACACCCTCATCGTGCGTGCGGCGCCCGCCGAGGACGCCGGGCGCCGGGGCGACCTGGAGGCCGGAATGGCCAAGTATCCCGCCGCGGAACACTGCAGGGAAGTCGTCGAGCACAGTTTTCGCATTCACGGCGGTTACGGCTTTTCCGAGCAGTACGAGATCGAACGGCTCTGCCGGGAGGCGCCCATGCCGCTCATCGGCGAGGGAACGGCGGAAATTCAGAAAATGATCATTGCCCGCAGGCCGCTCGACGCCTACCCGCAGGCGGGCTGAACACCCCCGGCCGACGCCGCCGCAGGCCCGCCGGGCACGGGGTTTCCGGCCTCGAACGGCCCGCTGGCTTGCCGAGTTGCCGCTCGAAACCTATAGCATCGGCATAGTCGCATCGCATCGCACAGATGTGACTTCCCACGCTACGAAGGTCTCCCATGCCTTACCGCTCATCTCCCCTATCCGGCGGCCGGGTACGTCTGGCCCGCGGCGCCTCCCCCTGGCTGGTGCCGACGGTGGCCACCGCCGCCGTCAGCCTGGTGAAGGCCCGCCGCTCCGGCCGCTGGGCCGCGGCGGCCGTCCCCGCCACCGCGCTGGCCGCGAGCATGCTGTGGTTCTTCCGCGACCCCGAGCGGGAGATCGGCCAGGGCCGGGTGATCTCCCCGGCCGACGGCGTGGTGCAGAGCATCACGCCGTGGCACGACGGCCGCACCCGGGTGGCCATTTTCATGAGCCCGCTCAACGTGCACGTGAACCGCGCCCCCGTGGCCGGTACCGTCGCCTCCGTCGAGCACGTCCCGGGCAACTACGTGCCGGCCTTCGACAAGGAGAGCGAGAACAACGAGCGCGTCGTGTGGCGGTTCTCCGGCGAGCTGGGCGACATCGAGATGGTGCAGATCGCCGGCGCGGTGGCGCGGCGCATCATCCCCTACGTCCCGCAGGGCTGCAAGGTCGAGCAGGGCGACCGCATCGGCCTGATCCGGTTCGGTTCGCGCGTGGACGTCTACCTTCCGGAGGGTATCGAGCCGGCCGTCGAGGTCGGCGAGCGCACGAGCGCGGGAGTGACTCGCCTTGACCGTGATTGACCGCAAGTCACGACGCGCCTGGGCGGACGTCACCGACGAAGAGGACGGTGACGACGACGGCATGCCGCTGTCGATGCGGCTGTCGATAGCGGACACGCTCACCCTGCTGAACGCCACCTGCGGCTTCCTCGCCGTCTACTTCACCACCACCGGCATCCTCATCCCGCACCTCACCAACAGCGGCGACGAGGGCGTGGTCCGCAACAACGCGGCCACCGCCGTGCTGCTGATGCTGCTGGCCTCCGTCTTCGACCTCTTCGACGGCCTGGTCGCGAGGAAGCTGCGGGCCTCCCCCATGGGCGCCGAGCTGGACAACCTCTCGGACCTGATCAGCTTCGGCCTCGCCCCCGCCTACTTCGTGCTCGTCTGGGGCATGGTCGTGGGCGACGTGCACGAGCCGCTGTCGGCCCTGGCCGCCATCGTCGTGCTGCTCGCCGTCGTGCTGCGCCTGGCCAGGTTCTCGTGCGTGACCATGCCGCACGGCGTGTTCCAGGGCATGCCCAGCCCGTTCGGCGCGCTCACCGTCGTCTCCATCGTGCTGCTGGAGCTGCCGTTCACGCCGACCCTCCTGGCCATCGTCGGGGTGGCCTGGCTGATGGTGAGCCGCGTGGAGTACCCCAAGCCGCGCGGGCCGCTGGCCGCCGCCATGCTCTCCTGGATCGTGCTGAGCATGACCCTGCTGACCGCGTGGGCCTTCGACGCCCCCGGCGGCCTGCTGATGCTCCAGACCGCCTGCTCGCTGCAACTGGTGCTCGGCGCGGTGATCCCGCTGTTCGCCATGGTGCGCCGGGTCTACGCCTTCCGCGACAACCGCCGCGAGGCCCGCGCCGGCGCCGAGCCGTAGGAATACCCGAGTCCGCCGCCCGGCCCCTCGCGGGCCGGTGTCGGTGGTCCGTAGCACAATGGCCCGCATGGAGCTGACCAAGAAGGGCCACGCCTGCATCCGGCTCACCACCGGGGGCCGCACCCTCGTCATCGATCCTGGTGCGTTCAGCGAGCCGGACGCCGCCGCGGGCGCGGACGCCCTGCTCGTCACCCACGAGCACCCGGACCACTACGACGAGGGGCGGCTGCGGGCCGCCCTAGAGGCCGACCCGGCCGTCGGCCTGTGGACGCTCGCGAGCGTCGCCGAGCGCCTGTCGGCGGCCTTCCCCGGCCGCGTGCACACGGTCGGCGACGGCGACACCTTCCGGGCGGCCGGCTTCGAGGTCGAGGTGCACGGACAGTTGCACGCCGTGATCCACCCCGACCTGCCGCGCGTCACCAACGTCGGGTTCCTCGTGGACGGCGAGGTCTTCCACCCCGGGGACGCGCTGACCGTGCCCGAGCGCCCCGTGCGCACGCTGATGCTGCCGCTCCACGCCCCGTGGAGCAAGTTCTCCGAGGTCCTCGACTACGTGCGCGAGGTCGGGGCCGCGCGGGCCTACGCCGTGCACGACGGGCTGCTCTCCGACGCCGGCCTGACCGTCTACGGCCGCAACCTCGGCCCCCAGGGCCCGGGCACCGGCCCCACCGAGTACGCCAGGCTCGCTCCCGGCGAGTCCGTCACCGTCTGAAGAGAGCCCTCATGCGCATCGCCACGTGGAACGTCAACTCGATCACCGTTCGCATCGACCGTCTGCTGGCCTGGCTGGAGTCGAGCGGCACGGACGTGCTGTGTGTCCAGGAGCTGAAGTGCGACGCCGAGTCGTTCCCCGGGGACCGCCTGCGCGAGGCGGGGTACGAGGCGGTCGTGCACGCCGACGGCAGGTGGAACGGGGTGGCCGTGCTCTCCCGCGCCGGCCTGGCCGACCCGGTCACCGGGCTGACGGCAGGCCCGGAGTTCGACGGCCGCGCCGAGCCCAGGGCCGTCGCCGCCACCTGCGGGGGCGTGCGGGTGTGGTCGGTCTACGTGCCCAACGGCCGCGAGGTCGGCCATCCGCACTTCGCCTACAAGCTGCGGTGGCTCGACGCGCTGCGCGCCACGGTCGCCGAGGACGCCGCGGGCGACCGGCCGTTCGCCGTGCTCGGCGACTTCAATGTCGCGCCCGCCGACGAGGACCTGTACGACGTCGCGGCGTTCGAGGGCTCCACGCACGTCACGGACGTCGAGCGGGCGGCGCTCGCCGCACTGCGCGACACCGGCCTGTCCGACGTCGTGCCACGGCCGTTGAAGTACGACAAGCCCTTCACCTACTGGGACTACCGCCAGCTCTGCTTCCCCAAGAACCGGGGCATGCGGATCGATCTCGTCTATGGCAACCGGGCGTTCGCCGCCTCCGTGAAGGACGCGTACGTCGACCGCGAGGAGCGCAAGGGCAAGGGCGCCTCCGACCACGCGCCGGTCGTCGTCGACCTCGACCCGCGGTGAAGTCGCGCGATCTTCGGGTAGCGTGCCCTGTGGTGCGCCGGGCGCCCGGGATGCGACCCTGGACCGCATGAACATCCCTTTCCTGGACAACTGGCGCAAGAGGCCCGTCGCGGAGGCGACCGGTCCCTGGTCCGATCCCGAAGGGGTGGCCCAGCTGTTGTCCGAGTGCGAACTGCTGCGCGCCAGAGCCGAGCGCGCCGGCGTCGTTCTCGGCGACACCCCGCTGTCGCTTGAGGCGCTCGACCAGCTCCTCCCCCGCTGGCGGGACGACCCGGAGGAACTGCCGTGGCTCGCCAACGACGTCGGCCTCTACCTGGGCACCGTGATCGTCCGCACCGTGCCCGGTGCGCGCTGGGGTCCTGGCCCCGACGGCCAACCGGTCGTCGTCATGGCCTCCGGGCGCCAGGTGGACGTGGTCACCACGGGCCAGGAGTGGGCGGACACCGGCACGCCCGAGCTGTCCCAGGTCTACGCGGAGGTCGCCGAATCCTGAGGCGTGCCACCGCGGCGGCGGCGCCCGTCAGGTGCCGAAGGTGATGGCGTACTCCAGGCGCCAGCGGTCGCCCAGCACCACCGTGTCCGAGGTCTCCACGGGGCGGTCGCCCACGTCGTAGTGCGTGCGCTCCACCGCCGTGACGCACTGGCCCGGGGCGCAGCCGAGCGCCTCGGCCTCCGGGCTCGTGGCCGGCCGCGAGCCCACGACCTCGCGGGCCTGCGCGACCTGGATGCCGATGGCCGCGAAACGCCCCCGCACGCCGCGGCGCGCATAGGGCCCGCGCTCGGGGAACATCACGTCGGTGCCCTCGGTGAGGCTCAACGGCTCCCAGCTGGTGGCCAGTTGCAGCGGCCGGCGGTCGGCCAGGTACTCGTACTGGGTGCACATGACGCGCTCGCCCTGGCGGACGCGCAGCCGCTCGGCGATCCCGGGCGGCGCCACCGTACGCGTCGAGGTCGCCTCCCACACCAGGTCGGGCTGGCCGTTCACGGCGGTGGCGCCCGGCACGCTGATCCGGGCCGCGAGCGGCGTGTCCACCGCGTCGGTGGTGCGCACCAGCGCGCCGATCGGGGCCCGGTCGCTCACGAACACCCCGCGGCCGAACTGGCCGATCGCGTACCCCGCGGTCTTCAGCACCCGCACCGCCCGGTCCACCGTCTGGTCGCTCGCCCGGTAGGCGCGCTTCAGCTCGGCTCTGGACGGAATCCGCGCCCCGACCGCGAGCCCCCCCTCGTCGATCTGCCGCCGCAGATCGTCGGCGATGCGCTGGTACATCGGCCGCGTGTCGCCCATCCCCGTCTCCCTTCCGCGGGCCGTATCGCCCTGCGTACCCCAGGGGCCAGGCTACGTCACGCCGCGTCAGAGGTCCTTACTGGTGGTGAGCTTCGGCTGGGCCGTGGTGGCCGCGCGGGTCACGTCCTTGACGAGTTCGACCACGTCGGGGCCGTACGCCTGCGAATTGACGACTTTCAGCAGCACGCAGAAGTTGCCGCCCGAGCCGTGCTTCCTGGCCAGTTTCGTGTGGTGCTTGGCGAGATAGCGGGTCGCCGCCTGGTTGGTGACCGACCGCTGGCCGCAGGCCAGGAACACCGGCCTGCCCTGCTGCCCGGCGGTGAGGCGGGCGAGCAGCACGTGCTCGACCGAGCCGTTCTCCAGCCGGAAGCGCTCGGTCCCGATGAGGAACGCGCCGCGGTCAGGACCCGGTTCGGTATCCGTGTTGACGGCGACGCCCGGCAGCAGACTGTGCAGGTGCGCGGCCATCCGGCGGTTGCTCATGGGGTTCCCGATGCAGATCTCGGTGCGCTCGCCGAAGCCCTGCCGTGCGCTCTCGCCCGATATCAGCTGCGCCTTGGCGCCGCAGTTCTTGATGGCGGCGGCCAGTTCGAGCAGGGCGAAGACGTCGTTGCGGCCGACGGCGCCTTCCGGGCCGGCGTCCCGGCCGACCACGAGCAGGCACTCGGAGTTCTCCGGCAGCCCGAAGAAGGTCTGGAGGCGGCGCAGCGAACGGTCCCGCCGGTGGGCGTGGAGGAACCAGCCCAGCAGGAGCGCGGCCACCGCGGTGGCGGCCACGGCGATCAGGAGCGAGCGGACGTCGTCAGTCATGGCCGGGAATCTACCGGTGGGGCGGTCGGCGGACGAGCCCCGTGCCGCCGGTCCCAGCGGCGCAAGCGGGCACCGATCCGGCGACGTTGCGCCCATGCCCTTGCCACGGAGTGTGACGAATTCTACCGTTCCTCCTGTCGATCCACCTGTCGATCCACGCGAGTACGGGAGCAGTACATGGCAGAAGCGGTGCGTGCCGCGCTGGTGCAGACGACCTGGACCGGTGACACGGAGTCGATGATCGCCAAGCACGAGGAGCACGCGAGGGAGGCGGCCCGCCGGGGAGCGCGGGTGATGGGCTTCCAGGAGGTGTTCAACGCGCCCTACTTCTGCCAGGTGCAGGAGCCGGAGCACTACCGGTGGGCGGAGGAGGTGCCCGACGGGCCGACGGTCACCAGGATGCGGGCCCTGGCCGGGGAGACCGGCATGGTGCTTGTGGTGCCGGTTTTCGAGGTGGAACAGGCGGGCCACTACTACAACACCGCCGCGGTCATCGACGCGGACGGCACGTTCCTCGGCAAGTACCGCAAGCACCACATCCCGCAGGTCCGCGGCTTCTGGGAGAAGTTCTACTTCCGGCCGGGGAATCTGGGCTGGCCGGTCTTCGACACGGCGGCGGGCCGGATCGGCGTCTACATCTGCTACGACCGGCACTTCCCCGAGGGCTGGCGGGCGCTCGGCCTGGCCGGGGCGCAGCTGGTGTTCAACCCCTCGGCGACCTCGCGCGGCCTGTCGGCACACCTGTGGCAGCTGGAGCAGCCCGCCGCGGCCGTCGCGAACGAGTACTTCGTGGCCGCGATCAACCGGGTCGGGCGGGAGCCCTACGGGGACAACGACTTCTACGGCACCAGCTACTTCGTCGACCCGCGCGGGCAGCTCGTGGGCGGCGCGGCGAGCGATACGGAGGAGGAGCTGGTCGTGCGGGACCTGGACTTCGGCCTGATCGACGAGGTGCGGCAGCAGTGGGCGTTCTACCGGGACCGGCGCCCGGACGCGTACGACGGGCTGGTGCACCCGTGACCGGCGGGGGCGGCCCCGAGCAGCTGCTGGCGCGGCACCGGGCGGTACTGCCGGACTGGTTGTCGCTGTACTACGAGCGGCCCGTCGAGCTGACGCACGGCGAGGGCCGCCACGTGTGGGACTCCGAGGGGAACCGGTACCTCGACTTCTTCGGCGGCATCCTCACCACCATGACGGCGCACGCGCTGCCGGAGGTCGGCCGGGCCGTCGCCGAGCAGGCGGGGCGGCTCCTGCACTCCTCGACGCTGTATCTCAACCGGCCGATGGTCGCCCTGGCGGAGCGGATCGCCGCGCTCTCCGGCATCCGGGACCCGCGGGTCTTCTTCACCACCTCGGGCACCGAGGCGAACGACACGGCGCTGCTCCTCGCGACCGCGTACCGCCGGTCCAACCAGGTGCTCGCCCTGCGCAACAGCTACCACGGCCGGTCCTTCTCCGCGGTCGGCATCACGGGCAACTCCGCCTGGTCGCCGACCAGTCTCTCGCCGGTGCACACGCTGTACGTGCACGGCGGGGTGCGCACGCGCGGGCCGTTCGCCGCGCTGCCGGACGCGGCGTTCACCGAGGCGTGCGTCGCCGACCTGCGGGACGTCCTGGCGCAGACCCGCGGCGGGGTGGCGGCGCTGATCGCCGAGCCGGTGCAGGGCGTGGGGGGTTTCACCTCGGGCCCCGACGGGCTGTTCGCGGCGTTCCGCGAAGTGCTCGACGCGGAAGGCATCCTGTGGATCAGCGACGAGGTGCAGACCGGCTGGGGCCGGACGGGCGAGCACTTCTGGGGCTGGCAGGCGCACGCGGGCCACGGGCCGCCTGACGTGCTGACGTTCGCCAAGGGCATCGGCAACGGCATGTCGATCGGCGGTGTGGTGGCGCGCGCGGAGGTGATGAACTGCCTGGACAGCAACTCGATCTCGACGTTCGGCGGCAGCCCCGTCACGATGGCGGCCGGCCTGGCCAACCTGGAGTACCTGCTGGCGCACGATCTGCCGGGCAACGCCAGGCGGGTGGGCGGGCTGCTGATCGAGCGGCTGCGGGCGGTCACGGCCGGTCTCGGCCTGGTGCGGGAGGTCCGCGGGCGCGGCCTGATGATCGGCATCGAGCTGGTGCGCCCCGGCACGGACCTGCCGTACCCGGCCGCGGCCTCGCGGGTGCTTGAGGCGGCCCGCGCGGGTGGCCTCCTGCTCGGCAAGGGCGGCGGCCCCGGCGGCAGCGTGCTGCGGATCGCGCCGCCGCTGAGCCTGACGGCCGCGGAGGCGGAGGCGGGTGCCGAGGTGCTGGCGGCCGCGCTGCGGGCGGTGGACGCCGAGCCGGCCGCGTAGCGGCGGGCGCGCCGGATGTGCCGCGCGCCGCTCCCGGCCCGAGGCGCGGGCCGGGGGCGGCGGGAAGGTGCGTGCGCCGCGGCTACTCGCCGGGGGCCGGCTTGCGGGCGACGCCGCCGACCATGAGCAGGCCGCTGTGGTCGAGCGGCTCCGGCACCGGGGCGTCGGGGCGCCACAGCGGGAGCGGAACGATCCCCGGCTCGATCAGGTCCATGCCGTCGAAGAAGGTCGCGATGCGCTCCTTGCTGCGCAACTGGCCGCGGCCGAGGGACTGGATGAGGACGTCGTTCAGCTCCCTGGCCTCGGGGAAGGAGTTGCAGAAGTGCGTGATGAACAGGTAACTGCCCGGTGCCAGACGGGCCTTGTACGCGTCGACGACCCCGTTCGGGTCCTCCTCGTCCAGCAGGTGGTGGATAACGGCCACCATCATCAGGCCGAGCGGTTTGGAGAAGTCGATGAAGCCCTGGACGCCGGGGTGGTTCAGCACGTGCTCGACGTCGAGCATGTCCGCGGTGATGACGCGCGTGCGCTCGTCCTGGGCGAGCAGCGCCCGGCCGTGAGCGAGAACGATCGGGTCGTTGTCGACGTAGACCACCCGCGCATCCGGGTTGATCGCCTGGGCGACCTGGTGCGTGTTCTGCGCGCTGGGCAGCCCGGAGCCGAGGTCGAGGAACTGGTCGATGCCCTGCTCCGCGAGGTGGCGGACCCCGCGGATGAGGATGTCACGGTTGACGCGGGCACTCGCCACGCCCGCCGCCGACACCTGCCGGCCGGCCTCGACGACCGCCGCGTCCACCTCGTAGTGGTCCTTGCCGCCGATCGCCGCGTCGTAGACCCGGGCGATGCTCGGCTTGGTGGTGTCGATCTCCACCGGCTCGTAGTCCGGCAGCGCCCCGCTCCAACTCAGGCCGTAGTCACGGCCCGTGCCCTCGCCCGACCCCGCCGCGCCGCTGTCTCTTCGGTCGGCCATCTCTTCGCTCCGCTCCTCGACATGCCATCACCTTCGGGAAGCAGTTTCGCACGCCGCTTCGAAGGTGCCCGACCCCGCCGGGACTTGTCGCCGCCCGCGGCCACCGCCCGCGGCCACCGCTCCCGGGGCGCCCCGTGGATCAGGGCCGCAAACGGTGGAAGAGGTCGATCCGCCGCCGGTGGTACGCGCGGTCGGCCGCGCCCGGCGCACGGCCGTCCTCCGCCCCTCCCCCGCCCGCCTCGACGTGCGCCGCCTCGCAGCGCAACCGGTGCCGGATCAGCTGCGCCGTCGTCTCGTCGTCCATCCGTCCCGCCGTGCCGCCCGCCGCGGCGTACGCGTCGGCGAAGCGCCGCACCCCGCTCAGGTCCGTGGCCCACGGATCGCCGAACTCCCGTCCGGCCGTGGCCACTTCCAGCTCCGGCGGGCCGATGTGGGCCTCGTCGAAGTCCAGTACGGCCACGATCCGGCCCCCGCGCGCCAGCACGTTCCCCCGGTAGTAGTCGCCGTGCAGCGGCTGGCCCGGGCCCCGCCTGCGCGCGAACTCGGCCAGCCATCGGCTCAGTGCCGCATCCGCCAGTGCGGCGGGGCCCGACCACGGCTCGCCGCGCAGGCCGCGTTCCAGCAGCGCGGGTTCCGGCCGCGGCGGCGGGCGGTGGCGGACGAGCGCCCGGTGCAGACCGGCCAGCTCCCGCGCCGCTCCTGACCACTCTCCCCGATCCGCGCGGTCGGCCGGCGCGCCCGCCGCGTACGGCCACAGCGACACCGGCCGGCCGCCGATCCGCACCACCGTCGCACCGTCCCTGGTGCGTTCGGGGCGGACGACGGCGGGCGCGCCGCCCGCGGCGGCGGCCAGGGCCACGGCATGGCACCACTCCGCCTCCGCCGTGCCGCGCCACGGCGGGCCGATGCGCACCACGAGGTCACCGAAGCGGTGGGCGGCCGACTCCTCGCCGCCGGGCAGCCGTTCGCCCCGGCCCACCAGGCGGCGGCCCCAGGCGGCGGCCACGGCCGCCCGCAGCTCCGCGTCCGCCGCGGGGCCGGCCATCAGGCGCCCGCCAACGCGCCGGTCGCGGCGCGGATCGCCGCCGGGTCGTTCAGGAAGTCGGTGCTGTCTGCCCACTGGTCGACGCCACCGGTCAGCGGCAGCGCGCGCAGCACGGGGTCGGTCAGCGTGGCGGCCAGGGCCGACGCGAACCGTTCGGCGTGCAGCACCTGGAACGGCCGCGCGTGATACGGCCGCCGGGCCGGGTCGACCGGTGGCGCCATAGCCTCGGCGTTCTGGAGCGCGGCCACCGCCTCGTAGGCGTCGCACAGGTGCCGCTCCCGTTCCGCATGGGCGGTCGCCGCCAGCGCGCCGCGCAGCGACGGGGTCAGCGTTCGCGCGCACGGCAGCCGCCGGAAGGCGCCGCCGAGCCACTTGCTGTACGGCGCGTACTGCCGCGCCAGCAGCAGGCACAGGCGCATCAGGTCGCGCACCAGCCGGCCCGCGACGACCGCGGAGCCCAGGTCGTCGCCGGTCTCGGCGCAGCGCCCCACGAACGCCTCCTCCCGCGAGATCCGCTGCCACTGGCAGGCCAGCAGGTAGCGCCACACCTCGTCCGGGTACCAGGCCAGCCGCCGCCGCGCGGCGTCGAGCGTGCCGAGCCCGTCGTGGAACACGGCGCCCGCGGTCACCTCGGCGAGCCGCTGCTGCGGAATCGACAGCCAGTCGGCCGTGTCCGGCTCGGCCGCCGAGGGGTCGGTGCCGAGGTGGCCGCGCAGCCACGCGCCCAGCTCGTCCACCGAGACGCGGTGGTCGACCGGGCCGGTCGTCGGCGCCATCCGCCCCACGGGGTCGGCCGGGTCGGCGTTCCGCTCGAAGTGGGTGGGCCAGCCCTTCACCTGCTTCGGCAGCCGCCGGGCCAGCAGCGCGTGGACCGACGCGCCGTGCGCGGCGGCGTCCCCCGGGGAGAGGAACAGATCGAGCCGCGGCCCCCAATCGTGGTCGGCGGACCGTTCGGTGTCGAAGCCGAGCACCTCGGAGCCCGCGCCGATCCGCGCCGCCGAGTACCGCAGCTCGGGGAACTCCTCGGCGAGCAGGGGCCGCACCGCCTCCTCGTAGAGGGCGCGGGACAGCTTCAGGCCGGGCAGGAAGGCGGCGGGTGATGACGTCATGACCCCAGCCTGCTGTCGCCGGACGGCGCCCACCACCGAATTTCCCGGTGCCGCGCGTCAGTCGTCGCCCCTGATGGCGCGGGCCTTGAAGAAGGTGTAGTGGAACGTTCCGCCGTCCTCGGCGGTGCGCCTGAGGTCCGCCAGGCCGCGGTCGAGGTCGGGCGCGGTGATCAGGCCCGCGGCCAGCGCCTCGTCCCTGATCGACTCGATCATCGCGACGAACGTGTTGCGGGTGAATCCCTCGGTCAGCGCCGGGCGGGTGCCATCGGCGTACACGGTGCGGGGCCGGACCTCGACGTCCGCGTATCCGGCTTCGGTGAGCAGCGGCTGGAGCCGCCGTCCGATCAGCGCGTCCCCGCCCGCGGCCGACTGGAGCTGCACCTGGCAGTCGATCGCCGCCCGCGCGTACGCGCTGTGCGGGTGGAAGAAGGCCGACCCGTGGTCGCCCTCGATCACGGTGATGGTCCCGCCCGGCCGCAGCACGCGCCGCAGCCCGGACAGCGCGAGCCGCGGGGCCCGCAGGTGTTCGAGGACGAAGCACACGAAGAGGTGGTCGAACGAGGCGTCGGCGAACGGCAGCGCGAACAGGTCCGCCCGGCACCACGTCACGCCGGGCAGCCGGGCGCCGGCCTGCGCGAGGGAGTGGCCGGAGACGTCCACGCCGACGATGTGCGCCCGCGGTCCTGCGGCGACCAGATGCGCCGTCTGCGCGCCGACCCCGCACCCGACGTCGAGCACCCGGCTGCCCGCCGGGTACGCCGTCCCGCCGTGCAGCAGACCGGCCAGCGTGTCCGCCTGGTCGCCGAGCCTGCGGGACTCCTGTTCCGAATAGCCGTGCACGTAGCCGGGGCGGATCACCGTGCGCGGAATGGTCCTCGTCTCCATGGCAGCGACCCTGCCGCCACAATGGCCCGGTGAACAGGTCCAATGGGCGCGACTTGGACTGGTCCGAAACGGCCGGTGCCGACTTCCTCCAGCTCGACAGGAGCCAGGCTCCCCCGGCGGTCTCTCCGACTGGCTGGCCGGGACACTGCGGCAGGCGGTGTCCGACGGCCGCCTGCCGGTCGGCGGCACGCTGCCGCCCACCCGGGTGCTGGCCGCGGAGCTGCGCGTGTGTCCAGGGGTGGTGACCGAGGCGTACCGGCGGCTGGCGGAGGACGGGCACGTCGAGGGCCGCGGGCGGAACGGCACCGTGGTGGTCGCCGCGCCGACCGGCGCGCCGGGCCGCGCGCCCGCCTCCCCGCGCACCGCCCCGGCGCCGGGGCGCGGCGCCGGGCCGCGGGTGAGCGCGGCCGCCGCCTCAGCGCACCTTGGCGAAGAACGCGCGGATGTCGGCGGCGTGGCCGTCCGGCTCCTCCATGGCGATGAAGTGGTGGCGGCCCGGGTTGCTCTCCGGCCAGTGGACGATCCTGTTGTGCCGCTCGGCCAGCCGGCGGATCGCGGGCGGCCCCACGTAGACGCCGGTCGGCACCGCCGCCTGGCCCCTGGGCCAGGCGAAGGGGCCGGTGCTCTCGTACATGGACCACGAGGAGCTGCCCGAGGTGCCCGTCAGCCAGTAGAGGGTGGCGTTGGTCAGCAGCAGGTCGCGGTCGATGACCTCGTCCGGCAGTTCACCTGTCGTGCCGAACTCCTTGAACTTGTGGAGCAGCCAGGCCAGTTGCGCCACCGGCGAATCGTGCCACCCGTAGCTGAACGTCTGCGGCGCGGCGCGCAGCAGGGCGTGGTGGTCGACGCCGTTGGCCCACTCGCCCAGCTGCGCGAGCTGCTCCCGTTCCGCCGGTGTCAGGCCGGGCAGGTCGGCCTCCTCGGGGAAGCCGATGCCGGCGTCGATGTGCACGCCGACGACGTGCTCCGGATCGGCCTTCGCGACCTCGGGCGCGACATAGGCCCCGAGGTCGCCGCCCTGGACGCCGTAGCGGTCGTAGCCGAGGCGGTGCATGAGCGCCACCCAGATGCGGGCCACCCGCGCGGCGTCCCAGCCGGTGCCGTGCGGCGGCGCGGAGTACCCGAATCCCGGCACGGAGGGCACGACGACGTGGAAGTCGGCGGTCAGCCGGGAGATCAGCGGCGCGAACTCCACGAACGTGTTCGGCCAGCCGTGCGTCAGGATCAGCGGCAGCGCATCGTGCCGTGCGGAGCGGACGTGCAGGAAATGCACGTCCTGCCCGTCGATTCCGGTCATGAACTGCGGGAACCCGTTCAGCCACGACTCCTGCCGCCGCCAGTCGAAGCTCTCGCGCCAGTAGTCGGTCAGCCCCTTCAGATAGCCGACCGGCACGCCGCGGCTCCAGCCCTCGCCGGGCAGCTGCCGCGGCCAGCGGGTGCGCGCGAGCCGGTCGTGCAGGTCGTCGAGGTCGGCCTGCGCCGTCTCGATGCGGAAAGGGCGGATATCGGTACTCGTGGTGCTCATGGCGCTCCCCAGGACGGCGCGTGCGTGCTGACGAGAACGACGCTAGACGCCATATAGGCCGCGCTCTGTCCTACATCGCGCGGCATGATGGATGCCGTGAAGGACACCCCGGCGCGGCTGCTCGCGCTGCTCTCGCTCCTCCAGTCGCCGCGGGCCTGGCCCGGCAGCGAACTGGCCGGCCGCCTCGGCGTCAGCCCGCGGACGGTGCGCAGGGACGTCGACCGCCTGCGCGAGCTGGGCTACCCGGTGGAGGCCACGAAGGGCGCGGCCGGCGGCTACCGGATGGCCGCGGGCGCGGCCATGCCGCCGCTGCTGCTGGACGACGAGGAGGCGGTCGCCATCGCCGTGGGCCTGCGGACGGCGGCCGGGAGTCCGGTGGCGGGCATCGAGGACGCCTCGGTGCGGGCGCTCGCCAAGCTGGAGCAGGTGCTGCCCGCGCGGCTGCGGCGGCGGGTCGCGGCGCTCGGCACGGCGACCGTTCCCCTGGCGGAGCCGCCGGGGAGCAGCGGCGGGGTGCGCTTCGACCCCGAGGTGCTGACCGTGATCGCGGGGGCCGTCGCGGGCCGCGAACGGGTGCGGTTCTGGTACCGGGCCGCGGACGGGACGGCAGAGCGCGGGCGGCTCGCCGAGCCCTGCCGACTGGTCGCGGCGGGGCGGCGCTGGTACCTGCTGGCCTGGGACAACGACCGGGAGGACTGGCGCATCTTCCGCGTCGACCGCATCCGCCGGCCGTTCGCCACCGGCGTGCGCGTGCCGCCCAGGGACCCGCCAGGCGCCGACGCCGCCGCCTACGTTCGCGGCAGGCTGTACGCGCTGGCGCCGACGTACCGGGTGCGGGCCACCCTGGGGCTGCCGGCGGACGAGGCCGCGCGCCTGCTCGGCGCCGCGGCCTCGGACATCACCCCGGCCGGTCCTGCGCACTGTCTGCTGGAGGGCCACGCGGACACGGTGGAGTGGCTGGCCGCCAGGCTGCTCATGCTCGGCTGCCAGGTCGAGGTGCACGAGCCGGCCGAACTGCGCGCGTACCTGCGCACGCTGGGGACCCGCGCCCTGCGGGCCGCCGGGCCGTGACGGTCACGGCCCGGGGCCCCGTCCTGCGGCCGGGTCACGGCTTGCGCGCCAGGAGACCCCACTGGTAGGTGAACTCGCCCGGCGTCTCCGTGCGCCACTCGTTCAGCGGAACGACTCCGGGCGGCAGGATTTCGAGCCCATCGGCGGTGGCGGCCAGCTGCTCCTCGGTGCGGCAGTGGTAGGGCACCGCGCCGGTGGCGGCGTAGTCCTCGTTGAGCTTGATCATCTCGGGGGCCGCGATGGAGTCGCAGGTGGCGAGGAAGCTGCCGGAGGGCAGGCGCCGGGTGTACTCCTGGACCAGCAGCGCGGCCTCGTCCGGCAGGATGTGGCCGAGCATCGACATCAGCATCAGGGCCACGGGCTTGTCGAAGTCCAGCGTTTTCGCGGCCTCCGCCAGCACGGTGTCCGGGTCGCGCACGTCGGCCTCGACGTAGTCGGTCGCGCCGTCCGGGTGCGTGGTGAGCAGGGCGCGGGCGTGGACCAGGATCAGCGGGTCGTTGTCCACGTACACGATCCGGCTCTCGGGCGCGGCCCGCTGGGCAACCTCGTGGGTGTTGTCTGCGGTGGGCAGGCCGGTGCCGATGTCGAGGAACTGCCGCACGCCCTCCTCGACGACGAGGTGGGTGACGACCTGACCGAGGAAGTCACGGGAGGCGCGCGCCACGTTCAGCGCCTCGGGATAGTGCTGCTCCAGGTGTTCGCCCAGGCGCTGGTCCGCCTCGAAGTGATCCTTGCCGCCGAGTATCCAGTTCCAGATGCGGGCCGAGTGCGGGACGCTGGTGTCTATCTGGGGCGGGGGGTTCTGCCGGGTCATCGCTCGCCTCCGGGGGTGAGTGGGGTGGGTATGGGCGCCGTGGGGCGCGGCGCCGCCAGGCAGGCCGTGTCCATGGCCCGGTTGAAGGCCCGCACGGCGTCGATGTCGTCGGTGATGGTGGCGGCGGCCTGGTGCAGGCCGCGCACCACGAGCCGGTCGGCGAGGTACCGGTGGTCGAAGCGCACGATCTCCACCGCCCCGCTGGCGAGCATCGGATGGGGCGGCGTGGTGAGCGGCATGATCTGGATCTTGATCAGCGAGGACAGGTCGCCCGCGATCGCGTTCAGATGGTCGAGCTGCCCGCGCATCACCTCCCGGTCCCCCACCACGCGGTGCAGCGCCGCGTGCTCGATCAGGCACCAGTAGCGCAGCGGCCGTTCGCGGTCGAACGCGGCGCGCTTGCGCGCCTCGGCCAGCCGCACACGGCGGTCGAGGCACCGCTGTTCCTCCCGCGGGTGCTGCGTCCGCAGCAGGGCGCGGGCGTAGTCCGCGGTCTGGAGCAGGTCGGGTACCAGGCCGGGCGCGTACGCGCGGATCAGCGAGGCCGAGGATTCGAAGTCGAGCCGGTCGGCCTGCTCCTCGGTCAGCAGATCGCGGTAGTCGTGCCACCAGCCCGGGGTGTTCGCCGCGGAGAGCCGGGCCAGGACCTGGTCGACCTCCTCCTCGGGGACCCCGTAGATCCGCAGGAGGTGGGCGACGGTGGCCGGTTTGAACGTGTGCTTCGCCGCTTCGAGTCTGCGGATCGTCGTGGGATGGACGTCCAGCTTCTCGGCCGCGGTGGCGATGGTCACGCCTGCCGCGGCCCGGCGGGCACGCAGGTCCGCCGCGAGCAGACGCAGGGCGGACGTGGCGCCAGAGCGGGCTCGTGACATGCCCCTCCTGCCGGGTTGGCGAGCGGGTCGAACTTCCCGGCCATTAAATCACTTTGTGCGTGTTGCAAAGTGCCGCGGACAGAGTGACCCGGTGGGCTCAGGAGCCGTAGGTGCGGCGGATCAGGGGGACGGCGGGGCTGTAGTCGACGGCGGCGCGGTAGGCGGAGAGCATGGTGCCGTGGTCCGCCGTGCCGGTGCCGGCGATGTCGAACGCCGTGCCGTGGTCGACGGAGGTCCGCAGGATCGGCAGGCCGACGGTGACGGAGATGGTGCCGTCGAAGTCGTAGGTCTTGGCCGGGATGTGGCCCTGGTCGTGGAAGTGGGACAGCACGCCGTCGTACCGGCCGGTGAGACCCTGGTGGAAGACGGAGTCGGCGGGGACGGGGCCGGTGACGTCGAGGCCCTCCGCCCTGGCCGCCTCGCAGGCCGGGCCGATGTGCACGATCTCCTCGTCGCCGAACGCGCCGTTCTCACCGCCGTGCGGATTGAGGGCCGCGACGGCGAGCCGCGGCTCGGGGACGCCGAAGACGCGCAGCGCGGTGGCGGCCTCGCGGATGGCGCGCAGCACGTTGTCCCGCGTGATCCGGTCGAGGGCGCTGCGCAGGGAGAGGTGCCTGGTGGTGAAGAAGATGCGCAGGTGGTGCCCCTCGGCGGCGGTGTTGCGCACGACGAACATGGTGTCCTGGCGGGTGACGCCGGTCAGCTCGCCCAGCATCTCGGTGTGGCCGAGGTGCTTCGAACCGGCCTCCCAGATGGCCTCCTTGTTGATGGGCCCGGTCACGACACCGGCGACGGCGCCGTCGAGCGCGGCGCGGGTGGCGGTCTCGATCGCGGCGACGGCGGCGCGGCCGGCCCGGGCGTCGACGGTGCCGAACGGCGGCAGGTCGTCGCCGAGCACGCCCGTGTCGAGCACGTCGATGACGCCGGGTCCCGCCGGTGCGGTGCCGAAGTCGGTGATCTCGCGCACCTCGGCGGCCACGCCCGCGGCCCTGGCGCCGCGGCGCAGTGCCTCGGCGTCGCCGACGGCGACCCCGTGGTGCCCTTCCTCGCCCGCGACGGCGGCGAGGGTGCCCGCGGTGATCTCCGGGCCGATGCCGGCGGGGTCGCCGAGGGTGAGGGCCAGAACGGGACGGGTCATACGTTCCTCCGCGGGGGTTGGTGAACGGAAACCGGCGGTCATGATGCCCCGGCGGAACCGCGCCGAACAAGCAGCCGGGCCCCGGACGCCGCCGGACCGCGCGGTCCGGCGGCGCGGTACGCGAGCGGCACGACCAAAGTCTTCCGCGGGCGGACGGGTGTCGTCCGATGGTCTCGGATGCGCGCCGGGCGGCTCCGCGCGGCCCCGGTCGGCCGTAGATTCGGGAGTCATGCGCCGCAAGCTGACAAACTGGCTGGTCGACGCCGCGTTCTGTCTGTTCGCGGTCGTCTTCTCGATGCTCATCGCCGACTCGGTGCTGCCCGCCGACCTGTCCGCTACGGCACGCGCGGTCGAGGACACGCTGTGGGCGCTGGCCTGTGCCGCGGTGTTCGTGCGGCGCAGGTGGCCGGTCGCCCTCGCGGTGGTGCTCGTGCTCGCCGGCATCTGGGCGCACCTGCTGACGGGGCCGACGCTGGTCGCGCTGTTCACGGTGGCCGCACACCGCCCGCCCCGGGTCACGGCGTGGGTGGCCGCCGTCGCGCTGGCACCGGCCCCGCTGGTCGTGGTGCGCCAGGTGCTGGAGCCGGAGCCGGACCGCTTCGCCCGGGGCGTCGTCTTCTTCTTCCTGATCCTGGGGTCGATCGGCTGGGGTCTGTACATCCGCTCACGCCGTCAGCTCATCGCCTCGCTGCGGGAGCGGGCGGAGCGGGCCGCGGTCGACGCGCGGCGGCAGGCCAGGGAGGACATGGCCAGGGAGATGCACGACGTGCTGGCACACCGCCTGTCGCTGCTGAGCGTGCACGCGGGGGCGCTGGAGTTCCATCCGGGGGCGCCGCCCGCCGAGGTGCAGCGGGCCGCCGGGGTAATCCGGGAGAGCGCCCATCAGGCGCTCCAGGATCTGCGGGAGGTCATCGGGGTGCTGCGCCGGCCGGAGAACGGGGAACGCCCGCAGCCGGTCCTCACGGATCTGGAGCGGCTGGCGGCGGAGTCGCGCGCGGCGGGCATGAACGTCGCCCTCGACCAGCGGGTCGGTGCGCCGGAGGAGGCGCCGCCCGTGGCCGGGCGGACCGCGTACCGCATCGTGCAGGAGGGGCTGACGAACGCCCGCAAGCACGCCGCGGACGCCCCGGTGACGGTGACGGTGAGCGGCGGCCCCGGCGCGGGACTGACCGTGGAGGTGTGCAATCCGGCCCCGGGCGGCAGCCAGCGGGGGCCGATCCCGGGCGCGGGCCAGGGGCTGATCGGGCTCGCGGAACGGGCATCGCTCGCGGGCGGGCGCCTGGAACACCGGCAGGCGGGCGACCGTTTCCTGCTGACCGCCTGGCTGCCCTGGCCCGGCTGATCCGGGCTCGGCTGATCCGGGCTCGGGCGGCGCGGCCCCGGTCAGGTCAGGTCAGATTCAGGTCAGGTCAGGTCACCGGCCGACTCCAGTGGGGGGGCGATCTCGGCCCACTCCCGGTCCCAGCGCGCGTACCGGCGCGCGTCGAGGTGGGCGCGCACCGCGATACGGGCACCGGCCGCGGCGAGACCCACACAGACCGCCGCGGCCGAGCCCGCCGTCGTCGCGCCGAACCACGCCTCGGCCGGCGCGGCCGGTGAACCGGTCGGCCTGCCGCGGCCGTCCACCCACACCGTCACCCACGTGCCCTTCTCCGTGCCGTCGGCCACCCGCGCCTGGTCCACGCGCACGGTGCCGTCGGGTTCGGTCCAGCGGACCACGGCGCGCATCCGGCCCGCCGCGACCGCCGCACCCGTCACGGCCGCCCCGGGGGCGCGTTCGAGTACGACCGCACGCTGCTGGCGCGCCTCGCGCCCCTGTTCCAGCAGCGCGTCGCCCACCGCGACCGCCGTGGCGACGCCCGCCGCGGGCGCGCCCACGGCCATCACCGCCACCGCCGCGAACCCGACCCACGCCTCCGCCACGTCCGTTGTGCGCCGCAGCGGGTTGCGCCGCCGGCGCCACCGCCTCACCGTTCCTGCCATCGCCTCGTCCCTTCAGCGCGCCCGGGGGGAAGGTGCCACGACCCGGGTACCCAGGCGGGGACGGCATGGTCGGCCGGCCCACGGGTGTTTCCGGCCGAACCGGCGCCGACGGCCTCGGCGAGCAGGGGCAGGGAACGGGCGAACTCGCGTTCCCAGTAGCCGTAGTGGTGGCGGCCCGGGCCGTACAGGGAGGCGGTCACCGCGAGACCGTGCCCGCGCGCCCGCGCCACGTACTCCCGCGCCATGTCGCCGAACTGCCGCTCCAGCCCGTCGTCCCCCGCGTCCGGCGGGTCGAGCGGGCCGGGGCTGCCGTCCCCGCTGGAGACGTACACGGGAAAGCCGCGCGGCAGGCGGTCCAGCACCTCGACGGGGTTGTGGGCCGACCAGATCCGGGCCTGCGCCTCGGGGTCGCCCCACATGGCCCGCGGGTCGTGGCCGAAATCCTCCAGGCGGCGCATCACCGCGGCCGCGTCGGCCCTGGTGTTCAGCCGCCCGCTGTAGGAGGCCGCGGCGCGGAAGAACCCTGGGTGCCGCCCGGCGTACTCCAGCGCGCCCGTCCCGCCCATCGAGGCGCCCGCCACGGCCCGCGCGCTCCCCGCGCGCACCTCCCCGGCCAGCAGGCGCGGCAACTCGACCAGGTGGAACGTCTCCCAGGCCGGCGGCCCGCCCCGCCCGGCGTTCCACCAGTTCGTGTAGTAGCCCACGGAGCCGCCCTCCGGCATCACCACGAGCGCCTCGGTGCCCGCGGTGAGGCCGGCCACGTCGGCGGAGGACGTCCAGTCGTCGAAGCCCGGCCGGCTGCAGCAGCCGTGCAGCAGATAGATCACCGGCCACACCCGGTCCGGCTGATCCGCGTATCCCGGCGGCAGCAGGACCCGGGTCTTCACCTCGTCGGCCAGCGCCGGCGAGTCGATGGTCAGGTCCAGCGTCCGCTGGCCACTGCGTTCGCGCGCCACGACGGTCGCGCCGTCGGGGCGGGCCGCGGCGGCGGAGCTGCCGCCGACCGCGGGCAGGGCCAGCAACACGGCGCAGAGCAGCGCCCACCACGGGCGGCTGAAGCGTGCATGCCTCGGATTCATTCGTCCCTCGCGGTCGCATGGCATTCCCCGGAAGGGAACGCCGATGCCTTACGGGTTCCGCATTTTGTGCCCCGCACTCCCGGCCATCAAGATGGTCTTCGCGGAAATCCCCCGCACAGGGGAACGCCCGGGCTCCGCCCGGCACATCCGATACCGCGCGGGGGCGCGCGGAGCCGGGGGGACGACGTTCCGCATCCCCCGTGCACGCGTAGGTTTTCCGCCGTGCTCCACAGGCGCTGTGCCATCGTTTCCGAGGCGACGTTAATCTGAAGTTCCACCTCGGACGCAGGAATCGGAGCGGGTCATCATGTCTTCAACGGAGCCGAATGCGCTCACGCTCGCGGATTTGTACGACGGAGTCGCAGAATTGTACGACGAGTGCAGCGCCGCGCTGGAGGCGTCCCGGGCCCCGTTCAGTACCTGGATGTCCGCCCATCTGCCGCGCGGCAAGCGGGCGCTCGACATCGGCTGCGGTGCGGGGCGCCACACCACCACGCTGGCCGAGCTGTTCGACGAGGTGCTCGGCACCGATCCGGCCCCGACGATGATCGATATCGCGCAGCGCGACCGGGCCCGGCCGAATGTGACCTACCAGGTGCGCGACGCCCTCGATATGACGCCGGAAAAGGACGGCACCTTCGACTTGGTGTTCGCATTCAGTTGCGTGTTCCTGATGGGCGAGCCGCGGCAGATCCTTCCCCATCTCGCCGCGCTCGTCGCCCCGGGCGGCACGCTGGTCATCTCCGACCCGGAGAACATGATCGAGCCCGACCGTCCGGACATGCAGGCGGACCTCGCGTTCAAGTTCGCGCGCGTGGCCTACGACGTGACCGGGCGCGTGGAGAACTCGGTGAAGGCACTGAAACTGTTCATGCACGAGAACTGGGGCCGGATCAGCGAGCAGAGCACCAAGCTGAGCCATACGGAGTTCGTGCGGGAATACTCCGCGGCGCTGCCCGGCGTGGAGATCCTCGACGATGTGTGGCCCGGTATGCAGACGGCTCGCTGGCACAAGCCCGCCGTCTGAGTACCCGACCGGCAGGGGCCGGGTCCGTCGGACAGTCGGCCTTGGTGGATAATTCCTGGCCCTCCCGGCGTTCTCCCTGAAGGCTGTTGCGACCTGCGCGCAGGGCCGGGGAGCGGCACGCGGGGACGACCGGGAGGAAGGCGCCATGAGTACGACACATACGGTGATCGATTCGCCGCTCGGCGAGCTGACGGCGGTCGCCGTGGACGGCGCGCTGACCGGGCTGTACTTCGAGGGGCACCTGCGCATGCCCGAGGTGTCCGCGTTCGGGGAACGGACCGACGCGGGTTTCGAGGAGGTGCGGCGGCAGCTCGCCGAGTACTTCGCGGGCGGGCGGACCCGCTTCGACCTCTCCCTCGCCCCGCGGGGCAACGCCTTCCAGCAGCGGGTGTGGCGGCTGCTGGTGGACATCCCGTTCGGGGAGACGCGCACCTACGGCGCGCTGGCCGGGGAGTTGGGCGATCCGGGGCTCGCGCAGGCGGTCGGCGCGGCCAACGGGCGCAACCCGGTGTCGATCGTCGTGCCCTGCCACCGGGTGGTGGGCGCCGGCGGGGCGCTGACCGGGTACGCGGGCGGCCTGGAGCGCAAGCGTTTCCTGCTGGACCTGGAGGAGCCGGCCCTGGTGCGGGAGGAGCGGCTGTTCTGACCCGGCCCGCGGCGCCGCACGCGCACGGGGACCGGCGCGTGCGCGTGCGGCGGGGCGTGCCGTTCAGCCGACGAGGCCGGGAACGAGGTCGGGAACGGCGCACTCCGTGCGGATCTCCACCCGCCGCCCCGTCGCGGCGGATTCGAGCAGCGCCTGCATGGTGTCCAGCACATGGAGCGCCAGGTCGCCCGAGGCCCGGTGCGCGGTGCCCGCGGCCAGGGCCGCGGCCAGGTCGGCGAGGCCGGTCCCGCGGCCGGCGACGCGGTAGCCGTGGGTCGGCGGCAGTTGGCGCCACTCCCCCGTGCCGGCGGCGTGCAGCGCGACCGGTCCGTCGAAGCCGTTCGGGTCGGGTACCGACAGGCTGCCGCCGGTGCCGTGCACCTCGATCCTCGGCAGGTGGGCGGCGTGCGTGTCGAAGCTCATCAGCAGCGTCGTCAGCGCCCCCGAGGCGTGCGTGAGCACGCCGGTGACGTGCGTGTCGACCTCGACGGAGAAGGTGTGGCCCGCCCGCGGCCCCGAGCCGATGGTCCGCCGGTCGGTGGGCCGCGACGCCGCCCCGGTCACGGCGGTGACCGGACCGAGCAGGTGCACCAGGGCGGTGAGGTAGTAAGGACCCATGTCGAACAGCGGCCCGCCGCCCGGCCGGTAGTAGAACTCGGGGTCGGAGTGCCAGACCTCGTGTCCTGGCGTGGTGAAGAACGCGGTGGCGGCCACGGGCCGCCCGATGTGGCCGGCGGCCACGGCCGCGCGGGCGGTCTGCACGCCGCTCCCCAGCACCGTGTCGGGGGCGCAGCCGACGCGCACGCCCGCGGTGCGGGCGGCCGCGAGCACCTCGGCGCCCGCGGCGCGGTCGAGTGCGAGCGGCTTCTCGTTGTAGACGTGCTTGCCCGCGGCGATCGCGGCGTGCGCGACCTCGGTGTGCGCGGCGGGGATGGTGAGGTTGAGCACGACGTCGACGTCGTCCGCCGCGTACAGCTCCTCCGGGGTGCGGACGTGGACTCCGGGGCGGCCGGCCGCGGCCTTGGCGGCGCGTTCCGGGTCGAGGTCGGCGACGGCGGTCAGCGCGAGGCCGCCGTCGCGGCCGTGGTTGTCGAGGTGGCCGAGGTACGCGCGGCTGATGACGCCGGTGCCGACGATCCCGACCCGCAGGGGGCTCACCGGGCCGCCCACAGCAGACCGCGTTCGGTGAGTTCGCGCACGGTGGGGTCCTCCAGGTCGTCGGGTTTGTGGCCGATGGTGCTGACGAAGACCCGCCCGAGCCCCCAGGTGCGGGTCCAGACGGCGGCCGAGGTGGCGCCGCGGGCCGGGGCGGGGATGCCGTCGGCGTCGGCGAAGGTGGTGGTGGCCAGCACGTCGACGGCGGGATCGGTGTGGACGAGGTACTGCTCGGTGTGCACGGGGATGGCGTCCGGCAGGCCCTTGACGATCGCGTGGCCGGCCCGTTCGGGCACGATGTCCACGGTGTGGTCGACGAACTCCGGCGGGTGCATGACGAACTGCCCGCCGGTCAGCCACTGGTAGCCGGTGTCGGAGCGGAACGCGTCGCATATGCCGCCGTGCCAGCCCGCGAGGCCGGTCCCCGCCGCGACGGCCGCGGCCAGCCCTGCCGACTGCTCGCGGGTGATCTCGCCCATGGTCCAGCACTGGACGACGAGGTCGGTGGCGGCGAGGGCTTCGGGGTCGAGGTAGGCGTCGAGGGTGTCGGAAACGGTCAGGTCGAAGCCCTGCTCGCGCAGGAACGGCAGGAAGAGGTCGGTGGCTTGAACGGGGGCGTGGCCTTCCCATCCGCCACGGACGATCAGGGCGTGACGGACCGGTGGGGAGTTCAAGATGCGGCGCCTTTCGGCTAGCGGCGTGAATACCCATGCAAAGCCGGGCATTTGTTCGGGCGGCATGCTAGGCAGACCGGGAGAAGCAGGTCAATGGTGCGAAGCCCCTCCGGTCCGCCACGCCCGCCACACCCACCACGCCCGCCACGCGCCGCCGCCCCAGCCGACCGGTCGGCTGGGGCGGCGGGATCGGCGCCGGGGCCAGTCGGTTCCGGGGTCAGTTCCGGTGGAAGCGCGGCCCGTGGGCCGCGGCGCCCGCGAGGGCGGCGGCGAAGTTGTCCTCGACCTCCGCGCGCTCGGCGGCGTCGGGGTAGGGGTTGGTGCACGAGACGCCGCCGGTGGAGCCGGACATCAGGCTGCTGCACGGGCCCGGCTTCATGTCGGGCAGGCCCAGGATGTGGCCCAGCTCGTGGGCGGCGATGCGCGTGGTGTCGTAGCCTTGGTCGACCGCCTGCCGCCCCATCCACACGGTGCCGTTGCCCAGGCTCGTGGTCAGGGCGCGCGGCCAGCCGTCATCGGCGATGATCTCGACGTTGGCGTCCTCGCCCGGGGCCGCCGGTTCGAGCCGGACGTTCGCCACGCTCTCGTTCCACACCGCGGCGCCGCTGTGGACGGCGTCGACGAACTCGGCGGCGCGCGAGGTGTCGTACGTCACGACCACCGCGGCGGCGGACGGCGCGGCCGATGCCTGGCCGGCCGTCCAGGTCAGGGCCAGGGCGGTCACCAGCGCGGCGACCAGGGCGCGGGCGGCGGTTCTGAGTGTCACGGTCAACCTCCTGTGGGGGGACGGTAGATCATGTCCATGACAGATACGGGGAAGGGAGCCGAACGGAAACGAACGGGAACAGCTGTCATCTGCCCATCCGCCGCCCCCGCCAATCGGCCCGCCCGGCGGCCCCGGAACGCGCCCTCACAGGAACGCGAAACCCTCGCCGCGGTAGGTGGGCATCTCCCCCACCAGGCGGTCGCCCGCCACCAGGTGGAACACGTTCACGTGCTCGGCCAGCTCCCCGGCCTTCGCGTGACGGAACCACACCCGGTCCCCGATGCCGAGCCCGTCCGCGGCCCGGCCCGTGAGCGGCGTCTGCACCTCGCCCGCGCCCTCCAGCCTGCGGTACGAGAGACCGGCGGGGAAGGCGGGCCGCGGCAGCCGGTCCCAGCCGGGCACGCCGGAGGCCACCCACCCGCCGCCGAGCACGGTCGCCACCGCGCGCCCCGGGCGCCGCACCACGGGCAGCACGAAGTACGCCGCGGGCCGCGGCCGGAAGCCGCGGTAGGCGTCGAACAGCACGGGCCCGTACAGGCCAGAGCCCGCCGCGATCTCGGTGACGGCGGGCTCGGCGGCCGTTCGCTCGACGCTGCCGGTGCCGCCGCCGTTGACGAACTCCAGGTCCGCGACGGACCGCACGGCCGCCACCGCCGCGGCGCGGCGCCCGGCCAGCTCGGCCGCGGACCCGCGCTGCATCGCCCGGACCGCGAGGCCGCGCAGCGGCGCGCCGGGCGGGGCGTCGCCGATGCCCGCGATCTGCGATTCGTACGCCATCATCCCGACCAGCCGGAACCCCGGCCGCCCGGCGACGGCCCGGGCCAGCGCGAGCGCGTCGGCCGGGCCGCGCACCGGGGAACGGCGGGCGCCGATGTGCACCCGGCCGCCGAACAGTCGCAGCGAGACGTCGAGTTCCAGGCACAGCCGCAGCGGGCGCTCAGGAACGGGCGCGGCGGCCGACCGCAGGAACTCCAGGTGCTCCTCGGAGTCGACCATGAGCGTCACGCGCCGCGCGAGGTGCTCCTCGTCCGCCAGGCGCCGCAGCGCGCTCCTGTCCGCCGTCGGGTAGGCCACCACGATGTCGCCGCCACCCGCCTCGTCCTTCTCCGCCAGCCACAGGGCCTCGGCCAGCGTGTAGGCGAGCACGCCGCGGAAGCCTGGCTGCCGCCCCGCCTCGTTCAACAGGCCCGCGCAGCGCAGTGACTTGCTCGCCACCCGGACCGGCTTGCCCAGCGCCCGCCGGGTCAGTGCGTCGGCGTTCGCCCGGAAGGCGGCGAGGTCGACCACCGCGAACGGCGGCTCGAGCGCGGCCGTCGCCCGCGCGAGCCCGGGCAGGGCCGTGAGGCCGGACGCGGTCGGCGCGTTCATACGACAGCACGGTAATTGACGAGTGCCCGTGGCGGTAAGACACTTGCGCACCATGACGGCAACCGGGTGGCGCAACTGGTCGGGAACGCGTACCGCCCATCCGGTGCGCACCGAACGGCCGGGCAGCACCGAGGAGGTGGCGGACGCCGTCGCACGCGCCGTGCGGGACGGGCTGCGGGTCAAGGCGGTCGGCAGCGGCCATTCGTTCACCGGCGCCGCCGTGACCGACGGCGTGCACCTGCGGATGGACGCGCTGGACCGCCCCGTCCGCGTCGACGCCCGCTCAGGACTGGTGACGGTCGAGGCGGGCATGCCGCTGCACCGGCTGAACCGGGTGCTGGCCGCGCACGGGCTGGCCATGACCAATCTCGGCGACATCGACCGGCAGACCGTCTCGGGCGCGATCTCCACCGGCACCCACGGCACCGGCGCCCGCTCCGGCAGCCTGGCCGCGCAGGTCGTGGATCTTGAGCTGGTCCTGGCGGACGGCTCGGCCGTGCGCTGTTCCGCGCGGGAGCGGCCCGAACTGTTCCGGGCCGCCCGCATCGGTCTTGGCGCGCTCGGGGTCCTCACCCGCGTCACCCTGGCCTGCGAGCCCGCCTTCGCGCTGCGCGCCGTCGAGGTGCCGATGCGGCTCGGCCGCGTCCTCGGCGACCTGGCCGAACTGACCGCGGCGAACGAGCACTTCGAGTTCTACTGGTTCCCCCACACGGACCGGACGCTGACCAAGCGCAACAACCGGCTGCCGCGCGGGGCGCCGGTGCGGCCCCTGGGGCGGGGGCGTGCCTGGCTCGATGACGCGTTCCTCTCCAACACCCTCTTCGAGGGCGTCAACCGCCTCGGGACGGCCGTGCCGCGCGCGATACCCCGCCTGAACGCCGTCGCCGCCCGGGCCCTCGCGCCCCGGGTCTACAGCGACGCCTCGTACCGCGTCTTCACCTCCCCGCGCCGCGTCGTCTTCCGCGAGCTGGAGTATGCCGTGCCCCGGGAGTCCCTGGCCGGGGTCCTGACGGCCGTGCGTCGCTGGGTCGACCGTTCCGGCGAGCACATCGCCTTCCCCGCCGAGGTGCGCTTCGCCCCCGCGGACGACCTCTGGCTGTCCACGGCGCACGGCCGGGACACCGCCTACCTCGCGGTCCACCAGTACCACCGGCGGCCCCACGAACGGTACTTCCGCGCGGTCGCGGCCATCGCCGACGCCGTCGGCGGGCGACCGCACTGGGGCAAGCTGCACTGGCTGACGGCCGCGGAACTGGCCGGCAGGTACCCGCACTTCGAGGACTTCCGCCGGGTGCGCGCCGCCTCGGACCCGGACGGCACCTTCGCCAACTCCTACCTCGACCGGGTGCTCGGCGCCCCCTGAGTCCGAGGCGGCGCGCCGGCTGCCCCGGGCGCGGTGAAAAGCTGGCCCCGGAAGCCCGCCGCGCGCGGCAGCACGGCGCGCGGCAGCACGGCGCACACCAACCACACCGCACTCCCGATACTTCAGACGCTTCAGACGCTTCAGACGAGAGGAAGCCGTGACCCAGAGCACGACCGCAGACTGGTGGCGCGAATCGGTCGTCTACCAGATCTACGTCCCCAGCTTCGCCGACTCCGACGGCGACGGCATCGGCGATCTGCGGGGCATCGCCGACCGCCTCGACCACCTGGCGGACCTGGGGGTGGACGCCGTGTGGCTCACTCCGTTCTACCCCTCGCCGTGGGCCGACGCAGGATACGACGTCGCCGACCCCCGGGACGTCGACCCGCGGCACGGAACGCTCCGCGACTTCGAGGACCTGCTCGCACGGGCCCACGGCCTCGGGCTGAAGGTCATCATCGACATCGTCCCCAACCACTTCTCCGACCGGCACCCCTGGTTCGCCGAGGCACTGGCCGCGGGGCCGGGCTCCGACGCCCGCGCCCGGTTCGTCTTCCGCGACGGGCGCGGCCCCGACGGCAGCCTGCCGCCCGCGGACTGGCAGTCGAAGTTCGGCGGCAGCGCGTGGACCCGCGTGCCCGACGGGCAGTGGTACATGCACATCTTCGCCGCCGAACAGCCCGATCTGAACTGGGACCACCCGGAGGTCGCCGCGGACTTCGAGAAGACCCTGCGGTTCTGGCTCGACCTGGGCGTGGACGGCTTCCGTGTCGATGTCGCGCACGGGCTCTGCAAAGACCTGACGCCGCCGCTGCGCGACACCTCAGGCCGCGACACCGCCCCGCTGAACGCGCCGCCGGAGGGCGAGGACCACCCGTTCTGGGACCGTAACGAGGTGCACGAGATCTACCGCGCCTGGCGGAAGGTCATCGACGGGTACGAACCGCAGCGGATCGCCGTGGCGGAGGCCGGGGTGAGCGCCCACCGGCTGCCGCTGTACACGCGGCCCGACGAGCTGCACCAGGCGTTCAACTTCTTCTACCTGCGCTGCCCCTGGGACGGCCCCGCCTTCCGCGAGGTCATCGACACCTCGCTGGCCGCCGCGCGTTCGGTCGGGGCCCTGCCGACGTGGGTGCTGTCCAACCACGACGTGGTCCGGCACGTCAGCCGCTACGCGCTGCCGCTCGGCACGGACTACGCCGCCTGGCTCGCCACCGGCGGGCGCTCCCCGGCCCCGGAGCCGGCCACCGGGGAGCGCCGGGCGCGGGCCGCGGCGCTGCTGACGCTGGCGCTGCCCGGCACCAGCTACCTGTACCAGGGCGAGGAGCTGGGCCTGCCCGAGGTCGCCGACCTGCCCCCCGGCGCACTGCGCGACCCCATGTGGGAAAGGACCGGGCACGCGGTCAAGGGCCGGGACGGGAGCCGCGTCCCCCTGCCGTGGACGCGGTCGGGGCCGACGTTCGGCTTCGGTGCGGGCGGGACCGGCTGGCTGCCGCAGCCCGCGGGCTGGGGCGAGCGGTCGGTGGAGGCGCAGCGGGGGCGGCCCGGCTCCTTCCTGGAGCTGTACCGCACGGCGCTGCGGCTGCGCCGCACGCGGCGCGGCGCGGCCTCGTTCGACTGGCTGCCGGCGCGGGAGGGGGAGCTGGCGTTCCGCCGCGACGGCCTGGTGTGCCGGGTGAACTTCTCGCCCGCGCCGCTGCCCCTGCCGGCCGGCGAACGGCTCCTGCTCGCCAGCGGGCCGCTCGATGGCGGCGGCCTGCCCGAGGACACCGCCGTCTGGCTGGCTCCCGAGGCGGCCGGGTAGCCGCGCCGCGGGGCGGGCGGGCACCGGGCGGGCAGCGGGCGCCCGCCCCGCGGCTGCCGCCCGTCCGGATGCGATCAGCGGGCGGCGGCCCGACCATGGGAGGCGCAGGACGAGCCACCCGCACGGACAGGTCGATGCCATGAGTGACGTGATCGAGGACGCCGGCAGCGGCACCGGGGCCGTCCGGCGGGCACTCGCCACCACCGGCGCCCACCTGATGCCGCCCGCGGCGGTGTCCGCGGCCCTCGGCGCGGGGCCCGCGGACTGGGACCGTTTCGCCGCCCACTGGGAGGAGCTGGGGCGGGACCGGTACGCCGCCGAGGGCGGCACCTGCCGGCTGCGCCGCTACGGCGACTTCACCCTGACCGGCGAAGGCGAGCTGTCGGCGGAGCCGCATGTGGCGTTCGTGCAGCCGAAGGACACCAACCCCCTGTTCGTCGACCGGGACCGGCACTTCGAGCCGCTGACCGACGCCTTCGTGGCCGACCCGCTGCTGCGTTCCCTGCTGGCGCTGCTGTCCGACGTGGCGGCCGGACTCACCGACACGTCGGAGTGGCGGGTGAAGGTCCACCCGTTCCGCGTCGTCGCCGCGGCCGGCAGCGAGGGGCGGCCGACGCCGGAGGGCCGGCACCAGGACGGGGTCACGCTGGTGTCCTCGCTGCTCATCGGCCGGGACAACGCGACCGGCGGCCGGAGCGCGGTGTTCGACGAGGACGGCGGGGAGCTGCTGACCACGACGCTCGCGGAACGGGGGACCCTGCTGCTCGGGGACGACCGGCGCACCTGGCACGCCGTGTCCCCGATCCGCCCGGCCGATGCCACGGCGTCCGCGCGGCGCGACGTCCTGGTGGTGACCCTCACGGCGACCGGGCAGGCCCCGCCGGCCGGCTGAGCGCGCCGCCGCGCGCGGTCAGCGGCGCGAGCGCAGCCGCAGGCGCAGGTCCTGCGGGCTCAGCACGCCTCTGATCACCGGCTGGACCTCGGCGCCCGACAGCGGCTGAGTCGTCCAGCGGGAGGTGATGGCCGCCAGGGCCAGGACGACGTGGGTGAACGCGAACCGCTCGGCGATGCACTTGCGGGCGCCGCCGCCGAAGGGGATGTAGGCGGACCGCCCGGGGGGCGAGTCCTGCCACCGATCGGGGTCGAAGCGTTCGGGGTCCGCGTACAGTTCGGGCCTGCGGTGGATGACGTAGGGGCTCCAGGCCACGGTCGTGCCCTCGGGCAGCCCGACGCCGCCGAGGACGGTGTCCGCGGTCACGCGGCGGGTGGTCAGCCAGCCGGGGGGATACAGGCGCAGCGTTTCGTTGACCACGCGGCTGGTCAGCTCCAGGCGCGGCACGTGCGCCGCGGAGACCGGCCCGCCCGCGAGCACGGCGTCGGCCTCGGCCCGCAGGCGCTCGGCGATCCCGGGGTGGCGCGTGAGCAGGTGCAGGGCCCACGCGAGGGTGCTGGCGGTGGTGTCGGTGCCGGCCGAGAGGAACGTCACGACCTGCTCGGCCAGTTCCGCGTCGGACAGGGCGTGGCCCTCCGCCGCGCTGTCCGGGTCCTGCGCGCCCAGCAGGGAGGCCAGCAGGTCGCCGTGGTCGGCGTCCTCGGCGCGGCGGTCGGCGACGATGCCGCGGACGGTGCTCCGCAGGTGGCGGCGCGCCCGCGCGTAGCGCCGGTTGCCCGGGGTCGGCAGCCGGGTCAGGGCGGCCGGGGTCAGCATGCGCCGGAAGACCGCGGCGGTGAGGAGGCGGAAGTCGTCCGCGATGGACGCGGCGGTCGGCGGCTTGAGCCGCGTGGAGAACATCGTCTCGACCGCGATGCGCAGCACCACGGACGTGATCTCGTGCACCACCTCGATCTCCTCGCCGTCCCGCCAGGTCTCGACCTCGGCGTCCCACCGGGCGGCCATGGCCTCCGCGTGGCCGGGAATCCGGTCGCGGTGGAAGGCGGGCTGGCACAGCCGGCGCTGGCGCCGGTGCGCGCTGTGCGGGCAGGTGGCGAGACCGTCGCCCGTCACCTCGCGGGCCCGGTGGATGAACGGCCCGCCCTTGTCGAACGTGCGGTCGTCGACGAGCACCTGGCGGGTCAGCTCGGGGTCGCACACCACCACGACGGCGAGCGGCCCCAGGCGCATCCGCACGAGGTCGCCCAGGGCGGGCAGGGAGGAGACGAAGCCCAGCGGGTCCCTGAACAGCCGCAGGGAATGGCCGAGGAACGGAATCGGCCTGCCCGCCTGCGGAATCGTCACTTCGGCGCTCATGTGCTCAACTTTCTTCTTGCGAATTGCAGTGGCCGTGTGCCGGGGCGAACGAACGGCCCAGGGCCCGGCCCGGGCGTGCCATCACCCGCCCCGGGGGCACCAGGTGCAACCCTGTCCCCCCGCCGCCCCGGCCAATCAGCCCGCGCCCGGCCTGCGCGAAGCACGCGCGGGAGCGCGCAAAGAGAGGAGCGCGCCGTACCCAGGTACCGGGCGGCCGACCGAACATTTCCGCGGGCCGGTGTTCCCCGCCCCGTGCGGGCTAGGGCGGTGCCGAACGGGCAGACAGAGCGCCGTGACCTCTCCGGATACGCCCGCCGGCCGGGAAACGCCGCCGCTGAAAAAGGCGCTGACCACACCGCTGCTCTTTCTGTTCATCCTTGGCGATGTGCTGGGCGCCGGGGTGTACGTGCTGGTCGGGGAGGTGGCCGCGGAGTCGGGCGGTGCCGTGTGGGTGCCGATGCTGGTGGCCTTGGCGCTCGCGCTGCTGACGGCCGCCTCCTATGCCGAACTCGCCACGAAATACCCGTCGGCCGGCGGCGCCGCGCATTACACCGGCCGCGCGTTCGGCCCCTTCGCGGGTTTCTTCACCGGTTTCTGCATGCTTTCCGCTGGCCTGGTCGCCGTTGCCGGGCTGGCCCGCGCCTTCGGCGGGGACTACCTGGCGGCCTTCGTGACCCTGCCCACCACCGGCGTGACCGTGGTGTTCCTCGGCGCGCTGGCGCTGCTGAACCTGCGGGGCATCTCGGAGTCCGTGCGCGCCAACGCCGTGGCCACCGTGGTCGAGGCGGGCGGCCTGCTGCTCATCGTCGGCCTCGGGGCGTGGATCGCGCTGCGCGGTGACGGGCACTACGCGGAGCTGACGCGCCTGGGCACGGAGGGGAACGGGGCGGCGGCGGCCGTGCTCGGCGGCGCGGTGGTCGCCTACTACTCGTTCGTGGGCTTCGAGAGCTCGGCCAACCTCGCCGAGGAGACGCACGATCCGCGGCGTTCCTATCCGCGGGCGCTGTTCGCCGCGCTTGGCACGGCGGGCGTGATGTACGTGCTCGTGGGCCTCGCGGCCGGGATCGCCCTGCCCACGGCCGAACTGGCCGGGTCGAGCGGCCCGTTGCTCGAAGTCGTCGACGCGGCGGGCGGCGTCCCGCACCGGCTGTTCAGCGCGATCGCCCTGGTCGCCGTGGCCAACGGGGCGCTGCTGACCGGGATCATGGCCTCGCGGCTGGCCTACGGCATGGCCCGCGACGGGCTGCTGCCCGCGGGCCTCGCCCGGGTGCTGCCGCGCCGCCGCACGCCGTGGGCGGCCATCGCGGTCACCACCGTCCTGTCGATGCTGCTCGCGCTCACGGGCGATGTCACGACCCTGAGTTCCACGCTGGTCCTGCTGCTGCTCGTCGTCTTCACGGGCGTCAACTCCGCGGTGCTCGCGCTGCGCAAGGACCGGGTCACCGCGGATCACTTCCGGGTGCCGCGCGTGGTGCCCGTGCTCGGCGTGGTCTCGTGCGTGGTCCTGGCCACCCAGGTCGAGGCCGACGTATGGCTGCGCGGACTGCTGGTGATCGGCGCCGGAGCGCTCCTCGGCGGCCTCGCGGCACGCCGGTTCGCCCCGCACCGGCATGACCGCGGCGGCCACGGGTACGCGGAAGCGCCAGAGAAAGAACGTGGGTGAAAGGGAGATGACCAAGACCGAGCAAGAACCGGCCCGAAGCCTCGACGAGGAGTCGACCGGGGCACTGATCTCCAGAACGTCCCGGCAGCTCTCGCAGCTGATGCGCGAGGAGATGCAACTCGCGCAGGGCCGCCGCGCTCGCGGCGTGCGCCGCGGTCCTGGCCGTCCTGGGCAGGAGGCAGCTGCCCGGGGCCGCGCCGCCCAGGCCGGAACAGGCAATCGACAGCGTGCAGGCCGACGTGGCCGAGACCAGGGAAAGGGCACACCGATGACGAGCAACACCAAGGTCACAGAAGAACTGCGGGCCCAGGTGGACGGGACCCGCGAACAGCTGGGCAGGACCGTGGCCGCGCTGGCCTCGAAGGCACACGTGAAGGACCGCGTCGCGGGCAAGGCGGCCACCTTGAAGGGGCAGGCCACCACGCTCAAGGGACAGGCCACTTCGCTCAGGGGACAGGTGCGGGGCAAGGCGGTCGCACCGGCCCGCAGGCAGGCAGGCCGGGCCACTCACCTGGTCCGCAGCTCCCCCGTGCCGGTCGCCGCGGTGACGGTGGCCGTCGCGACCGCGGCGTTCCTCGTGATGCGGCGCCGCAGCCGGAGGAACCGGTGAACGCGACCAAGGCCGCCTACCGGCCCGTCGGGCTGATCAGCGGCACGCTCGGCGGGCTGGTGGCCGGGGCCGTGTTCAAGCAGGGGTGGAAGAGCCTGCGGCACGACGAACACACCTGGGGCGCCACCGACCGCGACCGTTCCTGGCGCGAGATCTGGCTGGCCGCCGCGGCCCAGGGTGCGGTCTTCGCCGTGGTCAAGGCCACCGTGGACCGCGCCGGTGCCAAGGCGGTGCACCGGGCGACCGGCACCTGGCCCGGCTGATGGCGGCAGGCGGGCGACCGCGGCGGGCGACCGGCCCGCCGTCCGCCCGGCGCCGCGGCGCTCACTGCGCCGTCCACTTGGTGACCCACTCCTCGTTGACCCCCGCGATGGCCGCCTCGCAGCGCCGCACGAACGCGTCCTCGGCGTCCGGGCCGCGCGCCGCCCGCCCGGCGGACCACTCGTCGAGCAGGCGGCGCAGCGCATCGGCGGCCCGCACGAACACCACCTGCTGCGACTGGTACTTGGCCGCGAGTGAGTGCGCCGAGAGGGTGGCCGCCACGGTCGCCGTGACGGCGACCCAGGCCGCCGCCTGCTCCGCGCCGAAGGCGCCCGCCAGCGCGCCGAGTGCCGCCCCCGCGATGCCGAGCGCCAGTTCGGCCCGCCGCACCAGGACCAGCCTGCGCCGCATCAACTCGGCCCTGGGCCGGTAGTAGCCGTCGATCTGCCGCAGCAGCCGGTGCTCCAGATAGGAGCCGACATCGGTGACGGGCGGCGGAACGCGCGGCACCGGCCGCAGACCAAGCGTCTCCGGCAGCAGTTCCGACGCCTCGGCCCGCAGTTCCTCGACCCGGCGGCGCAGCGCCTCCGTGGCGCCCGCGCCCCGGTAGGACGAGACGCCCGCGAGGAACGCGTACCCCTCGTTCTTCATCGCCTCGCTCACCGAGCGCAGCCGCGTCCACCGCTCGATCGCCGCGGGCCCGGCCCGGCCGGCCAGCAGCGGGGTGACACCGGCGGCCAGCGCGGCGCCGAAGGCCAGGGCGCCACCCAGGAGTTGACTCCATCCCATGAGCTGCGCGGCGGCGGTGCCGAAGACCGCGGCGGCGATCCCGAGGGCCAGCGCACCGGAACGCGCCCGGTCGATGCCCCGCTTGAGCCGGTCCGCCGCCTGTGACCACACGCTCTGCTCGTCCCACACGGCCTGCGCGGCCGTGTGGCCCCCAGGATTCGTCACCCCCGGATTGTCGCGGACGCCGGTAGGCGGGCGCAAAGCGCCGGTAGAATGCGTCACTTGGCGTTTCGCCGGCTCACAGGGAGGGGTGCGCCGTGGCCGCGCAGGAGGGCACCAGCGGGGCGGAGGGCGCGAGCGGGCGCGCCGTCGTCGTCCGCGCGGGCGAATCCGACTCGACGGGATTCCTGCTGGCGCCGCGGCTCGTGCTGACCGGCTACCTGCCGCGGGCGGGCACCATCCGGCTGACCCTGCCGGGGCACGCCGAGGACGTTCCGGCCGAGGCCGTCTGGTCGCAGGCCGACGAGGGGCACGACGCGGCCCTGCTGCGGGCCGAACGGCCCCTGCTGTCGGCCGAGGAGTTCGCCGCCCGCGGCCCGCTGATCCTGGCCCCGGTGCGCTCGGCCGCGGCCCGCGACATGCGCGTCGAGCACTACGGCGGTGAACCGGGCGGCGAGCCGCGCCTGTTCGGCGACGCCTGCGAGTTCGTCCTGCACTCCCCCGGGGCCGACCACCTCTCGCTGCGCGTGCGCCGCTGGCTCGACCTCGCGGGCATCATCGGCGCGCCGGTGCTGATGGGTGCCGCGCTGGTCGCCCTGGTCGGGCGGCACCGTTCCGCGCAGGGCCACATCGTCACGGCCGCCGCGACGCTGCTGCGGGACGCGGGTTTCGTCAGGCAACTGGCCGAGCACGGGGTGCCGGTGACGGACCCGGCCCTGCGCACGGCGTTCGAGCAGCGCTGGCGCGACAGCGTCGTCGCGCGGTACGGGGACCTGACGGTGAACGGGGCGGCCGGCGGCACCCACGCCGTGCCGCTCGACGCCGTCTGGCTGCCGCCCGAGGTCCTCGGGCGGCGGCGGGGAGCAGCCGTCGAGGGCATCGAGCAGGTGCTCGCGGCCCGGCACCGGGTGCTGCTGTGGGGCCCGGCCGGTTCTGGCAAGACGGCGGTCGTGCAGCGCCTCGCGGTGGCCGCCGCGCAGCGCCGGGGCCCGTTCGCCGACAGCGTGCCGTTCGTCCTGCCGCTGCGGGCGCTGATGCGCTCCGGCCGCCCCCTGCCGCCGCCCGAGGACTTCCCGCGGGCCGCCGGATTCGGAGAGGCGCCGGCGGGCTGGGCGTCCGAGGTGTTCGCCGCGGGGCGGGCACTGGTGCTGGTCGACGGCGTGGACGAGGCGCCGCCCCGGCAGCGGGACCGGGTCGGCGCGTGGCTGCAGGACCTGCTGGCCGCCTTCCGCGGGAACCGCTGGCTGATCACCTCGCGGCCCGACCCGGCGCTGTCGTCCTGGGCCGACCGCTACGGCGGTTTCACCGAACGGTCCCTCGGGCCGCTGTCCGCCGCCGCCATGGGGGACCTCGTCCGCCGGTGGCACCGGGCCGCGGGGGACGACGAGGACACGGCCGAGGAACTGCTGGCCACGCTGCGCCTGCGCGGCGACCTGACGCGCCTGGCGACGAACCCACTCATGTGCACGCTGCTGTGCGCGCTGCACCTGGAGCGGGGCCGCCTGCTCCGCGGCCGGGCGGCGCTCCTGGACGCGCTGCTCGGCGTGCTGCGCCACCGGGACACCGAACGCGGCCTGACCGAGGACTCGGCTCCGGCGCACGAGGCGCAGACCGAGGTGTTGCAGCGCCTGGCCTACTGGCTGGTGCGCAACGGCTCGTCGGAGATGCCCTGGGAAAGCGCCGTGCGCTCGGTCGAAACGGCGCAGAGCCCGTGGCCCGGCATGCCGCCCGCGGAGGAGTTCCTGCGTCTCCTCGTGGTCCGCAGCGGGGTGGTGCACCAGACGGCCTCGGGGAATGTCGCCTTCCTCGACCGCGCGTTCCTCGACCACTTCGCCGGCCGCGCCGCGGTGCTGGAGAACGACCTGCCGATGCTCGTGGCGCGGGCCGAGGCGGAGGCGTCGTGGGAGGACGTGTTCCGTTCCGCGGTCGCGTTCGCCCGGCCGCGCGAACGTTCCCTGCTGCTGGCGGGCCTGGTCGAGCGCGGCGGCCGGGCCGGGGACCCCGCCCGCGGCGTGCGGCTGCGGCTGCTCGCTCTGTCCTGCCTCGCGGAGGCGCCCGAACTCGACCCGGAGGTGCGCACGGACATCCTGCGGCACGCCGCCGGGCTGGTCCCGCCCGCGAACGAGGAGGGCGTCGCCCTGCTGGCCGCCGCCGGGCCGCTGGTACTCGAACTGCTGCCCGCGCCCGAGGATGTGGACGGGCCGACGGCCCGGCTGATCCGCGACCTGGCCACGCGGATCGGCGGCCCCGCGGGAGCCGCCCTCGCGCAGCGGTTCGCGGAGCGGATGGCGCTGAGTGCGGCGGGCAGCGGCCCCTGGCTGCCCGACCGGCCGCTGCCCTCCGGCTGGGTGCCCGACCGGCCTGCCGCCGACCTGGCGAGGGCCGCCCCGCCGGACGGGCCCTTCGCGTCGGACCCCGGGGTGCTCATGCTGTCCGCGGGGCAGCCCTGGACCAGCGCGGCGGTGCCGGTGCACACCGTCGTCTCGTTCGGCGACCGG
The DNA here is from genome assembly GCF_031845565.1 of Streptomyces johnsoniae. Classification (NCBI taxonomy): domain Bacteria; kingdom Bacillati; phylum Actinomycetota; class Actinomycetes; order Kitasatosporales; family Streptomycetaceae; genus Streptomyces; species Streptomyces johnsoniae. The sequence continues at coordinate 124,805 of NZ_JAVREV010000003.1, read as the reverse complement.
GCCAGGTTCGGCGCGCTCGCCGGGCTGCCGGAGCTGCGCTCCCTCGCGCTGATCGGCAACGGCGTCGCGCAGGAGGCACTGCGCCAACTGCCCGGCCTGCCGCGGCTGCGGTCGCTCGTGCTGCACGGGTGCAGCCTCACGGACCTGTCGGTCGTGGCGGCCACGGGCGTGATGTTCCTCGAACTGTGGCCCACCCCGCCGCCGAATGTGCTCAGTGGGCTGGCCGGGGCCGGGTGGCTGCGCGTGCTGTATCTTCCCGACGCGGCCGGCCGGTCCGATGCCGACGCCGCCCAGGCCGCGTTGCCGACCGTACTCGTCCTGCACCGCCCCGGCGGGCTGGTCGACGAGACCTATCTTCAGGAACCTGCGGAGGTGCGCCCGTGAGGCCGGACGAGTCGGGCGGGGGGCAGCCGGGGGTCGACGTGCTGCGCTACGCCAAGGAGTTCGACCCGGTCCGGGACACGGGCCGGGACACCGGCCGGGCCGCAGCCGCGAGCGGCGGGGACGACGGCTACGCCGAGGACGACGAGGTCTACGTCTTCGATGACGAACGGCTCGTGCTCGCCGTCAACGTCGCGCTGAAGACCGGCCGTCCGCTGCTCCTCTACGGGCCGCCTGGCTCGGGCAAGTCCTCCCTCGCGCCGAACGTGGCGCGCATCCTGGGCTGGCGGCACCGCTCGTTCGTGGTGACGGCCCGCACCGAGCCGGAGGATTTGATGTGGCGCTTCGACGCGCTGCGGCGGCTGAACGACGCGCAGGCCAACGCGCTGTCGGAGGACATGGCGGTCTACTACCCGAGGGGCCCGCTGTGGCTGGCCTTCGAGGAGGCCGGCGCCTCGCGGTCCGTCGTCCTCATCGACGAGATCGACAAGGCGGACCCCGACCTGCCCAACAGCCTGCTGGAGCCGCTGGGTTCGCTGTCGTTCCCGGTGCCGTGGGACAGCGGGCGGCGGGTGACGGTCACCCCCGCGCAGGCCCCCCTGGTCGTCATCACCACCAACGACGAACGCGAGCTGCCCCGCCCGTTCCTGCGCCGCTGCATCGTGTTCGAGCTGAGCGCGCCCTCGGAGGAACACCTGCTGCGCGTGGCGCGCAAGCACCTCGGGGCGCGTTATGACGAGACGCTCGCCCGGCAGGTCGCCGGGGCCCTGCTCAACTTCAGGGACCGGCTCGACGACGGGGCGGCGGGGCCGAGCACCGCCGAGTTCCTCGACGCGCTGAAGGCAGGGCAGCAGCTCGGGGTGGTCCCCGGCACGCCGGAGTGGCAGGTGCTCGAAGCCGTGGCGCTGCGCAAACGGCGTGACGCGTGGGACCACCGGGCATGAGCGGGCGCGGCGAGATCTTCCTCGGCGACCTGGTCAGGGCGCTGGCCGCGCTGCGGCCCGCCGACCGGGCCACCGCGGGCGCCGTCTGCGAACTGCTGGGGCTCGCGGGCCCTCCCGCGCCGCACCCCCCGGCCGTGCCGGGCGCGGGCGCGCACCCCGCGGACGACAGACCGGCGGGCCCGGCCTCCGGGGACGAGGGGGCGGCGCGGTGGGCGGCCCCGCCCGCCGACGCGGACCGGCCGACGCCACCCGTTCCGGCCGCGGCCCCGGCGTTCTCGCTGACCGTCACGGAACGCGGCGGCCCCGGGCCGGCCGAGCGTCCGTCGCTGCCCGAGCCGCTGTCCGCCGCGGGGCAGCTCTCCGCGCTCTCCTACGAGCCGCCGTGGACACCCGGCTGGGCGCGCGGCGTCATGTTCGCCGTGGTGGCCACGCCGGTGGAGAGCACGCGCGTCGACCAGCGGGTCCTGGTGCGGAAGGTGTCGCGCCACCAGGCGGTGCGTTCCGTGCCGCGCCTGCGGCGGCCGAGCACCAGGCAGGGCGTGCAGCTGTTGATCGACCACAGCCCCGGCATGGCCCCGTTCACCGAGGACAGGGACTGGCTGCGGTCCCTGGTCGGCGGCGTCGCGGGGCGGGAGCGCGTGGAGACGCTGCGGTTCCGCGGCTCCCCGGCCCGGGGCGTGGTCGGCACGGACCCGCTCGCCCCGCAGCCGCACCGGCCGCCGACCCCGGGCACGCCGGTGGTCCTGGTGTCCGATCTCGGGCTGCTGCGCCCGCCGTTCGCCGGGGCCGCGGTGGCCGCCGCGGCCGAGTGGACGCGGTTCGTGGACTCGGTGCGGCACGCCGGGTGCCCGGTCGTGTGCCTCACCCCCTACCCCGCGGAGCGCCACCCGGCGCCGCTGCGGCAGCGGGTGACGCTGATCCCGTTCGACCGCGGCCTGTCGGTCACGGTGGCGAGGCAGGCGCGGAAGGCCGGGCCGTGAGCACCGCGGGCCCCGCGCGGGAGGCCGCACCCGAGACCGGCCCCGGCGACTCAGGCGACTTCGGCGACTTCGGCGACTATCTGGCCCGGCTCGCGCGGGAGCGGCCCGACCTGGTGACGCTCGCGGAGTCGCTGTCGCTCGCGGCCACCGTGGACCGGCCCCTGCTGCGGCGCGCGCGGCTGCGCTTCGTGCCGCGCTCGACGGCGGGCCTGGAGGCGGAGCTGTGGTTCTCGCCGCTGGTCGAGGCGGTCGGCGAGACGGCGCTGCTGTTCTCGCCCGAGGCCGCGGCGGCGCTGCGCGCCCGGCTGGCGGAGCGGCCCGCGGCGCACCGGCTGGCGGTGCGCACGCTGATCGACGAGGCCCACGCGAGGGCCCCCGGCATCGTGCGGGTGTGCGAGGACCTGCTGTGGGCGGACGTGGCACCCGCCGCAGTCGCGGAAACGCACCTGTCGCGGCAGGTGGGGCGGCTGCTCGCCGCGGTCGCGGACGAGGGCGAGAGCGGCGACGACATGGGGCGCTGGGCGCTGTACTACCTGAACCGGCTGCCGCCGGGCGTCCGTTCCCGCCGCGACGTGTGGCAGGTGCGGGTGGCCTCGGCCGAACGGCTGGGGGCGGAGCCGCCGGAGAACCCGCACGGCCACCCGCCCGCGGTCGCCTCCGCGGCCCGCGCCCTGGTGCACCGCGAGGTCGCCCTCGGCGTGCGGCTGCGGTCCGACGGCCTCGTCCTCAGCCGCCCGCCGCGGCCGGGCGACCGGGTCGTGCACGTGACGGGCGGGCCGCGGACGCGCCTCGACGTGCGGCACCTGCTGAGCCATGCGGACGAGCCGCGGCGGATCGAGTTGCGCGAGGGGGACGCCGCGCACCTGCCGTTCACCGTCGTCCAGATCTTCGACAGCGGGGGGAACGCCGTGCTGCAGGTGGCGCACCCCGGGGCGACGGGCGAGGTCGCCGTGGCGCGCGAGCCCGGCGGCCCGGCCCGGGTCGCGGTGCTGCTGCCCGACGGGGCGATCGCGCTGCACGACGACTCCGGGGCGGAGACGGACCGCATCCCGCCGGGGAGCGGGCGGCGGCAGCCGGCCCTGTCGGACGAGGGGCAGATCCTGACCTGGCGGGAGAACGGGGTGCCGGTGGTGTGGGACCTGCCGATGATGCGGGAGCTTGGCGGGCGCGCCGTGCTCTCGGACGCGCTGCTGCTGCGCCCGGTGTCCGGTACCGGGGACCCGGGGCTGTGGCGGCGGCCGCCCTTCCACGTCACGCACCACGCGGACGCGGGCCGGGGCACGTGGGTGGCGGCGGGGACCGGCGGTCCCGTGGAGGTCCGGGCCGAGGACGGTTCCGCGTTCCTGCTGGTACCCGAGGCGTTCACCACCGAGGAGACCCCGGGGGTGCCGTCGTGGAGCCGCGGCTGTGTCCTCGCCGAGGTGCCGTGGGGCACGGCGCACCCCGCCGGGCTGCCCGCCCGGCTGTCGGACCTGGCCGCCGCGGGCCTTGACGGGATCGTGCTCACCGATGCGTGGGCGGAGGCCGACAGCGCGCTGCTCGAACTGCTTCCGCACACGCGCGCCGCGGGGCTGCGCCTGCTGGTGGATGTGGAACGCGGCTCCGCGCGCCCGGCCGAGCTGCTCGACCGCGTGCGGCGGCTGCTCGACCGCGGGGCCGACGGAGTGCGTCTGGTCCCTGGAGCCGGAATCCTGCCGCCGAGGGAGGATCTCGGGCATCTGCTGGCCGCCTACCCGGACCGGGCGCTGATGGTACGCATGCCGACGTGGCCGCGGTTCGACCGCCGGCAGCCGGCGGCGACGGTGTCGGGCGCCGAGGAATACGTCGCGTCGGTCGTCCCGCCCTTCGCCCCCGACTCCCAATTCAGCGTCCCCCTGCCGCAGCCCCCGGACGCCCAGACCACGGGACCGGCGGCGGAGGGGGCCGCCGCTTTCGCCCTGTCGCTGCCCGGTTCACCGGCGCTGCCGCTGCCGCTCGCGACGGCCGGCGCGCTCCGGCCGCTGCTGCGCCAGCGGCGCAACCAGCTGGCGCTCTCCCGCGGGGACTGCGAGGTGATCCGCGCGGACGACAGCGTCCTCGGCCTGCTGCGCCGCCACGGGGACGAGCGGGTCCTGTGCCTGGTCAACATGTCCGGTGCGGAAGCCGGCTGCGCCTTCGGGGACGAGCCGCCGGCCGGGCGGCCGGTCGACCTGCTCGGCGAGGGCCGGGACCTGCCGCGCGACCGGCTGCCGGAGCGGGTGGCCGTTCCGGGGCACGGGGTGCGGTGGTTCCGGCTGCTGGCGCCCGCGCCGGACGACTGAGCCGACGCCACCGTCCGCCGCCCGCACCCGACCCCGCACCCGACCCGCACCTCCAGGGAGCCGCCCGACATGGCCCGCCCGCGCATCTTCGTCAGCCACAGTTCCCGCGCGTGCGCCGACGCGTCCTGCGGCTGCTCCGGGTACCTGGAGGCCGCGCTGCGGCTGGTGGAGGAGGCGGGCTGCACGCCCGTCTCCGACCGGGACGTGCTGGCCGCGGGCGATGCCTGGCACGGGGTGCTGATGCGGGAACTCGGCAGCTGCCAGGGCGCCGTCGTCCTGATCTCGCCGCACGCGCTCAGCTCGCACTGGGTGCTGGAGGAGGCGATCGTCGCCGCGTACCTGTGGGAGGTGACGGACGGCGCGTTCCCCGTGATGCCGGTCGCCCTGCCCGGGGTACGCCGCCGTCAGCTGCGCGGGTCGAAGCTGGAGAAGGTGGACCTGGGCAGGTTCGACATGGCCGACTGGGGCACCGAGGACGATCCGAAGGCCCCGCCGCACCGGCTGCGGGAGACGCTGGCGCGGCTGGCGCAGCGGCACGGGTCACTGCCGTACCCGCGGGTGACGGAGCTGATCGCGGACCGCGTCGGCGCCCTGTCCCCCGTCGTGCTCACGGACGTCGCGGAGCTGCTGGGCGTGACGGTGTTGCCGCAGGCGCCCGCGCACATGGGCTACGTGGTGTCGGCGGGGCTGCTGAGCGAACGGCCGGTGGCCGCGCTTGGCGCGCACTGCGCGATGCGCAAGGCGCTCGGCCGGTTCCTGCACCTGCTGAAGCAGGAGGAGCACCGGCAGGAAGTGGTCGACGTGGTCGTGCCGTTCGCGCGGGTACCGGGTCTCGCGGCCGAACAGCTGAACGGCCTGCGCGGCGCGGGGGGCGGGCGGACGGCGCTGCTGCGGGCCCGCTGGCCGGCCACGGCCGACATGTACGTGCGGCGGGCCAGTGAGCATCCGCGGCCGTGGCCGCTGCACAAGCCGGTGCCGCGGCCGGGGGGCGGGTTCGTGGACGGCCTGGTCGAGGAGATCCACGCCTTCCTGGTGCGGGAGCTGTGCTACGGCATGCCGTGCGGCGCGGAGGATCTGCGGCGCATCCTGGCCCGGCAGGAGGAGGAGTGCGGGCCGGTGACGATCGTGCTGAACGCGGAGCCGGACCAGGAGCTGGTCCGGCGCCTGACGGCCGCGTTCCCGCAGCTGCTGTTCCTCTTCACGTCCGGCGGGGCGCCGGACGGCAGGGCCGGGCCCTGGATGCTGCTGGCGAGCCTGCCGCCCGAGCAGGAGCTGGACATGGTGCTCACCCACCGCGACTTCACGCCGGTGCCGCCCGCCCCGTCGGCGGGGCGCGGCCGGGAGCCGGGGCGCGGCCGGGAGCCGGGGCGCGGCGGCGGAGTAGCCTTCGGGACATGACAGGACAAACGAAGCCCGCGGCGGGGTGGTACGCCGATCCGTACGGTGCGCCGAACCTGCTGCGCTGGTGGGACGGCGCCCGGTGGACCGAGCAGACGCACCGGGAGCGGACCGTGCAGGAGGGCCCGCCCGCGGCTCCGGGACCGGCGGGCCCGGCGGGACCGACGGGACCTGCCGCGGGTGGTGGCGGCGGCACCCCGTTCACCGAGCCGGTGCTCGTGGTGAGCCAGAAGACCAAGATCATCGAGCTGACGAACGAGTACGCGGTCTTCGACCAGAACGGGCAGACGATAGGCGCGGTGGTGCAGGTCGGCCAGAGCACGCTGAAGAAGGCGGCGCGGTTCCTGTCCAGCCTGGACCAGTTCATGACGCACCGGCTGGAGATCAGGGACGCGCAGGGACAGCCGCATCTGGTGCTGACGCGGCCGGCGAAGTTTGTGAAGTCGCGGGTGATCGTGACGCGCGCGGACGGCAGTGCGGTCGGCGAGATCGTGCAGCAGAACGCGATCGGCAAGATCAACTTCGCGATCATGGCGGAGGGGCGGCAGGTCGGCGCCGTCCGGGCCGAGAACTGGCGCGCGTGGAATTTCGCCATCGTCGACCACACGGAGACCGAGGTGGCACGGATCACCAAGACCTGGGAGGGACTCGCCAAAACGATGTTCACCACGGCGGACAACTATGTGGTGCAGATCCACCGGCAGTTGGCGGACCCGCTGCTGAGCCTGGTGGTGGCGACCGCCCTGACGGTGGACACCGCGCTGAAGCAGGATTCCCGGGGGTTCGGCTGACCCAGTTCCCGGCGGCTTGTATGATCTTCGACCGCACCTATGTCCGACCGCAGGCGGGAAAAGATCTATGGCCACCGCAGTCGGCCGAGCCGTCCGGGCGCGCGTCGCCGTCGCCGCGCTTTTCTTCACCAACGGCTTCGTCTTCGCCAACGTGGTCCCGCGCTACCCGGAGATCAAGGCGGACCTCGGACTGTCCAACACCGCCCTGGGCACCGCGATCGCGGCGATGCCGCTCGGCGCCCTCGTGGTGGGGCTGCTCGCCAGCCCGCTGATCAAACGGTTCGGCTCCGCCTGGACGGCCGTGATCTCGCTGGCCCTGATGGGCGTCAACATCGTCTTCGTCGGCACCGCCCCCGGCTTCGCGCTGCTGTGCGCCGCGCTGTTCATCGCGGGCAGCCTGGACGGCATCACGGATGTGGCGATGAACGCGCACGGCCTGCGCGTCCAGCGGCTCTACGGCCGGTCGATCCTGAACGCGTTCCACGGACTGTGGAGCGTCGGCGCGGTGCTCGGCGCCATCGCGGGCGCCGGGGCGGCACAGGCCGGTCTCCCGCTGGCCGGGCACCTGACGGCGGTGGGCGCCCTGACGGTGGCCGCCGCCTTCGTCTCCTCCCGCTACCTGCTGCCGGGCGCGGAGGACGCCGAACGGGAACAGAACGCGGCGGACCCGGCGGGCCGGCGGCCGGGGCTCGGCCTGCCCGTGGTCGGTCTGCTGGCCGTTCTGGGCCTGCTCGCCGCGGCGGCGGCCGTCATCGAGGACTCGGGCGCCTCGTGGGGCTCGGTCTACCTGCGCAACGAGCTGATGGCCAACGCCTTCGTCGGCGGTCTCGCCTTCGCCTCGCTCCAGGGCATGCAGACCATCGGCAGGCTGCTGGGCGACCGCGTCGTGCAGCGGCTGGGCGAACGCAGCACCGCCCGGCTCGGCGCGGTGCTCGTCCTCGTCGGCATGGGCGCCGCGCTGCTGTGGCCGTCGGTGCCGAGCACCATCGCGGGCTTCGGGCTGGCCGGGCTCGGCATCGCCACCCTGATCCCCGCCGCGTACCACGCCGCCGACGAGATTCCCGGTCTCTGGCCGGGCGCGGGCATCACCGTGACCGCGTTCCTGCTGCGGATCGGCTTCCTGCTCTCGCCGCCCCTGGTCGGGCTGATCGCCGACGCGGAGTCGATCCGGCTGGGCCTGGTGATCGTGCCGCTGGCCGCCCTCGTCGTCCTCCTCACGTCCCGCATCCTCGACGCCCGCGCCCGCGGCACCGACATCGGCACGGGTGCCGGCGCCGGTGCCGGCACGGCGGACTGAACCGCCCGGCGGTGGCCGGGCCGGCGGGCCGGCCCGGCCACCCGGGGCGTCAGTCCTCGCGCCGCTCGATCGCGGCGGGGCGCAGCTGCGCCGCCCGCACCCGCGCCACGTCCAGCTTCGTGGTGCGGTCGAAGCGGTAGATGCCGTTCTGCTCCTGGAACACGTCCGTCAGCTGCGTGTAGCAGTAGCCGAACATGTCCTGGTCGTCCAGCAGCACGCCGGTCAGACCGGCGAAGCGGACCTGGAACTCCTCCTCGTCGCGCGGCCGGTCGCCGTATCCCCAGGACTCCTGGCGGTCGTCGCCGCGCGCCTCGGCCGCCGTCTCCGGATGCCACCAGATGCCGCCGAACTCGCTGACGAAGTACGGCTGTCCGCGGTAGGGCACCGACCAGGCGCGGCCGTCGGCATAGGCGTTGACGTACGGCTCGTCGCGGTCGAGCCCGGAGACCTGCTTGGCGAAGGCGGCCGGGTCCTGCTCGTAGGTGTGCGAGTCGTACACGTCGGTCTCGGCGACCCGGTGGGAGTACCCGGACGCGTCGACCACCGGGCGCGTGGTGTCCATCGCCTTGGTCGCCAGATACATGGCGCGGGTCACCGAGTCGAGCTGGGTGATCCGGTCGTGCAGCTTCTGGTACGTCTCGTTCAGCGGGCACCAGCCGACGATCGAGGGGTGCGAGTAGTCGCGTTCGACGGCCTCAAGCCACTGGCCGACGTAGGAGGCGTCCGGCTGCTGGTTGTCGCCGGAGGTGCCGCCGACCTCGCAGCCCCAGTCCCCGAACTCGCCCCACACCAGGTAGCCGAGCCGGTCGGCGTGGTACAGGAAGCGCTCCTCGAAGACCTTCTGGTGCAGCCTGGCCCCGTTGAATCCGGCCGCCATCGCCAGCTCGATGTCCCGGACCAGCGCCTCGTCGCTGGGCGCGGTCATCAGCCCGTCGGGGTACCAGCCCTGATCGAGGACGAGCCGCTGGAAGACCGTCTTGCCGTTGAGCGTGATCGCCTTGCCGCGGATTCCGACCGCCCGCAGTCCGGCGTAGCTGTCGGCCGCGTCGACCACGTCACCCGCCGCGTCGAGGAGTTCGAGGCGCACGTCGTACAGGTGCGGGTCCTCGGGGCTCCAGGTGCGGCGGCGGTCCTCCGGGACCGACAGGTACAGCCGGGGCGCCAGGTCGAGGTCGGCCCGCGCCTCGGCGCGCGCCACCTCGCCCCCGGCGTCGCTCAGGACCGCACGCACCCGGTACCCGGGGCGGTTGCCCGAAAGCGGCAGCTCCAGGTGGAAGGCCGAGCCCGCCAGGTCGGGAGTGACACGGGGGCGCCGCAGGTGCACCTCGGGCACCGCCTCCAGCCACACCGTCTGCCAGATGCCGGTGGTACGGGTGTAGTTGCAGTCGTGGTTGGCGTACCTGACCGCCTGCTTGCCGCGGGCCTGCGGCCCGGACCTGGGATCGCGGGCCCGGACGGTGACCGTGAACTCCCGGCCGGGCACGGCCACACCGCCGAGGTCGGCGGTGAAGGGGGTGAAGCCGCCGCGGTGACGCGCCACCTCGGTGCCGTCGACCCACACGGTGGTGTCGTAGTCGACGGCCTGGAAGTGCAGCAGTATCCGCTTGCCCGCCCAGGCCGCGGGTGCGAGGAGGGTGCGCCGGTACCAGACGGCTTCCAGGAAGTCGGTCTCGCCGATGCCGGACAGCTCGGACTCCGGACAGAAGGGAACGGTGATCTCGCCCTTGAGGTCACGATCGAGCAGGCCGCGTTCGATACCGCTGTCACCGCGGTCGAACTCGAACTGCCAGGTGCCGTTGAGGTTCAGCCAGTCGCCGCGAACGAACTGCGGCCTGGGGTACTCGGGCCGCGGTACGGCGGAGGGGGAGGACACAAGAACTCCTGTGGGAGGGAACGGTCGGTACGGGGTTCCGTACCGTGCGGGCGGCGGCGCGCCGCGGTCAGGAACCGCCGAGGCCCGTGGTGGCCACGGACTTCACGATGCGCCGCTGGAAGAAGAGGAAGACGATGATCAGCGGTGCCGCGGCCAGCACGGCGGCGGCCATCGACTGGGCGTAGGCGACGCCGTAGGCGTCCTCGACGGTCGCCAGGCCGACCGGCAGCGTCATCAGGTCGGTATCGCTGGTGATGATGAACGGCCACATGAAGTTGTTCCACGCCCCGATGAAGACGAACACCGAGACGGCGGAAACGATCGGCCGCGACAGCGGCAGGACGATCGACCAGAAGACCCGCAGGTCGGAGGCGCCGTCGATGCGGGCGGCCTCCTCCAGCTCGCGCGGTATCGCGTCGAAGAACCGCTTGAGGATGAACACCATCATCGGCGCCACGACCTGCGGCAGGATGATCGCCCAGTAGGTGTCCACCAGGTTGAACGCGAGCATCTCCTGGAACAGGGGCACCATCAGCAGCTGCGGCGGCACCATGATCGAGGCGACCGTGACGGCCAGCAGCGCCCGCCGCCCGCGGAACGTACCGCGCGAGAAGCCGTAGGCGGCCAGGGTGGACAGCACGATCGTGATCAGCGTGATCAGGCCCGCGGTCAGAATGCTGTTGAACGCCCAGATCGGCAGCGTGCCCCGGTCGAAGACCTGGCGGTACGCGTCCAGGGTCAGTGCGCCCTTGATCGGGTTGAACCCCGGCGAGGAGATGTCCCGTTCTCTCTGGAAGGAGGTGATCAGAGTCCAGACGAAGGGCAGCACCCACAGCAGCGCGAAGATCCCGAGGGCTCCGCCCGCCAGCACGCGGGGCAGCCGGCCGTGACCGAGCAGCAGCGGCGCGCCCACCGCCTCCGGCGGGCGTCGGCGGCGGGGCCCGGCCGGGGGCAGGGAACGGGGACGCGTGGTCGTTGGGGCGGACACGGTCAGCCCTCCTTGCGCGGCATGAACCGCAGCTGGGCGATCGAGACGATGACGATGATCGCGAAGAACAGGTAGGAGATGGCCGAGGCGTAGCCCAGCCGGTAGCCGGTGAAACCGACGTCGTAGATGTACTCGAGGATCGGCCGGGTCGAGCCGTTCGGACCGCCCTTGGTCATGATGTAGATCTGGTCGAAGACCTTCAGCGACGCCAGGACCTGCAGCATCACCACGAGCACCGTGGTACGGCTCAGCTGCGGGAGCGTGATCGAGAACAGCCGCCGCCAGGCGCCGGCGCCGTCCAGGGCGGCGGCCTCGTAGAGGGTGTCGGGCACGGACTGGAGAGCGGCGAGGTAGAGCAGGAAGTTGAAGCCGATCGTCCACCAGACGGTCAGCGCGGCCATCGACCACATGGCGAACGCCTCGTCCGAAAGCCAGCCGACCGGGGCGATGCCGACCTTGTCGAGCGCCTGGTTGAACATGCCGAGATCCGGCTGGTAGAGCCACTGCCAGATCATGGTGACGACGCTCACCGGCAGCAGATAGGGCGCGAAGAACGCCAGCCGCCACACCCACTGGCCGGCCAGCCCGGTGTGCACCAGCAGCGCCATGCACAGCGCCAGGAGCACCAGCGGCACCACCGATATGACCGTGAAGAAGACGGTGTTGCCCAGCGAACTCCAGACGTCCGGGTCACCGAACGCCTCGGCGTAGTTGTCGAAGCCGACGAACTCGGTGTCCTTCAGGGACAGCGACTGGTCGGTGAAGCTCATCCAGATGCCCTGGACGATCGGCCAGACCATGAAGAGGGCGAAGACCACCGCGAACGGGAGGACGAAGAACAGGCCGGTGCGGCGACGCCGGACGGGTGCGGCGGGCACGGTGCTCCCGCCGGTCTCCTCGGTCACGGGGACTTTCGAAGCTGTGGTGCTCACGTTGCGGCTCCTAGTCCTCGTCACACGACCGGGTTGGGCTGGTCGAGAAGCGTGGCGCTCTCGTCGATCATCTGCTGCGCCGCCGATGCGGCCGAGGTGTCGCCGAGCAACGCACTCTGCATGACCGACGACATGCGGATCTGGAAATTGGACCCCGAGCCGGTGAACCAGGTGGGCGGGTCGAGGACCGCGATCTCGCCCGCCTCGGCATAGGAGGACTGCGGGTCGAGTTCGGCGTACGCCGGGTCGTCGACCACCGGCTGGTAGGCCGGTATGTGCCCGGCGCTGGCCCAGGCGAGGCTGCGCTTGAGCATCTCCGCCACGTAGCGGTGAGCCTGACGGCGCCGTTCGGGGTCGGGGTTCTCCTGCCGGGGCAGCACGTAGCTGTGCGAATCGGCGTTCACGGCGGGCTTCCCGAAGACGTTGGGGAACGGCGCCGCGCCCAGGGGCCGTCCCGATTCACGCAGTCCCGGCATCTCCCACTCCCCCACCATGATCGAGGCGCCGCGCCCGTCGGTGAACGCGGCCACCGCCCCGTCGTAGTCGAGGTTGTTGGGATTGGTGCTGCCGTCGAACAGGCTTTGCATGAACGAGACGACCTCCGTCGCCGCGTCGATGTCCACCTCGGGCTCGCCGCCGTCGGGCAGCGAGAACGTGTTGCCGGTCTGGGCGTAGAGCCCGTTGAACAACCGCCAGTTCTGCGCCGGGTCGGTCACGTGGCCGAACAGCACGCCTATGCCGCCCTGGGCCTCGGCGAACGCGGCGCTCGCCGCCAGCATCGCCTCGGGGGAGCCCATCTCGACCAGGGCGCCGTCGGAGTCGAGCAGCCCCGCGCGTTCCGCGACGTCGAGGTCGTAGAAGTAGACGAAGGGGTGGGTGTCCAGCGGAATCGCGTACACCTCGCCGTCCCACTGGGCCCGCTGCCAGATCGCCGGCGCGAAGTCGCCTTCGCGCACGCCGAATTCGGCCAGCAGTTCCATGTCGAAGGGTTCGAGGAGGCCGCCGGGCGCGTAGCCCGCCAGCCGCGACAGGTGCAGCACGGCCACCTCGGGGGCCCGCCCGCCGGCCGCGGCCATGGCCAGCTTGGTGTAGTACGCGGAGCCCCACTCCAGGATGGTGCGGTCGATCTCGAAGGCGTCGGGTCCCCGCGTGACCTCGGCGATCATCTCCTCCATCAGCACCCCGTCGGCGCCGGAGAACAGATCCCAGACGCGCAGGGAGTTCGCCCCGCCGGATGCCGCGGGCGAGGCGCAGGCGGACAGCAGTCCCGGTGCCAGGGCGGCGCCCGCTCCCGCGAGCCCGAAACGCAGGAAGCCCCGCCGTCCCATCCGTGGATGGCCGCCATGCCCTGAGTGGTCAAAACTCATCTCGCACCTTTCCAACCCCGACGCCGCGGTTTTCCGGCCATTCTTTACATCGATGTACACCCGCTGTAAAGACTTTGTGGCTTATGCCTTTCTGTGGTACTAGCGCAACGCTTTGTGTTCTTCGGTCGGCCGAACGATCCGGGGCGCGTACGATCGTGAACCGGCTCAGGAGGTGGGTGGGTGGCCAGGCCCAGGATCAAGGACGTGGCGCAGCGCGCGGGTGTCTCGGAGAAGACCGTCTCCAACGTGATCAACGACTACGAGCACGTCTCCGAGCGGACCCGGATCGCGGTACGCAAAGCGATAGAGGAGCTGGGCTACCGCGTCAATCTCGCCGGCCGCCACCTGCGGCGCGGGCGGACCGGCATCATCGCGCTGGTCCTGCCCGAGCTGGACTTTCCCTACTTCGCCGACCTGGCCAACGGGATCATCAGCGAGGCCGAACGCAACGGGCTGACCGTTCTGCTGCACCAGACCAGGGCCGACCGGCAGCACGAGCTGTCCGCGCTGCGCGGCTTCGACTCCGACTTCGCCGACGGCGTGATCCTCAGCCCGCTCGCCCTCACCACCGACGACCTGCGCGGCCGCGGACGCACGCTGCCGGCCGTGCTGCTCGGCGAGGCCATCGAGCCGGGCTGCGCCGACCACGTCGCGATCGACAACGTCCGCGCCGCCCAGGAGGCCACCGAGCACCTCATCGCGCTCGGGCGCCGCCGCATCGTCGTCATCGGCGGCAGGGACCGCCCGCCGCCCGGCACCGCGGAGGCCAGAACGCTCGGCTACCGCAGGGCCCTCCACGCGGCGGGGCTGCCCTACGACCCGACGGCCGTGATGCCGGTGCGGCAGTTCCGTATACCGCACGGCGCCGCCGCCGTCGTTCGGGCCCTCGACACCGGACCGCGCCCGGACGCGCTGCTGTGCCTGAACGACCAGATGGCGCTCGGCGCGATCAGGGCCCTGCACGAACGCGGCCTGCGGGTGCCGGAGGACATCGCGGTCGTCGGGTTCGACGATGTGGAGGGCGGCCGGTTCAGCGTGCCCACGCTGACCACCGTCGCACCCGACAAGAAGGCGGTGGCACGGGTCGCCGTGGAGCTGCTGCTCCTGCGCATCGCCGAGGCCGCCGACCGCACGCGGGACGCCCCCGGGCCGCCCCCGGAGGAGCGGGTCGTCCCGTACACGCTGGCCGTCCGCGAGAGCACGGCGGGGCGGGGAAGGGCCTGATCGTTGCACCGGCGAACGGTGCGGCCGGTCAGCCGCCCCGGCCCGCCGTCCGGCCGGCGAGCAGGCGCACCAGGCCGAACGCCGCGCGCGTCCATGTTGCTCTCAGCCGCGTCGTGCGCCTGGGGCGCGGCGGTGCGGCGGGCTTCCATCGGGGCGCGGCGCGTGGCCGCTCCGGGCTGATCGTCAAGTCGTCCCCCTCCGGCGGATACGGACGGTTTCGTGGGGGTGGAATGCGATGATGTCCCCGCCGGCCGCCGGGAGCGCCCCCCGTGCGCGATTCGTGACCTCGCCGTGACCTGGCGGCGCCGCCGCCGGCCGTCGCCCACGCCATCGGGGGCAACGGTCGTGCGGACTCAGGTGAGTTGAGCGCTCTGGAGGGTGGTGTACGCGCCGCCGCGGCGCAGCAGCTCCTCGTGCGAGCCGATCTCCTGGATCTGCCCGTCCTGCATGACCACGATGCGGTCGGCGTTGCGGATGGTGGACAGCCGGTGGGCGACGACGAAGGTGGTGCGGCCGTCGACGAGCCGGTTGAGCGCCTGCTGCACCAGCGCCTCGGAACGGGTGTCGAGCGCGGAGGTGGCCTCGTCGAGGATGAGGACGCGGGGGTTGCGTATCAGGGCCCGCGCGATGGCGAGCCGCTGCCGCTGCCCGCCGGACAGGCGCGCGCCGTTGTCCCCGACGACCGTGTCGAGTCCGTGCGGGAGGCGTTCGACGAACTCCAGCGCGTTGGCGTCGCGCAGCGCCTGCCGCACGGTCTCCTCGTCCGCGGCTTCCATGCCGTAGGCGACGTTCTCGCGGACGGTGCCCTCGAAGAGGATCGACTCCTGCGGCACGACCGACACGAAGTGCCGGTAGGTGCGCAGGTCCAGGGTGGTCATGTCGGTGCCGTCGAGCAGCAGGCGGCCGGTGGTGGGGCGGATGAAGCCGATCACGAGGTTGAGCACGGTCGACTTGCCCGCGCCGGACGCGCCGACCAGGGCGACCGTCTCGCCGGGCCGCACGGAGAGGGTGAAGTCCCGTACGGCCGGGGCCTTCGCGCCCTCGTAGGCGTGGCCGACCTCGCGGAACTCCACGGCGCCCGCGACCTCCGCGACCTCGGCCTTGCCCGCGTTGTGCTCCAGCTCCGGCGCCTGGAGCACCTCGCCGATGGACCGCACGGATTCGAGGCCCTTGGTGATGACCGGGGTGAGGCCCATCAGCGTCGTCGTGGAGTTGGTCAGCGTCGTCAGGAACGCGCTGAGCATCACGACGTCGCCCGCCGTGATCGGCCACACCTCGTAGTAGGCGATCAGCGCGGCCACGGTGAGGAAACCGATGCCGAGCGCGTTCAGGAAGACCCAGGCCAGGGACGCGAAGCGGCCGTTGAGGAGGTCGAGTCGCTGCCCGGAGTGCAGCACGCGGCGCAGCGTGCCGTCCATCTTGCGCAGGGCGTCGCGCTCCAGGCCGTGGGCGCGGGTGATGGAGATCAGCCGCGTCATTTCGCTCACCCGCGAGGAGAGGTGCTCCACCTCCTGTCTGAAGTGCTCGTTGTGCGCCCGGAGCCGGCTGCGCAGCCGGAACACCAGCAGCGAGGCGACCGGCACCACGAGCAGGAAGACGGGCAGGAACTGCGGCGTCCGCACCCCGATGATGATCAGGCCGCCGACGAGCACCGTGAGCGCGCCGAGCCCCGTTTCCGAGGTCTGCTGCACCATTTGCTCGACGGTCTCCACATCGCGCACCACTTTGGTCTGGAGCACGCCGGCGCTGACCCGCGAGTGGTAACCGATGGACAGCTGCTGCATGCGCGTGCACAGCGCCGAGCGCAGCGCGGTGCCGGTGCGGCGGACGCTGCCGTACATCAGGCGTACCCACAGCAGGTGCAGCGGGGTGTTGGCGGCCAGGATGATCATGATGAGCCCCGCACTGCTCCACAGCCGCGTGAGCGGCAGGTGCAGCACCACCGTGTCGACGATGGCGGCGGTGACCAGCGGCAGCAGCCAGACGGGGCTGTGCTTCACCGTGAAGACACCGAACGCGGCGGCGAGCCGCCAGCGGTCCGCGCGGAAGAGGTAGGCGAGGGTTCGGACGGGATGTTCGCCCCGGTAGCGGTGGTCCAGCGGACCTTCCGACGACGCCACGGCAGAAACCTTTCTCATGACACACAGTACGGATTGGGCGTGTCCGGCAAGTCCGACGACTGCCGGCCCCTGCTGCTTCTCCCCCACCGGACCACCGCTCAAAGGCGCCACGGCAACCTGCCGACGCGTCAGATCTCTTGGCCCCGCTTCAGGGGACGTCGTGCCTCTTCGGGGCGGGGATTCTCCGGTTGCCCCGGCCCGCCCACCGACTGGGAAGTGTGATGAGCGTCAGATCCTTCGTGCTGGCCGCGCCCGCGGCCGAGGCGCCCGACAGCTGGGGCACGCGGTGGGCGACCGACCTGATGGACGCCCTCGGCGCCCCGGGCGCCGGCATCGTCACGGCCCCTGAGGGCCTGGCCCCGGTGGTGCCGAGCGAAATCGTCCTGCTGCTCGGCGGCTTCACCTCGCGCTACGACGGGCCGAACTACGTCGCCCTCGTCTTCTGGACCATGCTGGGCTCGGTGCTCGGCGCGGTCGCGCACTATTACTTCGCCGGCTGGTGCCCATCGTCAGAACGTTCGTCTCGCTGCCGGCCGGAATCGAGCGCATGCCGATGCCACTGTTCGTCGGCTACACCGCGCTCGGCAGCCTGGTGTGGAACGCGACCCTGCTGTTCGCCGGATACCAGGCGGGGGACAACTGGCAGACGGTCGAGCAGTACGCCAACGTGTTCACCGCCCTGGGCCTGGTGCTCGCGCTCGTGCTGATCGGCCGCTTCGTGGCCATCCGGGTCCGGGCCCGCCGCCGCGCCACGGCGGCCGGTTCCGGTGCCCCTGCCGAGGCGGAGGCCGCCGCCGAGGCGGTAGAGCCGACCGGGTCCGCGAAGTCCGCACAAGCCGCTCCGCACGCGGAGGAAGGTGCGCCGACCGCCTGAACGCGATCCGGGAAACGGGCGCAAAGCAACGTCGGTTTCACGCCAGATCCGCCGCTCGCCGTGCCGCCCCGGCAACGTGCCGAGGGCGGCGCGAGCTGCGGAGGCTCGGGATCGCACGGCCGTGGGCGGCCGGAGGAGTTGGCCGGATACCGGGCAACGGAACCACGACTTGTTTGCCCGCGCACACAAAGCAGGAATGGCCTTCTAGTGTCCGTTCGTGCAGGACTTCGGACACGTGAAGGAGCACAGTGCCCATGCACCACAGTGACCCGAGAGCGCAGCGGGTGCGCAGGAGACGCAGGAGATCCGCCGCCGCGACCGCCGTCACCCTGGCCGTGGCGGGCGGCCTGCTGCTCGCCCCGGGGGCGGGCGCCGAGGAGACCGAGGCCGCGCCGGGCGGGGCGGCGCGCGAGATCACGCTGCTCACCGGCGACCGGGTGCGGCTCGACGCCGCGGGCGGCGTGACCGGTGTCCGGCCGGGCCCCGGCCGCGAGGACATACCGATCTCGGTGGCCGAGGGGCCCGAGGGCACGTTCGTGATCCCCGCGGACGCCCGCCGGCTCATCGGCGAAGGGCTCGTCGACCAGCGGCTGTTCGACGTCGCGGAGCTGAGCAGGCCCGAGTACGGCCGGCTGGCGGACGAGGGCCTGCCGGTCATCGTCCGGTACACGGGCGACCGGCCGGCCCGGCTGTTCGCGGACGGCGGGCCCGAGGTGCGCGCCGAGCTGGACAGCATCGACGCCGAGGCGTGGACGGTCGCGCCGGACGAGACAGCCACCGCCTGGGAGGCGCTCACCGGCCCGCGCACGCTGTCCTCCGGTGTCGCCCGCATCGCGCTTGACGGGGTCAGGACGGCGAGCCTGGACCGCAGCGTGCCCCAGATCGGCGTGCCCGCGGCCTGGGAGGCCGGCCTCGACGGCACGGGCGTGACGGTCGCGGTCCTGGACACCGGGATCGACGTCACGCACCCGGACCTGGACGGCGGCAAGGTCGCCGCCGCGGCCAACTTCTCCGACTCCCCCGGCACCGAGGACCGTTACGGCCACGGCACGCACGTGGCGTCCATCACGGCCGGCACCACCGGCGACTACACGGGCGTGGCCCCCGGGGCCACGCTGCTCAACGGGAAGGTGCTCGACGACTTCGGCAGCGGCGCCGACTCGGGCATCATCGCCGGGATGGAGTGGGCGGTCGAGCAGGGCGCCGACATCGTCAACATGAGCCTGGGCAGCGAGGACACACCGGGAGTCGACCTCCTGGAGGAGGCCGTGAACCGCCTGTCCGCGGACACCGGCGTCCTGTTCGTCATCTCCGCGGGGAACGACGGGCCCCGGCCGGGCACGCTCGGTTCGCCCGGGACCGCCGACGCGGCGCTCACCGTCGGCTCGGTCGACGAGGACGACGCGCTGGCCAGCTCCTCCTCCATCGGCCCGCGCCTGGGGGACTCGGCCGTGAAGCCCGATCTGACCGCCCCCGGCGTCGACATCGCCGCGGCGGCGGCCGAGGGCAGCTACCTCGCGGACGGGCAGGAGCCGGTCGCCGAGGGCTACATGAATCTGTCGGGCACCTCGATGGCGGCGCCGCATGTGGCGGGGGCCGCGGCGCTGCTGGCGCAGCAGCATCCGGACTGGTCGGGCGACCGGCTGAAGGCGGCGCTGGTGGCGTCTGCCGATCCCGTCGCGGGCTACGGCGCGTTCCAGCAGGGGGCGGGGCGCACCGACGTCTCACGCGCCGTCGGGCAGACGGTCGTGGCCGAGCCGGTCTCCGTCGGTTTCGGCGAGCAGGAGTGGCCGCACGCGGACAACGAGCCGGTCACCAGGGAGCTGACCTACCGCAATCTCGGTACCGAGGATGTCACCCTCGACCTGTCCGTCGAGGCCGTCGGGCCGGACGGTTCGCCCGCGCCCGCGGACATGTTCCGCCTGGGCGCCGATACGGTGACCGTTCCCGCGGGCGGCACCGCCGCGGTCGAGGCCACGGCCCACACGGCTCTGGACGAGACCGCCCCCATCGGCGGCTACAGCATGTACGTGACCGCGACCGGTGGCGGCCAGAGCGTGAGCGTCGCCGGCGGCGTCGACCTGCTCCGGGAGTTCCACGAGGTGACGCTCGAAGGCATCGGGCTCGACGGCGGGGTGCCGGAGAGCTGGTGGCTGAACGTGTACGACCTCACCACGGGCGAAATCCTGGAGGTCCCCGGCGATCCGGCCGACGGCACCTGGCGCCTCCGGCTGCCCGCCGACCACGACTACCTGCTGATCTCCACCATGGGCGGGGACGGTTACAGCAACCGGCAGACCGTGTCGCTGCCCGGGCTCGCCGAGGACACCGCGGTCCCCCTCGACGCCCGCGCGGCCGAGCCGATCGACCTCACGGTCCCCGACCCCGATGCCGAGCGGTTCTACACCTTCGCCAACATCGCCCTGCCGTCCTTTGGGACGAACCTGGGCTGGGAGGACCACGGCCCCGACACCTTGATGCTCACCCAGCACATCGGGCCCGCGCTGCCGGAGGACGAGCTGATCGCCAGTTTCCAGGCGTCGTGGACCGGTGGCGAGGACGCCGAGTACCACGCGGTGGTCGAGCGGGCCGGCTCCCAGTTCACCGGCCACGAGCAGCACTTCACCCACGAGGACCTCGCCGAGCTGCGGCTCGTGCAGGGCGCGCCGACCGAGGGCGCCACGGGGCAGCTGGAGGTGTCGGGCAGCCGCCGCGGCGCATTGGGGCCCAGCCGCGACCTGCCCGCCGACACGACGCTGTACCTGACCGGTGGCACCTGGTCCTACACCCTGACCCTGTCCGGGCCGGGCGAAGCGGGCTCGCTGAGCGTGTACGCACGGGAGGTCACGGCGGGCGAGACCTACACGGACGTGCTGGGGGTCGGGGTCTTCGCGCCGGTCGTGCCGCCCGGTGGCGGGATTCGGCGCGTCGGCGACCGGCTCGACGTCGGCCTCACCACCGTGACGGACGGCGCGGGACATCAGGCCTACCTGTCCGGCGGCCACGGCACCGCCACGCTCTCCTACGACGGCGAGGTGATCCACACGAGTAACGACTTCATCCGCGGCTGGGCCGGCTTCGACGTGCCGTCCGCGGCGGGCCGTTACGAGCTGACCACGACGGCCGAGCGGCCCGATGCCGGGGTGAGCACGCGGATCTCCGCGACGTTCGGCTTCACCTCCGCCTCCGTGCCGGACGGGGAGGAGCAGGTGCTCCCGGTCTCGCTGGTACGCTTCGCACCGGCGCTGGCGCCGGACAGTTCCGCGCCGGCCGGGCAGGAGATGCGGGTGCCGGTGTCCGTCGAGGGCGCGGCGGCCGGGGACGGGCTCGCGTCGCTCACCGTCGAGGTGTCCTACGACGGCGGCGGTACGTGGCAGGAGATGCCCGTCACCGACGGCGGCATATCCGTGGCCAACCCCGCGGCGGGTGGTTCTGTGTCGTTCCGCGCCGAGGTGGCCGATCGTTCCGGCGGCACGACCGAGCTGACCCTCATCGACGCCTACCGGACCGTGTGAGCGCGCTTCGCGGCGCGGGCTCCTCACGGCTGCCCGCGCCCGCGAAGCACCTCGTTCACACGGGGGAACAGGCGACCGGACCAGGCGATCGGGACGGCCGTGGAAAAGCCGTGCCCGCAGCGCACCGGCCGTATGCGCCGAGTGCCGCGGGCCCGTCACGACTGTGTATCCGAACCGGCCCCCGACTGGTCGCGCACTCGGCCGGTCCATAAGGATGGGCCTATGCCAAGTGACGGGATTCATGCCGACGACACCACCAGTTACTCCCTGCCGGCGCCGACGCAGCCGATGGACCGGAGTGGTGGGCGCACGGCCGACGATGGCCGGTTGCTGGGTGGGCGCTACCGGTTGATGAATCGGCTCGGTCACGGTGGCATGGGTACGGTTTGGCGCGCGCACGACGAGTTGATGGACCGGGAGGTCGCGGTGAAGGAGCCGCGCATCCCGGACACCGTCCCCGAGCGGCAACGCGCGACGCTGCACGAGCGGATGCAGCGTGAGGCACGGGCCGCGGCCCGCATCAGTCACGCCTCGGTCATCACCCTCCACGACGTGGTCGTCGTGGAGAACCAGCCGTGGCTGGTGATGGAGCTGGTGCGCGGCGAGTCCCTCGCGGACGTGCTGGAGACCGGGACGGTCGACGTGCGGGAGGCGGCCCGCATCGGGCTCGCGGTGCTCGACGGCCTGACGGCCGCGCACGACGCGGGCGTGACGCACCGGGACGTGAAGCCGGCGAACGTGCTGCTCAGCAAGGACGGCCGGGTGGTGCTGACGGACTTCGGCATCGCGCGGATGGAGGGTGAGCAGGGGCTGACCGACACCGGTTCGCTGATCGGCTCCCCCGAGTTCATGGCCCCGGAGCAGGCGCTGGGCCAGCGCCCAGGGCCGAAGTCCGACCTGTGGGCGCTCGGGGTGCTGCTGTATGTCGCGGTCGAGGGGGTGTCGCCGTTCCGGCGGAACAACACCGCCGCCACGTTCCAGGCGGTGATGTCCGCGGAGCCGCAGCGCCCGGTGCGGGCCGCGGGCCCGCTGGGCGAGCTGATCGTGCGGCTGCTCGACAAGACTCCGGCCGCCCGCCCCGACGCCCCCGAGATCCGCAGCGTCCTCCGTGCCGTCGTCACCCCGCCGCCGCTGCCGCCCACCCGCACGGCCGTCATGCCCGCCGCCACCGGCCCGTGGCACGTCGGCCGGAAGATGCTGGTGGCGCTCGTCGCCGGCGGGCTCGCGGTAGTGCTCGCGGCAACGCTCCTGGTGGTGCTGCGTCCCTCGGGGGACGACGGCGAGGAGACCGTCTGGGAAACGCGGGAGGAGTCCGCTTTCCGCATGAACATCGCCGTTCCGGAAGGCTATACGCGCAGCATCGGCGAGGACACGGAGGACCACGTCATCTTCACCTCGCCCGACGGCATTTACCTCATCGAGGTATGGCTGCGGCGCGAGGAGGAGCGCGGCGCCCTCCAGGCCGCCGGTGCGCAACTGGGGGACATCCAGGAGAACTCCAGTTACGACGAGGTGGACGGCGACCACTCGGAAACGGAGTTCCAGGGCGGCGAGGCCGCGGAAATGACCGTGGTGACGCAGGAGTCCGATTTCGACGGGCCGCTGCCGCGCAAGCAGCGGATGGCCCTGTTCTACGGCCTGGAGGACGAGAGGCTGATGTGGCGCGTCCAGGTCTTCATGCCGGGCGAGGACGGTCCCACCAAGACGTACGGCGAGGAGCTGTACGCGGAGGTCGTGGAGCGGCTGGAGCTGGACGCAGGCTGAACGGGCGCCCGTTCCTCCGCCGTTCGACCGCGGGCAGGCAGGCGGAGTTCACCGCCGGGCCCGTGCGATCCTGGGATGCTGTGAGCGATCCCACTGCCGCCGACGGTGCCCGGCGCAACCCGGAGTTGCGCCGCGTGGCGATGCGCCGGCAGGTGGCCGAGGCGGGTTTCGTCCGGGTGGACGCGCTGGCCCGGCACTACGGCGTGAGCATCATGACCGTGCACCGCGATCTGGACGAGCTGGAGCGGCGGGGGTTCCTGCACAAGGTGCGCGGGGGTGCGACCAGCGCGCCCACCACGACGTTCCACGGCGACCTCGAACACCGGATGCAGGCCCAGGTCGAGGCGAAGCAGGCGATCGCGCGGGAGGTGCTGGCGAGCGAGGTCGAGCCGGGCCGGATCGTCGCGCTGGACGACAGCACGACGTCGCTGATGCTGGCGCGGCTGCTGCCGGAGCGCGCGCCGCTGACGGTGGTCACGCACTTCCTCCCGGTGGTGCGGGCGCTCGCGGCGCAGCCCGGTATCGAACTGGTGGGTCTCGGCGGCCGGTACGACGCGGCGTACGACTCGTTCCTCGGCCGCGCGACCGCGGATGCGGCGGCCGCGCTGAGCCCCGACGTGCTGTTCCTGTCGACCACGGCGGTCGCGGACGGGGTCTGTTACCTCCAGTCGCTGAATACGACGATCACGCGGCGGGCGCTGGTCGCCTCGGCGGCGCGCACCGTCGCGATGATCGACCACACCAAGTTCGACCGCAGGGCGCCGCACCGGCTGGTGGGGATAGCGGAGCTCGACCGGGTGGTCGTCGACGGGGGGACGCCGTCCAGGACGGTGCTCGAACTGCGCGCGCGGGGCGCCCGGATCGACGTGGTCGACGTGGTCGACGGCGTCTGACGCCGCGATGTCATGTGAAGTTCACCTGCGGAACGCGCCCCCTGTGGCGTGTGCCTGACACTCCTAGCTGCTGTTTCCGTTCCCGGCCCCCTCGGCGCCACCAAGATCAATGTTAAAAGTTGCGAAATCCCGGCAGCCTGCGTGTAATACGCCTCACTTCGGACTCGGTCGGGGAAGAGGTGCGGCAGGTGGCGGTGAGCGAACCCGTTGCGGTATGCGTGGACGCCGGCACGACGATGATCAAAGCGGTCGTGTTCGGCGACGACGGACGCGAACTCGCGGTGTTCCGGCGGGAGACGGCGGTCGGCCACCCGCGCGGGGACCGGGCCGAGCAGGACATGGCCGCGGTGTGGGACGCGGTCGTCGCCGCGGCGGGCGAGGCGATCGCCCACGCCGCCGGGCCCGTACGGCTGCTCGCGGTCACCGCCCAGGGCGACGGCGCCTGGCTCGTGGACCGCGACCACCGGCCGGTGCGGCCCGCCGTGCTGTGGAACGACGCCCGCGCGGCCGGCGTCGTCCGCGCGTGGCGTTCCGATGGCGTCCTCGAACGCGCCTTCCGCGACAACGCCTCGCTGACCAACGCCGGGCTGCCGAACGCGATCCTCAAGGTGCTCGCCGCGGAGGAGCCGGACGCGCTGGCCGCCGCGCACGCCGTACTGACCTGCGGCAGCTGGCTCTTCCTGCGGCTGACCGGGGTGCTGGGCATCGACGCCTCCGAGGCGTCCGCCCCCTGGCTCGACATCCGCACCCGCGGCTACTCCGACGCCCTGCTCGCCGCCTACGGGCTCACCGCGCACCGCGGGCTGCTGCCGCCGCTGCTCACCGGCGCCGACCAGGTCGGGGCGCTGACCGCGCGGGCCGCGGACGATCTTGGCCTCGCGCCCGGCACGCCCGTGGTGCTCGCGCCGTACGACATCGTCTCCACCGCGCTCGGCACCGGCGCCACCGCGGTGGGCCAGGCGGCCTGTGTGCTGGGCACCACGCTGTGCACCGAAGTCCTGATCGACGCGCCCGCACCGGACGGCGAACCCTCGGGGCTCACCCTCGACTTCGGCGTGCCAGGACTGCTGATGCGCGCCTTCCCCACCCTCGCAGGCACCGGCGTCCTCGACTGGACGGTCGGACTGCTCGGCCTGCGCGACCACGACCAGCTGTCCGCACTGGCCGCCGCGGTGCCGCCGGGCGCGGCGGGGCTGCGGGTGCTGCCCTACCTGTCGCCCGCGGGCGAACGGGCGCCGTTCCTCGACGCCGCGGCCAGCGGCCTGGTCACCGGCATGCTGTTCTCCCACGGGCGCGAACACCTCGCCCGCGCCGTGTTCGAAGGGCTGGCGCACGTCATCAGGGACTGCCTCGACGCGGCCCCCGGCCGCCCCGCCGAGCTGCGCCTGTGCGGCGGCGGCACGGCAAGTGCCCTGTGGTGCCAGCTGATAGCGGACGTCACCGGCGTACCCGCCACCGCCACCCAGGACTCGGAGGTCGGCGCGAAGGGCGCCCTGCTCTTCGCGCGGACCGCGCTGGGCGACTACCGGGACCTGACCGCGGCGGCCTCGGCGCTGGTCCGCCCCGGGCGGCGCTTCGATCCCGAGCCGGCGCTGCGCGACCTCCACGAACGCGAGCACGCGGAGTTCCTCGCCAGCAGGGAGCTGGCCGCCACCCGCTGGACCGGCTGGCGCGCCCATGTCTGAGCCCGTGTGGCTGGGAGTCGACCTCGGCACGCAGAGCGTCCGCGCGCTGGCGGTCGACGGCCGGGGCCGCACCGTCGCCGCCGCGTCCCGCCCGCTGCGCGGCCGCCGGGACGGGCCCCGGCACGAACAGGACCCGGCCGCCTGGTGGGACCTGGCCGCGGACGCGCTCGGCGAGTTGACGGCCGCGCTCGGCCGCCGCCCCATCGGCGCCATCGCGGTGTGCGCGACCTCGGGAACCGTGCTGCTGACCGGCCCCGACGGCGGCCCGCGCACCCCCGGCCTGATGTACGACGACACCCGCGCCGGGGCGCTGGCCGCCGAGGCGCAGGACGCGGGCGCCGCGCGGTGGGGGCGCCTGGGGTACCGGATGCAGCCGACGTGGGCGCTGCCGAAGCTGCTGTGGTGGCGCGACCGCGGCCTGCTCGGCGGCGGCGCCCGCCTCGTTCACCAGCCGGACGTGGTGACCTCCGCGCTGGTCGGGCATCCGGTGCCGAGCGATTCGAGCCACGCGCTGAAGACCGGGTACGACCTGGTCGGGGAACGCTGGCCCGCGGAGGTGCTGGCGCGGCTGCGCGTCGACCCCGCGGTGCTGCCCGAGGTGGTCCGCCCGGGAACGGTGCTCGGCCACGTGTGCCGGGCCGCCGCGGCGATCACCGGGCTGCCGGCGGGCACCCCGGTGATCGCGGGCATGACCGACGGCTGCGCGGCGCAGCTGGCCGCCGGCGCGGTGGACGTCGGCGAGTGGAACGCGGTGCTGGGAACCACCCTGACCCTCAAGGGAGTCAGCACCTCGCTCCCCCACGACCCGACCGGCGCCGTCTACTCCCACCGCGCCCCGCACGGCGATCTGTGGCTGCCGGGCGGCGCGTCGAGCACCGGCGCGGGCGCGGTGCGGGCGCTGTTCCCCGGTGCGGACCTCGACGCGCTGACGGCCGCGGCGGCGCTGGTGCGCGACGCGCCGCTCTGCTATCCGCTGGCCGGGCACGGGGAGCGGTTCCCCTTCGTGGCGCCGCAGGCCCGCGGATTCCTCGGCGACGGGCCGCTGCCCCACCCGCATGACGCGACGGACGCGACGGACACGGCAGCCGCGGCGACGGCGTTCGCCGCGGTCTGCACCGGGGTCGCGCACATCGAACGGCTGTCCTTCCAGGTGCTGGCACGGGCGGGCGCCGACGTCGGCGGGCCCGTCACGTTCACCGGCGGCGCGGCCCGCAACGCGTGGTGGAGCCAGCTCCGCTGCGACATGCTCGGCGTGCCGGTGCGGCTGCCGGTCAACCCGGAACCCGCCCTCGGCATGGCGGTGCTCGCCGCGGGCGCCCTCACCGGCGGCGTGCCCGCCGCGGCCCGGCGCCTGGTACGGGTGCGGCGCACCCTCGAACCCGATCCGGCCCGCACCGCCGCGCTCATGCCCGCCTACCACGCGTTCGTCCGCCTGCTGGCCGAACGCGGCTGGCTCGACCCCCGGTTCGCCACCGGCGCCGGATGACTCAGGAAGGGAACCACCGTGCCAGAACCGATCCGGGTGCTCGTCGCCGGTGACGACTTCGTGCTGAACCGGCTCATGACCGACGCGCTGCACGCGGACAGCGGCCCCGCGCCGTGGGACGTGCGCGAACTGCACCTGCCCTGGCCGCACGTGCCGTTCGGCCGGGTCGGCGAGGTCGACGAGGCATCGGGCTCCGAGGAACAGCTCATCGAGGCGCTGCGCGGGGCCCGGGTGTGCCTGACGCAGATGGCACCGCTGACCCGCCGGGTCCTGACCGCCTGCCCCCAGCTCGAACTGTTCGCCGTCTCCCGCGGCGGCCCGGTGAACGCCGACCTCGACGCCGCGACCCGGCACGGCGTCGCGGTCACGTTCGCCCCCGGGCGCAACGCCGAGTCGACCGCGGAGCACACACTCGGCCTGATGCTCGCGGCGATGCGCCGCATCCCGCAGGCACACGCCGGGATGCTCGCCGGCCGCTGGGACAGTGGCCTGTTCGCCTACGAGGCCACCGGTCTCGAAATCGCGGGCAGCACGGTCGGCCTGGTCGGGGCGGGCGCGATCGGCGGCCGGGTGGCGGCGGCGCTGGTGGCCCTCGGCGCCGAGGTCCTGGTGACGGACCCGTATGTGGAACGTTCCGCGCTGCCGGCCGGAGTGCGGGCCGTCTCCCTGGACGAACTGCTGGCCCGCGCCACGGTGGTCTCCCTCCACGCGCGCCTCACCGACGAGACCGCGGGGCTCATCGGCGCGGACCAGATCCGCGCGATGCGGCCCGGCTCCGTGCTGATCAACTGCGCGCGCGGCGGCCTGCTCGACTACACCGCGCTGGCCGCCGCGCTGCGCGCGGGGCACCTGTTCGCCGCGGGCCTGGACGTCTACGACGTGGAGCCGCTGCCGGCCGGCCATCCGCTGCGCGACGCGCCCCACGTGGTGCTCACGCCGCACCTGGCGGGCGCCAGCCGGGCCGTGGCGGAGCGCGCGGCGCGCATGGTCGCGGCCGAGGCGGGCCGCTGGCTGCGCGGCGAGCCGCTGCTGCACCGCGCCAACCCGGTGGCGGCGCACCCATGACCGGCCGGCTGCTGCTCGTGCGGCACGCGGAGACCGAGTGGCACCGCGACAACCGGTACGCGGGCGCGCGCAGCGACCCCGACCTCACCGCGCACGGGCTGCGCCAAGTCGACGCGCTGGCCAAGGGCGTGCTCGCCGAGCGGGTCGAGGCGGTGGCCAGTTCGCCGCTGCGCCGCGCGCTGCGCACCGCCACGCCCGCGGCCGACGCCCTGGGCGTGCCGGTGGACGTGGTGCCCGACCTGCGCGAGGCCGACTTCGGCGCGCTGGAGGGCCGTACGCGGGCCGAGGCCGACCCCGGGCTCGTGCGCCGGTTCCTCGCCGACCCGGTGGCGCACCCCTTTCCCGGCGCGGAGCCGCCGCGCGACGCCGCGGCGCGCACCGCAGCCGCGCTGCGCGACATCTCCGCCCGGCACGCCGGGCGGACCGTGCTGGTCGTCGGGCACAGCACGGCCCTGCGCCTGGCCCTGTGCGCGCTGCTCGGCCTGCCGCTGGCCGCGTACCGGCAGGTGTTCCCCCGTCTCGACAACGTCGCGGCCACCGAGATCCGGCTGCCCGCGGAACCCGGCGGACCCATGTCCCTGCTCTCCCTGAACCGCCCCTTCCCGCCGTCGAGAAAGGAAGTTCCGTGCGACGACTCCTCGCCTTCGCCGCGACCGCGCTGCTCGCCCTGACCTCCGTGACCGCCTGCTCCGACGAGGGCGGCGGCACGGGGAACGGCGGGGACGCGGAAAACGCCAAGATCGCCTTTCTGATGCCGGACATCGCCTCGACCCGCTACGAGCTGTACGACCACCCGCTGTTCGAGGCGAGGATGGCGGAGCTCTGCCCGGACTGCGAGGTCATCTACAACAACGCGAACGCGGACGCCTCCCGCCAGCAGCAGCAGGCGGACTCCGCACTGGCCCAGGGCGTCAGCGCCATCGTCATCGACCCGGTCGACTCGACGGCGGCGGCCTCCATCGTCAACACCGCGCGCACGCAGGGCGTTCCCATCATCGCCTACGACCGGCCGGTCCTCGAAACCCCGCCGGACTACTACATCTCCTTCGACAACGAGGCGATCGGCGAGAGCATCGGGCAGTCCCTCGTGGACCACCTGGACGAAACCGGCGCGGAGGGCGGGCTGCTCCAGGTCAACGGCTCGCCGACGGACGCCGCGGCCGGGCTGATCAAACAGGGCATCCACAACGCGATCGACGACAGCGGCTACGAGCTGCTCGCCGAGTACGACACCCCGGACTGGCAGCCGGCGGACGCGCAGGAGTGGGTGAGCGGCCAGATCAGCAGGTTCGGCGACGACATCGCGGGCGTGGTCGCGGCGAACGACGGCACGGGCGGCGGCGCCATCGCCGCGTTCAAGGCGGCCGGGATGCCGGTGCCGCCGGTGACCGGCAACGACTTCGAGGTGGCCGCCGCCCAGCGGATCGCGGCCGGCGACCAGTACAACACGATCTCCAAGCCCATCAAGATCGTGGCGGAGGCGGCGGCCGAGGTCGCCTACCAGTTCGTCACCGGCGAGGAACCCACCGCGGAGACCGAGCTGTTCGACACGCCCGCGCAGCTTTTCGAGCCCACCGTGGTGACCGCGGAGAACCTGCCGGACGTCCTCGCCGAATCCGACCAGGTCGACGTGGCGGACGTGTGCACCGACGGGTACGCGGCAGCCTGCGCCGAAGTCGGCGTGTCCTGACCGGGGAGGGACGACCATGACAGCTGTGTCCACGACCGGTCCTGTCCTGTCGCTGCGCGGCGTCAGCAAGAACTTCGGCGCGGTGGCCGCGCTCACCGGGGTCGACCTGGACGTGGCGCCCCGCCAGGTGGTCGCCATCGTGGGCGACAACGGCGCGGGCAAGTCCACCCTGGTGAAGATCCTCTCCGGCGTGCACCGCCCCGACGCCGGCTCCATCGTCTTCGGCGGCCGCGAGGTCAGCATCCCGGGTCCCGCCGACGCGCACGCGCTCGGCATCGCGACCGTCTTCCAGGACCTCGCGCTGTGCGAGAACCTCGACGTCGTCGAGAACCTCTTTCTGGGACGCGAGTTGCGCCGCGGGCGGCTGGACGAGGTCACGATGGAGCTGAGGTCGTGGGAGCTGCTGCGGCAGCTGTCCGCGAAGATCCCCTCCGTACGCGTCCCGGTGGCCTCGCTGTCCGGCGGTCAGCGGCAGACCGTGGCCATCGCCCGCTCCCTGCTCGGCGACCCGGCCGTCATCATCCTGGACGAGCCGACCGCGGCGCTCGGCGTCGCCCAGACCGCCGAGGTGCTGCACCTGATCGAACGGCTCCGCGACCGCGGCCTCGGCGTCATCATGATCAGCCACAGCATGGAGGAAGTGCGCGCCGTGGCCGACGAGGTCGCCGTGCTGCGCCTGGGCCGCAACAACGGAGTCTTCAAGGCCGCGGAGGTGTCCTCGCAGGACATCATCGCGGCGATCGTCGGTGCGGACGCGCTGCCGCAGCGCCCGCAGCGCCCGCACCGCCCGCACCGAGGGGAGAACCGTGGCGATGAGTGAGCGCCCGCTCGCGGAACCGACCGCCCCGCTCGACCTGCTCGACGAACGGCTGCGCCGCGGCGCCGGCCTGCGTTCGGCACTGACCGGAATCCTGGAGCGGATTCGCTCCGGCGATCTGGGCGCGCTGCCGATCATCGTCGGCCTCCTCGTCATCTGGACGGTCTTCCAGGCGCTGAACCCGGTCTTCCTCTCCAGCACCAACCTGGTGAATTTGCTGATGGAAAGCGTGTCCGTCGGCGTCATCGCGCTGGGCGTGGTGTGCGTGCTGCTCGTGGGCCAGATCGACCTCTCGGTCGGCTCGGTCAGCGGCCTGTCGGCGGCGCTGACCGCCGTCACGTTCGTCGAGGCCGGCTGGCCGCTGCCGGCGGCCATGGCCGCGGCGATCGGGGCCGGGGCCGCCATCGGCTGGGTCTACGCACAGATGGTCACGCGCCTGGGCGTGCCCAGCTTCGTGGCTACGCTGGCCGGGCTGCTCAGCTTCCTCGGGGTGCAGCTGTGGCTGCTCGGCGACACCGGCGCGGTCAACCTGCCGTACGACTCGGACCTGGTGCACTTCGCGCAGCTCGCGTTCGTACCGGCCTGGCTTTCCTACGTGCTGGTGGTGCTCGCCGCCGGCTGGCTGTTCGCCACCGGCTACGCGCTGGCCAGGACGCGCCGCGCCGCGGGCCTCTCGGCCCGGTCGACCCGGCTGCTCGTGGTGCGCAGCGCCGGCCTGCTGGCCGCCCTCGGATTCGCGGTCTGGTACCTGAACCGGGCCCGGGGCATCGGCTGGATGTTCGTCTGCTTCGTGGGCCTGGTGCTGGCCCTCAACTACGCGCTGACGCGCACCGGCTGGGGCCGTTCGGTGTTCGCGGTCGGCGGCAACGCCGAGGCGGCACGCCGCGCGGGCATCAACGTCAGGCGCGTCTACACAGGCGCCTTCGTCCTGTGCTCCTCGCTGGCCGCGCTCGGCGGGCTGCTCGCCGCGGCCCGGCTGGCCGCCGCCAACCAGGCGAGCGGCGCGGGGGACGTCAACCTGAACGCCATCGCCGCCGCCGTCATCGGCGGCACCAGTCTCTTCGGCGGCCGGGGCAGCGCGTTCGCCGCCCTGCTCGGCATCCTCGTGATCCAGTCCATCTCCAGCGGCCTCACGCTGCTCGACCTGGACTCGTCCTTCCGGTTCATCGTGACCGGTCTGGTCCTCGCCCTGGCCGTGGCCCTGGACTCCGCGGCCCGCAGGTCGCGGGCCTCCCACGGCCGCGCCTGACGCCGCTCCCCCGGCGGTCCGCAGCCCCGGCCCCCGTGCACCACGGCGGGCCGGGGCCGGCGGGCCGGGCCGAACGGTGTCGGGTCAGACGGCGTGGGTCAGGCGGTGCGGGCCGGGTCAGACGGCGCGGGCGTGGTCCGGTACGGGAACGTGCACGCGGACCGTCTTGCCCGCGCCCGGCCCGACCGACACCGTGACCGCGCTCCCCAGTTGGCGCACCAGCCGCCAGCCGAACCCGCCGGCCCGCCCCGGCACGTGCTCCCCGGAAACGGGGCGCAGGGAGCTGGCGTCCGACACGAACACCGCGACCCCGCGGGGCCCCGCCTCCAAGCAGAAGCCGGTCACGCCGCCGGCGTGCCTTATGGCGTTGGTGACCAGCTCGGACACCACCAGCAGGACCGCGTCGAGGTCGACGGCGCGGGCGTCGACCGCGGGACCGGCCAGGTAGGCACGGGTCAGATCCCGCGCGTGCCCGCTGGTCTGCGGGACATCCCGCCACTCCACCGCACTGCGCCAGGGCCGCGCCGGGCGCCGCCGCCCGGCGCACTGCCGCCGCGGCTGCCTTTCCGCCTTCGTCACCATGGGTGCCCCCACCGTCGTTCCTCCGCTCCGGCCGCCCCGGCCGGGGCGCGAGGGTGTCGTCTCAGCCCGTGGCGAGCATGCCCTTGCGCAGGCGGGCGAGCGTACGCGCCAGGAGCCGGGAGACGTGCATCTGGGACACGCCGAGGCGTTCGCCGATCTGCGTCTGGGTCAGCTCCTCCACGAACCGCAGGTGAATGATCTCCCGGTCGCGCCCGCCCAGCTCCGCGATGAGCGGGCCCAGTGCGTGGAAGTCCTCCACCAGCTCCATGCCCGGGTCGTTCCTGCCGATGAAGTCGGCGAGGGCGGTCTCGCCCTCCTCGTCGTTCCCGATGGCGGCGTCCAGGGAGGAGGAGTGGTAGCCGTTGGACGCCACCCGCGCCTCGATGACCTCCTCCTCTGTGAGGTTCATCAGGGCGGCCAACTCCTTGACCTTCGGGGAACGGCCCAGGCGCGTGGACAGCTCCTCGGTGGCACGCGCCAGTTCGAGACGGGCCTCCTGGAGGCGGCGCGGCACGCGCACGGCCCAGGTGGTGTCGCGGAAGAACCGCTTGATCTCGCCGACGATGTACGGCACGGCGAACGTGGTGAACTCCACCTCCCGGGTCAGCTCGAACCGGTCGATGGCCTTGATCAGCCCGATCATGCCGACCTGGACGATGTCCTCCATGTCGTCGCCCCGGCTGCGGAACCGTCCGGCCGCGTACCGCACCAGCGACATGTTCATCTCGATGAGCGTGTTGCGGGCATCCTGGTACTCCTGGGTGCCCTCCTCCAGCTCGGTCAGCCGGTCGAAGTACAGCTTCGACAGACTGCGCGCGTCCTTGGGGGTCACCTTCCGAGGGTTCTCCACCTCGGGAAGCCGCGCCTCCCGGCCGTTCACCGTCGGCGTCGCGGACGTCGTCATCACCGTCATCGTCCCTCCCGCAGTCGCGCTGTTGA
Source organism: Streptomyces johnsoniae (assembly GCF_031845565.1). Classification (NCBI taxonomy): domain Bacteria; kingdom Bacillati; phylum Actinomycetota; class Actinomycetes; order Kitasatosporales; family Streptomycetaceae; genus Streptomyces; species Streptomyces johnsoniae. The sequence continues at coordinate 91,651 of NZ_JAVREV010000003.1, read as the reverse complement.
TCCGGCGCATACCCGCCTCCCGCCCGCCCAATCAGCGTTGCCAAAGCCACGGGACCGCGCGACACTGCCCGGTGGCCCGCCCGCACGGCGGGTACGCGTCGCGCGGAAGGGACCGTATGAGCAGCGGAACACTGCAGCCCGTGCTGACCGACGAGCAGGTCGCCCGGTTCCACCGGGACGGATACCTGCTGGTCGAGAACGTGCTCACCCCCGAGGAGACCGACCGCTACCGCAGGGCCGTGCTCGGCCTCCTGCCCGGGGACCTGACCCTGCCCGCGCACTGGTCGGTGCACAACGGCCGCATCAAGCCGCTGCACCCCGACGGGAACGACCGCTTCGACATCCCGGAACTGATCCCGCTGATGGGCAACGAAACGCTGTACCGGGTGATGGCCCAGCTGTTCGGCACGCCCAGGCTGCGCGTCTTCGACGGCTCGGTCGGCATCACCGTCCGCAATGACGGGCTGGCCGACCAGGTGCTCAGCCAGCATCTGCACCTCGACGCCTCGGTGCCCGCGGACACCGACTTCCTCTTCACGCCGCAGGAGGTGCAGCTCGGCGGCTGCTTCTACCTCACCGACGTGGAGCCCCGCGGCGGCGGCATTCACGTGGTGCCGCGCGGGCACACGATCGTCCGCGAGGAGGTCGAGGCCGCGCGGGCCGCGGGCGGGGACGGGCGGGCCCTGCACGACGGGTGGCGGCGGATCACCCACCTCGACAGTGTCGAGGTGACGGGCCCGGCGGGCTCGTTCGCGCTGCTGCACCACCTGATGCCGCACGGCGCCTCCCACAACCGGCGCCCCACGAGCCGCGTCGCGCAGTTCACGCGCTACGTGCAGATCCCCCACCCGCACGGCGCGGACGCGCCGCCGCCGCCCGGCCACTGGGACGCGGCCGGGCTGGCGGCCATGACGCCGCTCACGCGGCGGCTGTTCGGCCTCGACCCCTGGCCCGCCCCGGCACCGTGAGCGGTGCCGGGGCCGGTCCCCGCGGGGGCGTTCAGGCGTGCCGGGCGGCGCCGATGCCGTAACGGTCCTTGAGGTGGCGCCAGAAGTCCCTGGCCATCCACGTGTCGAACTCGGTGACGTGGCTGGCCGCACCTGCCTTCATCAGGAACCCGCCGGCCCCGGTCGGTGTCCAGTCGTAGAAGTCGTCCAGACCCAGGGTGTGTCCCATCTCGTGCAGGAGAATGGTGATGTCCTCCTGGCCCAGCGCGCCGCTGAAGTACTCCTGGCCCATCCGCTGGCCCCAGTCACCGCCCGCGCCGCCGCCGAAGCCGTCGGTCAGCCACAGCGACTGGTCGTAGTGCCGCGCCTCGCCTCCCGGGCACCGCGAGTAGTCCCCGTCCTGGTTGAAGAACCGGCCGCACTCCGGGGCGCACTGCGGCGCGCCCGCCCCGTCGAGGATGCCGATGTAGCGGTCGACGGCGTCGTCGTCCCATTGCAGGACGCCGTCGTTGGTCGCGGCCCATCCGACGACCTCGACCGGCACCTGCTGGTAGGGGAAGCCGTCGAAGCCGCGCATGCCGTCGAACCACTTGGCCCACTGCTCCTGGAGCACCGTCTCGATCCGGTCGCGGGTGGCCGCGGTGACCGGGGTGGCGGACTCCCAGCGCACGCAGTAGGTGAACGTGCCCTCGTTCGCGATCAGCTGGTCCCAGCCGTAGTTGCGGAAGCCGTACAGGTCCGGGTAGGTGCTCTCCACGTGCTGCCAGACCTCGTCCAGGCCCTGCGCGTACTGGGCGGGCGGGTTCCACGGTTCCGCGGCCCGTGCGGACGGCCCGTCCGCGGCGGCGGCCGGCGGCCCGGACACCAGCGCCGCCGCAACGGCCAGTAGCACCGCGCCGACCAGGCCCGGCAGCCGAACGGCACGGCGCAGACGTGACTTCACCCTCATCGCGGCTCCTGACTGTGTGGGGGATGGTGCCGAGCAGGTCGAGCACCTCCAGGTCGCCGCGGGACCGCGAAAGGTTGCCGCGCTCAGTCCGCCGGGCCGCCGCTCCGGAAGGTTCGCAGGTAGGCGCCGAATCCTTCCGCGCCGTCCACGATGCGCGGGCCGCTGATCGCCTCGTTGTAGTCGAGGATGTGGAAATTGTCCTCGCGGATCGCCGTGACCTCGGAGAGCGCGGGGAAGGACTTCAGGAAGGCGATCTTCTCCTCGGCCGGCTGGTCGCCGTAGTCGAGGATGACGATGACCTCGGGGTCGGCCTCGACCACGGCCTCCCAGCCGACGGACGTCCAGCGGTCGGTGAGGCCGGAGAAGATGTTCTCGCCGCCGGCCACGTCGATGATCTCGTTGGGCGGGGCCTGGTTGCCGGACGTGAACGGTTGGTCGGTGCCGGAGTCGTAGAGGAACACGCGCGGCGGCGGCCCCTCGGGCGCCTGTTCCGCGACGGCCGCGACCCGTTCGCGCAGCCCGTCGATCACCTCGGCGGCCCGTTCCTCGACGCCGAAGATCGCGCCCATCCGTTCCAGGTCGGTGTAGAGCCCCTCGAACGGTTCGACCTCCATCGGGTGCCCCGGGTAGTTGTAGCAGGTCTCGCTGTGCATGAAGCTCTGGATGCCGAGGCCGTCCAGGATCTCCGGGGTGATGCCCCGTTCGTCGCTGAACCCGGACTGCCAGCCCGCCACCACGAGGTCCGCGCGGGCGTCGACGACCAGTTCGCGGTTGAGGAGGTCGTCGCTGAGCATCTCCACCCGGGCGTACTCCTCGGCCCACGGCGACTCCTCGACGGGCGGGTTGGCCGGGGGCATGACGTAGCCGTGCACCGCGTCGGTCAGCCCCAGGGCGAACATCTTGTCCGCGCTGCCCGCCTCGTAGACCACGGCCCGTTCCGGCCTGCGGTACTCCACCTCCTCGCCGCACCGGCCGACGGTCACCGTGTTCGCCGCGTCACCGTCGTCGTCCGCCACATCCGCACCGCAGCCGGCGAGCAGCAGCGTGCCCGCCGTCGCCGGCACGAGGACGCGGCGTGCGGCGCGGCGTGCGGCACGTCGTGCGGCGGTCGTGGTGTCAGTTCTGGTCATGAGGCGGCTCCCGGTGCCGTTGCGGTGGTGGGGAAAGGGAGTAGAGCAACTGGACGTCGCCGGTCAGCGGGTGCGGCACCACGGTGGCGGTGACGCCGAAGACCTCGCGGACCAGCTCGGCGGTGAGCACCCGGCGCGGCGGTCCGGACGCGACCAGCGAGCCGGCGGACAGCACGCCGATGCGGTCGCAGACGGCCGCGGCCAGGTTCAGGTCGTGCAGGACGACGACGACGGTCAGCTCCGAGGCGCGCAGCATCGAGAGCAGCGCGATCTGGTGCTTGATGTCGAGGTGGTTCGTCGGCTCGTCGAGCACCAGCACGGCCGGCTCCTGCACCAGCGCCCGCGCCACCAGAACGCGTTGCCGCTCGCCGCCGGAGAGCGTGAGGATGCCGCGGTCGGCCAGGTGCAGCACGTCGAGGCGGCGCATCGCCGACCGGCACAGTTCGCGTTCCCCGGGGCTGAGCGCCCGGTTGCCGCGCAGATGCGGGGTGCGGCCGAGGGCGACGACCTCGCCGACGGTGAAGTCCAGCTCCGCGCCGCCCTCCTGGGTCAGCGCGGCGACGGACCTGGCGCTTTCTGCGAGCGAGAGCCCGGACAGCTCCCGGCCGCCGAGCCGCACGGCGCCGCCCGTCGGCTTCACGGCACGGTAGATGCAGCGCAGCGCCGTCGACTTGCCGCTGCCGTTGGGGCCGACGAGCCCGACGATCCGGCCCTCGGGCGCGTCCAGGGACAGCCGTTCCACCAGCGCCCTGCCGCCCATCTCGACCGTTACGGCGTCCAGTTCCAGGTCCATGTCACCGGCCTCCGAACAGGTAGCCGCGGCGGCGCATCAGGGTGATGAAGACCGGAACGCCCACCAGGGCCGTGATCACGCCGAGCGGCAGTTCACGCGGGGCGACCAGGGTCCGGGCCAGCAGGTCGGCCCACACCATGAAGATGCCGCCGACCAGCGGCGCGAACAGCAGGACCCGGGCGTGCCCGGCGCCCGCCACGATGCGCACCAGGTGCGGAATGATCAGCCCGACGAAGCCGATGGCGCCGCTCACGGCCACCATGGCTCCCGTCACCAGCGAGGTCAGCACGAACAGCCCCTTGCGCAGGGCGGTGGCGTCGATGCCGAGGCTGGCCGCCGTCTCGTCGCCGAGGGCCATGACGTCGAGGGCCCGGCTGAACCGGTGCAGGACCGCGAGGCCGGCGGCCACCGCGACGGCCACGGCCGGCAGGGAGCCCCAGGTGGCCGCGCCGAAGCTGCCCATCGTCCAGAACAGCACGGTGTGGGTGGCCTCTCCGTCGGGAGCCAGGTACACGAGCACGCTCATCAGCGCCTGGAAGCCGTAGGCCATCGCGATGCCGGTCAGGACCAGCCGCAGCGGCGTGAGTCCGGCCCTGCTGTAGGAGGCGGCGTAGACCAGGACGGAGGCGCACAGCGCACCCGCGAACGCCCCGGCGGAGAGCGCGTAGACGCCGAGGGAGGTGAACGCGCCCACCGCGAGCACCGACACCGCGCCGGCCGAGGCTCCCGAGGAGACACCCAGCACGAACGGGTCGGCCAGCGCGTTGCGCACCAGCGCCTGGACCGCCACACCCACCGCGCTGAGCCCCGCACCGACGACCACGGCGAGCAGCACCCGCGGGGTGCGCACCTGCCAGACGATTTGGTAGGTCGTGACCTCATCCGGCGCGATCGTGCCGCCCGTCACCGCCGCCAGGAGGTAACGTGCCGTGTCCGCGGGGGAGATGACGGCCGGTCCCAGGCCGACCGCCACCACCACCGAGACCAGCAGGACGACGCCGAGCGCGAGGGCCGGCAGCAACCGCGCGCGGCCGCTCACGCGGTCCCCCCGCTCGCCCGGCCGTGGGCGTCGTGCATGGTGGCGGCCCCTTCGTGATGGTGCGTCGTCCGGCAGACGCGGACACCCGAGGGACAGTAGCGATAATCATTTTCATTGTCACTGTGTCCTGCCCCACAGCGCAGCGGACGCGCTGCGGGGCAGCGGGATCTCGACGCGCACGGCCGCGCGTCCCCGGCTCAGGGCGTGTCGGGGCCCTGGATGAGCTGCAGGTAGGTGCCCACCGGGTCGAGGACCGTGGAGAAGTACCAGCCCTCGCCCGCGTCCTCGACGGGCCGCACCCAGGTGACCCCCAGCGTGTTCAGATGTGCCTCGGCCGCCCGGATGTCGCGCACGGTGACGTTGACCAGATGACGCCCCGGCTCCGCGGCCTCGTCCGCCACGTCGTCCCGCCGGTCGAATCCGATGATCGCCCCCGGCCCGACGATGAGCATGTGTTCCGCCCAGCGAGCCCCCAACGGCTCCAGCGCGGCCCGGTACCACTCGATGAGCCGCTCGGGCTCCGTGCTGCCGAGAATGACACCGAGTCCGGTGATGTTGTCCTGGGACGCCATGCGTTCCCACCTCCTGCACTTACGGGTTGTTGCCGTAGTGAGGACCGTGACCGCGCCCGGAACTCATCGGCCGTACGGCGGGTCCTGCCTCAGTCCGGCATGCGGTCACCGATCAGGGCCAGGTTCTGGATGGCCGCGAGGCCGTACTGGGCGGTGTTGTTGGTGGACGCGTTGTCGCACCAGTCGGTGGGATTGAGCGTGCTCTCCACGCGTTCCGTGCCCAGTTCCGTGTCCCGCCCGTACTCCCAGTCGGTGGACGGGTGGAAGAAGCCGGTCCAGGCGCGTTCGGCCTGCGTGTCGTCGTCCAGGCGGGCCGCGGCGTAGGCCGCGAGCCGGGTGTGGGCCTGCCTCAGGTTGCGGTTGGCGGGCAGGGTGCCGCCCAGCTCCTCCTCGGCCTCGGCGTCCGTTCCGTTGTACAGGCGGCAGTACTGGAGCCAGGCCGCCTCGAACTCGGGCATGTCGATCTGCTGGATCAGCTCCGCGTTCACCTCCACCAGGCCGAAAACGGCCGAGAGGTGGGACACCGAGATCCGCGGCTCCTCCTGGACGGCGTAGCGGCCGGTCTCCATGTCGTACAGTCCCGGGCTCTGGAAGAAGCCGTTGGGCTGCGCGGCGATGGTCTCCATGGTGCCGAGCAGCTTGTCGCGGCACTCCTCCCACCGCGGCCCGCGCCGCTCCCACTCGGTCAGCCAGGCCGCGGCGAGCCCGCTCCAGTCGGTGCCGAAGCCGATGGACAGCGCCCGCGGGTCCGGTTCGTAGGGCTCCTCCCTGATCTTGCGGATGGGGTCCAGGACGAGGAACGTCTCCTCGCTGCGGGCGAGTTCGCGCATCAGGTCGCCGGTGCGCTCGTCGGTGGTGAGGTAGTGGTAGAAGCGGCGGTAGGTGGCGGTGCTGATGCGCTGCTGCTTGGCGCTGTCGGCCCAGTGCTGCACGCCGTGCCGGGTGCCGAGACCGGCCCAGTCGCCGGCGTGGTAGACGTCCACCTCGCCGGTGTGGCGGGTCATGGCCTCGGCGAAGCGGAAGATGTCGGCGCGCCCGGAGCGCACGAAGGCGTACCAGAGCCACAGGTCGGGCGACAGTTCGGAGTTGTCCCAGGCGTAGCCGCCGATGTCGTAGCGCCATACCTTGCGGTCGCCGTCCTGGCTGTGCATGACGTCGCCGTAGTTCCAGAAGCCGTACCAGTGCCGCTGCTCGCGCGCGGTCACGTAGTAGTCGAAGAGGAAGTCCAGATTGTCCTCGATGCGGCTGCGGGCCGGGGTTGAGCGGTCCACCGGCGAGAAGAGACCGCCGAACGCACCCGTCGCGATGAGGTGCTCGGTCGGGTTGACCAGCTGCGGAGCGGCACGCACCGCGTCCGCGATGGCGCCGAGACGTTCCGCGTCCGGCGTGCCGTCCAGCGCCCAGAACGTCAGTTCGCTGGTGCGGGCGACGCCGTAGGGCGTGCCGAACTCCGGCTCGTAGTCCTCGTAGGTGATCTCAAGACCTTCCAGCTGTTCCTCGTAGGTGTCCTGGCCCAGGCCGTCGTGGTAGAAGCGGGTGTCCATGGCCGGGGCGTCCGGCGACCACAGCCACACCGTGACCTCGGCCGCGCGGGTGTGCGCGGCGCGGATGTCGAGCTGGGTGGGGTGCAGCTGCCAGAAGTCCTTCAGCCCGAACGCGAACCCGCCGCCGGGACCGCCGAGGTAGCCGACGCCCGCCGCCCGGTGGCCCTCGTCGGCCTGGACCCAGCCCTGTCCCGGCTTGGTCCGCTTGGTCACGGTGAAGCCCTCGGAGCTGAGCTGGGACAGCTTGTAGTCGCCGAAGGCCGGGATGAGGTCGATCCGGCCGGACACGCGGGTGTCCCAGGTCGAGAGGTCCGGGGTGCGCCGGCCGGCGACCTGGGCCTGCCGGACCGCCTCGCCGGGGTCGCGGCGCAGCCCGGTGATCGGGCGGACCGCCTCGGCCAGCGCGCCGTGCCCCTCCCCCACCAGCCGGACGTGCCGGTCGTGCAGTTCGTCGTCGAGCGGGACGGTGAAGCGCACGCCGAGGCCGGCGATGAAGTCGCGCTGCCCGTCGGAGTCGAAGACGAAGCTGTGGACCATGCGGAAGCTCTCCGCCCCGGCGTGGAAGTACAGCCGGACCGTGAACGGCAGCCAGGAGCGGCCCCGCCGCTTGTGCTTCCCGCTGATCTTCACCACCGCGCGGACCGGTCCCGACTGTTCGACCGTCACCTCCTCGACGGCGCTGAGGAGTTCCTCCCGGCGCACGGTGCCGAGGCCGTCGTCGGGGATGCCGTCCTGCTTGAGGTTGACCAGCCTGCCCTTTTCGGCGATGACGCGGTCCCCGCGCTTGACCCGCGCCACCAGGTCGGTGCCGCCGGTCGGCATGCGGACGGTGATCACGCCCGTGTCCACGTCCACGTGCCCGCGCCGTTCCCTGACGGTGACCGCCGAGCGCGGCGCCGCCGGTTCGCCCGCGGTCAGGGTGTAGCCGTCGGCCGCGGCCCCCGCGCCGGAGATGGCGTGCCCGCTCCACTTCAGCGAGCCGTCCGGCCAGTACGCCAGCGGCCAGGACTGCACCGGCACCGCCGCCCCGTCGGCCGCCGTGAGCGCGAACGACTGGTCGCCCGGCACCGCGCCCATCGGCCAGGGCGTGCCCCAACTGGCTCCGGCCAGTTCGGCGGGGCGGTCCTCCAGCCACCGGAGTGCCACGTCCGACGGGCCGGCGGACTCCGTCGGCCGGCCGGCGGCGGAGGCGGTGCCCGGGGAGAGGAACGACGACAGGGGCGCGGCCGTGCCGACGGCCGCGGCTCCGCGCAGGAAGGACCGTCTGCCGGGGCCCGGCGAGGACGTCGGGGCGGTGGCGGCGGCCGGCTTGGGGAGTGTCATGCGAAAGAACCTCACAAAGAAACGCGGATGTCGGCACAGCCGGGGGTGAATCGATTCACCCCGACTTCGGCGTGCCGCGAGGGAAGGGCGGAGGGGCGGAGAAGCGGGCATCGGGCAAGCAGTCCGCGGGCTCCCGGTGGGGGGCCACTGGCGGGTACTGTGCGCACGTTGTCACGGATCGCTACGGCTCGATCAGTTGCCGCTCATAATTACACCGAACTGCTCCAACGGACCAGAGTCGGGCGCCAGTTTTCCCCGGACCGACGCGCGGACCATCCGCCCGCGTACGGGGCGCGCCACCGGCGAACGCCGCGGAACACCCCGTCCGATCAGGCCGTTTGATTCCGCGCGCCGAACCGGCGGGAGCGGCCCGCCGGGGCCGACCGCCGCCGACCGGGAACGCGGCGCCGCTCACCGGACGGCCGCGCCTGCACACTTCTGCACAAGCAGGGTCAGTGTTGCGCGCTTCCGCAGGACTGTCGTATCACCAGACGCGGCTGCATGGTCACGCTGCGCACGGCGCCCCCGCCCGGCTCGCCGAGGCGGTCGACGAGGAGCTGGGCGGCGCACGCGCCGAGTTGCTCCTTCGGCGGCGCGACCGCGGTGAGCGGCACCTCGGCGAGCGCCGCCAACTCGTTGTCATAGGCGATCAGGGCCATGTCCTGAGGCGTGCGCAGCCCGCGGGCACGCAGCCGCTGGAGCAGCACGATCGCGTCCTGGTCGGAGTGGACCAGGGCCGCCCCGGTGCCGCTGGCCAGGCAGTCCTCGATGAACGCGTCGTACTGGCGCGCCGCCGCCCGTGAGCCGGGCGGGTGCCGGTGCCCCTCCCGCACCGGGGCCGCGGGGTCGAGCCGCAACTGCCGGACGGCGGCGGCGTGCCCGTCCCTGATCAGCGGCGCGGTGGGGCTCGGGTACGCATAGAGACCGACGCGGGAGTGGCCGAGCCGGTGCAGGTGGCGCACGGCACCGAAGGCGCCCCTGCGGTGGTCGGAGACGACGGACTCGCAGGCTTCGTGGTGATCGTCGGTCCGGCGTTCCAGCAGGACGAACGGAACGCCCGTGGCGTGGAGCCGGTCGACCAGGGCGTCGGTCACGTGCGTGCCGCCCGAGGAGGCGATGAGCAGTCCCGAGGCGCCGGACGCGAGGAGTTCGTCGACCTGCTCCAGGTCGCGGGGGTCCGCGTAGCGGGAGAGGGCGATGACCACCCGGGCCCGGTGCCGCGCGGCGACCGACCGCACTCCGTCGATCACCGAGGGGTAGTAGTAGGTGGCCGAGGGCACCAGCAGCCCGAGTGTCCGCGGGTCCAGGTCCTGGGCGGGGGCCGCGCCGGCGCCGCCCTCCGCGGACGGCGGCCGGCCGTCCACGTTCCGCCGGGGCAGGACGGCTCCGCCGCGCGTCTTGATGACCCGGCCCTCACGGGCGAGTTCGGTCAGGTCCCGCCTGATCGTGCCCGGGGAGACGCCGTGCCGGACGGCCAGTTCCGCGACGTGCACGGCGCCGGTGGCCCGCAGTTCGCGAAGGAGCAGCTCCCGGCGTTGCAGGACGAGCAAGTCGGCCATCCACCTGTCCTCTCGTGACGCTTAATGCACCATCGTAGGACTCACTGAATAACTATGAATCTCTGCGTGCACTTGTATTGACTCATGTGCACTGCTGGGCCAAGGTGCAGTAGCGCAAGCCAGAGAAGGAGCCGCCGTGGTGTCTCACCGCAGAAACCTGACCGTCCGAGGTTCCCTGGCCGCAGGCGTGGCAGCCGCTCTGCTCGCCTCGTGCGGCCTATCGGACGCGGCCGAGGGAGGGCCGACCACCATCACCTTCTGGTCGTGGACGTCCGGCTCCCAGGAGGCAGTTGACCGCTTCAACGCCACGCACGACGACATCCACGTCGTCTTCGAGCAGGTACCGGCGGGGACCGGCGGCGGTTACTCCAAGATGTACAACGCGGTGCGCGCCGGCAAGAGCCCCGACGTGGTGACCGTCGAATACCCGCAGGTCCCCGCGTTCGTGACGCACAATGTCGTCCAGCCCATCACGGACTACGGCGCCGGGGAACTGCGCGACGTGCTCCCGGAGTGGGCGTGGAATCAGGTGGCGCTGGGCGGTGACGTCTACGCCCTCCCGTACAACATCGCGCCCCAGGTGTTCCTCTACCGGGCCGACCTGTTCGAGGAGTACGGGCTGGACCTCCCCACCACGTGGGAGGAGTTCCGCGACACGGCCGAGCAACTGCGTGCCGAGCGGCCGGACACCGTGCTGGCCACCCTGGGCAACACCGACGCCGCGCTCCTGGCGGGCCTGGCCTGGCAGGCCGGTGCCAACTGGTTCGACACCGGCGGCGGCAGCTGGGAGGTGAACGCCACCGACGAGGCGAGCCTTTCCGTCGCACGCTACTGGGACGACATGGTCGCCGACGATCTGGTCAACGCCGAGCCGCTGTTCGCCGAGAAGCACATCGCGGACCTGCAACAGGGCCGCTCGCTCGGCATGATCGCGGCGCCCTGGATGCTGGGCAACCTCTCGCGCTTCGTGCCCGAGCTGGCCGGCAGCTGGGCCGCGGCACCGCTGCCCACCTGGGACGGCACCGCCGCGGGCAACTACGGGGGCTCCGGCTTCGCGGTGCCGGAAGGTGCCGACCACCCGGAGGAGGCCATGGAGTTCGCCCGCTGGGTCGCCACCTCCCCCGACGCCATCGCGGCGATGGTCCCCGCCAGCACGGCGATGCCGGCCAACAGCGACCTGTACGACATCTGGGCGACCGAAGTCGAGGCCGCCAACCCCTACGTCGCGGGCATGGGTGTGCCGGCCGTGGCCACCGCCGCCGCGGAGAGCGTGCCCCCGGACTGGGAGTGGGGTCCCGACATGACCGACGGCTTCGCCAGGCTCATGGACGAGATGACCGGATCGATGGGCCGTCCCGGGGGCCTGGAAGATGCGCTGCACCGCTGGGAGGACGACATCGTCGACCAGCTGAGGCTGCGTGGCTTCGACGTGACCACCTGACCCGCACACCCGGTACGCATCCCAGGGAAAGCCATGGCATCCACCACCTCACCTCCGCGGTCGCGGATACGCAGACAACGACGCAACGGTGTCCTGCTGCTCCTCGGGCCGTTCTTCCTGCTCTTCGCCCTCACCTACATCCTGCCCCTGTGCTACGCCGTCGGGCTCAGCTTCTTCCGCGAGCGGTTCAGCGGGCTCGGCTGGGGCGGTCCCGAACTCGTCTTCGCCTGGTTCGACAACTACACGCGGGCCCTGACCGATCCGGACTTCCTCAGCGGCGTCGGGCGCGTGCTGCTCTACGGCCTGATCTACGTTCCGCTGCTCATCGCGCTGGCGATCGTGCTCGCCCTGCTGCTGGACAACGCGCTCACCTACGGGCGGCGCTTCTTCCAGACCCTGCTCTTCCTGCCGCACATCGTCCCCGGCCTGATCGCTTCCCTCATCTGGCTGTACCTCTACACCCCGGAACTCAGCCCGATCGTCGACGCCTTCTCCGCCCTGGGCTGGGACATCGACTTCCTCGGCGGCAACAACGTCATGTTCTCGCTGGTCAACATCGCCGTCTGGGGAGCGCTCGGCTTCAACGTCGTCCTGATCTTCGTCGGCCTCCAGGCGGTGCCGCGCACGACCATCGACGCGGCCAGGATCGACGGCGCCGGCGAACTCCGCATCGCCTTCAGTGTGAAGCTGCCGCAGGTCCTCCCGACCGTCCTGGTGGCGACGCTGTTCACCATCATCGGCTCGCTCCAGCTCTACACCGAGCCGATGATCCTGCGTACCTCGGGCGAAAGCCCCATCAGCAACACCTGGACCCCGAACATGCTCGCCTACTCCTCGGCGTTCAACAGCAACGACTACCACTACGCCGCGACCGTCTCCGTGCTGATCGCCGTGCTGGCCGGCGTCCTCTCCTTCGCCGTCACCAGATTCGCCAACCGGAGGGCGCTGCGATGACCGACACCCTCGAAACCGAACGCGCTTCCGCCAGGTCCGGTGGGCCGGGCGGCGCGGGACCGGCCCGCGGCGCGCGGGCCACGGGCACCCCGCTGCCGTGGTGGCTGCGGCGCTCCGCGGTCACCAGCCTGTGCGCCATCGCGGGCATCTACACCCTGCTGCCGCTGCTCTGGCTGCTGTTCGCCGTCACCAAGACCCTCCCCGAGCTGTACAGCGGGAACGGCTTCTCGCCGTCGAGCGGCTTCCACGTCCTGGAGAACGTGCGGGACCTGTTCGCCGCGGACGGGGGCCGCTTCGGCCGCTGGATGCTCAACACGGCGGTGTACGCGGTCGGCGGCGCGTTCGCCGCCACCCTGCTGTCCGTGGCGGCCGGCTACGCCTTCGACAAGTTCCCGTTCCGCGGCAAGGAGAAGTGGTACGCCCTCGTCATCGCGGGCGTGCTGATCCCGAACACCGCCATCGTCATCCCCCTCTACCTCATGATGGCGAACCTCCAGCTCACGGACACCATGTGGTCCGTCTTCATCCCGCTCATCGTCAACCCGTTCGGCGTCTACCTGGCCAGGGCCTACTCCGCGGGCGCCATACCCGACGAACTGCTCGAAGCCGCCAGGATCGACGGTGCGGGCGAGGTGCGGACCTTCTTCTCGGTCGGCCTGCGCATGATGGCGCCCGGGGCCCTGACGATCTTCCTCCTCCAGTTCATCGGCATCTGGAACAACTTCTTCCTGCCGATGGTGATGCTCACCGACAACGACCTTTTCACCGTCGCCCAGGGCCTGTTCACCTGGAACTCGGCGGTCAGCCAGAACCCGGACTACACGCGCCTGGTCGTCATCGGCTCGGCGGTGACCACCATTCCGCTCCTGCTCCTCTTCATACCGCTGCAACGCCGGTGGCGGGCCGGTCTTGCGGAGGGTGGCGTCAAGTGACGAGCAGCTCCACCGCCCCGACCGCCCCGACCGCTCTGTTCGCCCTGGACGGCAGCAACCTGCCGTTCCTCTTCCCCGCGGACGTCGCCGCCGCGCTGGCGGACCTGGTCGACATCGACCAGGACCATGCGGTCACGGACTTCGCGGACGCCGGCGTCCTGCCCCGGCTGCCCGACGTGGAAATCCTCATCACCGGCTGGGGCTGCCCGCTCATCACCCCGTCCGTCCTGGACACCCTGCCCCGCCTGCGCGCGATCCTGCACACCGGAGGCACCGTCAAGAAGCTGCTGACGCCCGAGGTATGGGAGCGCGGCATCGCCGTCTCCACCGCCGCCGCGGCCAACGCGCTGCCCGTCGCCGAATACACCCTCGGCATGATCCTGCTGCTGGGCAAGGACGTCTTCGCCGCCCGCGAGGACTTCCGCACCAGCAGAACGTTCGCGCCACAGGCGCCGGGCGCGGACATCGGGAACGCCGGCCGCCGCGTCGGCATCATCGGCGCGTCGAGGACGGGCCGCCGCGTGATCGAGCTGCTGCGGCCCTTCGACTTCGATGTCCTCCTGCACGACCCGTACGTCGGCGCGGCGGAGGCCGAAGCCCTCGGCGTGCGCGCGGCCGGCCTCGATGAACTGCTCGCGGCCAGCTCCCTCGTCTCCGTCCACGCGCCGGCCACCGCCGAGACGCACCACCTGCTCGACGCCGCGCGCCTGGCGCTGCTGCCCGACGGCGCCGCGCTGATCAACACCGCCCGCGGCAGCCTGGTGGATACCGACGCGCTGGTGAAGGAGCTGGTCACCGGCCGCATCCGGGCCGTGCTCGACGTCACGGAGCCCGAGCCGCTGCCCGCCGACTCGGCCCTGTACCGCCTGCCCAACGTCTTCCTCACCCCCCACGTGGCCGGCTCGATGGGCAACGAGCTGCGCCGCCTCGGGCTCACGGCCGTGCGGGAGGTCGAACGGCTGCTGGCCGGACGCCCGTTGGCGCACCGCGTCGAGCACGCCCAGCTCGCCCGCACCGCCTGACCGGATTCGATGCGCCGTCATGCGCCGTCATTCACGGCCATGACGCAGACGAAGGAGCAGAACCGTGCCTCCCCTCCGAGACCACGGGTCCGGCGCGCGGGCGTCGGCCACCGCCGCGATCTCCCCGATCACCGGCTTCACCCGCACGGACTGGGAACGGACGGCGGACCGGCTGCTGGCCGGGGCCCAGCGGCACGCGGGTCCTGGCCGCTCCCTGCTCAACCTGCCCGGGCCGGCCAGCGGTTCCGGCCGGCACAGCGACGGCCTGGAAGGCTACGCCCGCACCTTCCTCCTGGCGGCCTACCGTTCGGCGCACGCGGGCAGGAAACTCGCCGAGGACGTGCTCGCGCCCTACGCCGAGGGCCTTGAGACCGGCACCGACCCCGAGGCACCGGGGCACTGGCCGCTGCCCTCGGCCCTGCCGCAGGCCAGGGTCGAGGCGGCCGCCGTCGCCATCGGCCTGCACGAATCCAGGCACTGGCTGTGGGACCGGCTGCCTGACCGGGTCAGGCAGCGCACCGTGGACTGGCTCGGCGGCATCTCCGGCGTCCAGGTGCCGGCCAACAACTGGCTGTGGTTCAGGGCCGTGGTCGCCGCGTTCCTCCGCTCCGTCGGGGCGGCGTACGCGTCCGAGGACATCGAACGCGCCGTGGAGTCCACCGAGAGCTGGTACGCCGGCGGCGGCTGGTACACGGACGGGGCCAGGGGCCCCGGCCAGTTCCGGAACTTCGACCACTACAACGGCTGGGCGATGCACCTCTTCCCGCTGTGGTACTGCCGCATCTCCGGTGCGGAGGCCGAGGCGCGGCTCCTGCCGCGGTACCGCGACCGGCTGCGCACGTTCCTCCACGACGCGGTCCACCTGGTCGGCGGCGACGGGGCGCCCCTCTTCCAGGGGCGGTCCCTCGTCTACCGCTTCGGGACCGCCGCGCCGTTCTTCGTCGGCGCCCTCTTCGACGCGACGGAGCTGCGGCCGGGGCTCACCCGCCGCGCGGGCAGCGGCATCCTGCGCTACTTCCTCGACCACGGCGCCCTCTCCCCGGACGGCACGCTGTCCCTGGGCTGGCACGGCCGCTTCGAACGGCTGCGGCAGATCTACTCGGGGCCCGCCTCCCCGTACTGGGCCTGCCAGGCGTTCTCCGGCCTGCTGCTCCCGCCGCAACACCCGGTGTGGACCGAGCCGGAGGAACAACTGCCCGTCGAACGGGCCGACTTCGTCCGTCCGATCGGCCCGCCCGGGTGGGTGTCCTGCGGCACCGCGGCCGACGGCGTCGTGCGGATCGTCAACCACGGCACCGACCACACGCCACCCGACCGGCCCGCCAGGGACGACCCCGCGTACGCGCGCGTGGCCTACTCCACCCACACAGGACCCGACCTCGGCCCGCCGCTCGACCTCGCCGACGACCCGGAGGCCAAGCCCCGCGACGGCGACGCCCGCGAGGTGCAGGGCCAGGACAACCAGGTCGCCCTCGTCCGCGACGGGCAGCCGTCGCACCGCAGCCCGCTGCGCCGCATCCGGGCCGCGGGCCGCGTCGCGGTCTCCGCGCACGTGCCCCACTGGCCGGTGGCGGGCGAGCACGAGCGGGAACGCTGGCCGGCGGGGCCCGCCGTCCTCACCGCCTCGGTGGTCAACGGGCCCTGGGAGGTCCGCCTCGTCCGGGTCGCGGCGCCCGGGCACACCGTGCGGATCGGCGGCCACGCGCTGGCCGCCGACCGGCCGCCGTGGAGCCGGGCCGCGGATGACCACCTCCTCGTCGTCCGCCCCGACGGGCTCACCAGCGGCCTGTTCGTGCTCGGGCCGCCCGGCTCCCCCGCCGCCCTGCGGGTGCGGCGCGCGGTGGCGATGAACGCCTTCGGCACCTTCAGCTCGACCCCCGTGTACGAGGCGGCCGGGGACCTGCACGCGACGGCGGTCTTCCTCGGCGGTACCACCGACGCCACCCCGCCGCCCCTGCCCCGGGCCCGGCTCACCCAGGCCGGGGCGACCGTCACCTGGTCCGACGGCTCCGCCGACACCCTCACCTGGCCGGAGTGGCCGGAGTGGCCGGCGTAGCCGAAGTGGCCGAAGTGGCCGAAGTGGCCGTCAGCCGCGGAGGTCAAACGCCGGCTCCGGCCGGTGGACGCCTTGGGGCCGGTAGCCGAGGGATTCGGCGATGCCGAGCAGATCGGCGATGTACCAGAGGGTGGCGAGCCACATCTCCGTGCCCTGGAGGCCCGGCCGGTGCGCCGGCCGGGCCGGGCCGCTCAGCGGGGGCAGGCAGAAGGGGAAGCCCTCGCCGTCCACCCACTGTTCGGTGAGGGTGCCGAGCTGCGCGTCGGCCCACTGCCTGATATCCGCCTGCCGGTGGCCGGTCTGCCGGGAGAGCAGCCACAGCGGCTGGGCGACGTCCAGCACGTTGCAGGCCGTGGTGCGCCCGGGGCCGAAGTGCCGTTCGTCGGCCGCGTGCCGCAGCACCGTGTCGACGGCCTGTTCCGGGTGGGGCACGGGCAGGCCGAACTGGGCGAACGTGCCGCGCGCCGCGCGGTAGTACCCGTTGACCGCCTGGAGCATGCCGTCGGCGGGCCGGCCGCCGGTCCACATGCCGCTCTCCGGGCGGCAGTTGGTGTGCAGCCAGCCGAAGAGGGTGTGGTACTGGGTGAGGGCCGCGGCCCTGTCCTCCGGCCGGTACTTCAGGTTCCACATCAGTGCGGTCCCCAGCGTGTCGACCCCGGCGCCCGCGGCCCAGCCCGCGTGCCGCCAGGGCTGGCCCTCCAGGGTGGCCACGATGTCCTGGGGCGTCATCCGGGCGACGGCGGTGATCGGGTGTGCGAAGCGGGAGCCGAGCAGGTCGAGGGCGTAGCCGAGGCTGAGGATGTGGTAGTGGGTGTCGCTCTGTTCGTACCCGGTGGGCGCGGCGCCGTGCCGACCGGTGTCGTCCAGCGGCGGAACGAGACCCGTGCCGGGGTCCTGGTTCTGCCGCAGGCGCCTGATGTGTTCCGCGGCGGGGAGCTGTTCCGGTGCGGACGCGTGCAGCAGGACGGAGATCTCGACGGCGTCGGCGTGGGCGCGCAGGGTGGGCGCGGCACCGGGCGCGTCGAGGTAACGGCCGGCGGTGGTCCCGTCCGGCGCGGGGGCGTCCGGCTCCCAGCAGCGGGCGATGAGGGCCGGCGCCTGGTCCCCGGCGCGCGCGGCCAGTTCGGCCAGGCGCCGGGCCGGCCCGCGCCCGCGGTCGCCCGCGGAGGTGGCTTTCGGGGTGCGCCGGTCGCGGATGACGCGCGCGGGGTTGCCGGCGACCACGGCCCAGTCCGGTACGTCCTTCGTCACGACGGAACCGGCGCCGATGACGGCGTGGGAGCCGATGGTCACGCCGTCGACGATGACGGCGTTGGACCCGATCCAGACGTCGTCGCCGATGGCGATGCCGCGTTCGGTGCCCGCCTGCCGGAAGACGGGGCGGTCGGGCGCGAAGGAGTGGTTGAAGCCGAGGATGGAGGTGTGGGCGCCGATCCGGACGCCGTTGCCGAGCGTGACGGTGCCGCGCACCACGGAGTAGGCGTTGAGGGTGCAGTCGTCACCGGCCCGCACGGTGCCGGTGACGTAGGCGTGGGCGGCTATGTAGGAGTTGGCGCCGAGCGTCAGCGCGGTCGGACTGACCATGGCCAGCTCGGAGATGAACGTGCGGGGGCCGAGGGTGGCGCCGCACTGCCGGCCGATCGCCTCCTGCCGTGCGCGCTGCGCCTGTTGCCGGCTTTCGTCGGCCCGTTCCCAGAAGAGCCAGGCGTTGTAGTCCAGCACTTTCTGGTCGTCGTCGGGTACGTCGTCCATGGGGGTGTTCCTCGCAGGTTCTGAGGTGGCTACGCACGGAGTCGGTGGGTGGCGGGGTTTATGGGGCGGGCCAGGGGCCGACCCGCCGCGGCGCGGGCGACCTCGTCAAGGGCATTCTCGGCCAGCCTATCCAGTTCCGTCCCCACCGAACCGGCCAGGTGCGGCGTGAGGAGGACATTGGGCAGCTGGAAGAGCGGATCGTCGGCGCCGCGGATGTCCGGAACGTCCAGGATCGCCGTGATGCGGCCGGTGGACAGCTCCCCGATGAGGGCCTGACGGTCGACGAGCGAAGCCCGCGCCGTGTTGATCAACGTCGCGCCCGGCCGCATCAGGGCCAGCCGCCGCGCGTCGAGGAGATGGCGGGTCTCCGGAAGCGCGGGGGCATGGACGGTGACGACGTCGCTCTCGGCCATCAGCGTGTCGAGATCGGCATGGCGGGCGCCGAGGGCAGCGGCCCCGGCCGGGTCGAGGGTCGGATCGTGGAGGAGCACGCGCAGGTCGAAAGGGCGGAGCAGGGTCAGGAGCCGGCGGCCGATGGCGGAGGCGCCGATGACGCCGACGGTCTGTCCGTAGTTGCCGCGGGTGGCCAGGGCCTGCCGGATGTCGGGGGCGCGCCGGTCGTGCACGAAAGAACGCGCCATGCCGAAGACGTCCTTGTTGGCCAGCAGGATCATGGCCAGCGTGTATTCGGCGACCGGGACGGCGTTCGCCTCCGCCTGCGAGCTGACCTGTATGCCGCGGGCGAAGACCTCCTCGTCGGCGATGCCCCTGACGGAGCCCGCGGTGTGGACGACGTGGGTGAGGCGTGGCGCGGCGTCCAGCACTGCGGACGTCAGGCGAGGCGCTCCCCAGCCCGTGACGAGAACGGCGGCCTCGGCCAGCACCCGCCGGGCCCGCTCGCTGTCGTACTCCTCCAGGACCGGGCCCGGCGGAACGCGCACGTGCTCGCGCAGCGCGGCCATGCGCGCGGGCGGGAAGAAGCGCTCCGCCAGGGCGGCCGGGGAGAAGACCAGGCCGGCCGCGGGCTTTCCGGTCATCCCTTCAGCCCACCGCTGATCATGTCGAGACGCCAGAACCGCTGGAGGAACAGCAGCAGGCAGATGAGCGGGATGACGGAGACCGCGGTGCCGACGATCGCGAGGCCGTAGAGCGACGGCTCCCCCGACCCCTTGGACATCAGGGTGTAGAGGCCCAGGTTGATCGGGTACTTGCTCTCGTCGGCCAGCATGATGAACGGGAGCAGGAAGTTGTTCCAGTTGCCGACGAACTGGAGCATGAAGATGGTGATCATGCCGGGGAACATCATCGGCAGCCCGATGGAGGAGAAGATCCGGTACTCGCTCGCGCCGTCGATCCGGGCGGATTCGATGGTGGAGTCGGGCACCGAGGCGTCCGCGTAGACGCGGGCGAGGTAGATGCCGAAGGGCGAGATCAGGCCGGGGAGCAGCACGGACCAGTAACTGCCCACCATGCCGATCTCGGCCATGATGATGTACTGCGGGATCGCCAGGGTCATGCCCGGCAGGAGGACACCGGCCAGGATGAGGTAGAAGAGGGAAGTGC
The DNA here is from genome assembly GCF_031845565.1 of Streptomyces johnsoniae. Classification (NCBI taxonomy): domain Bacteria; kingdom Bacillati; phylum Actinomycetota; class Actinomycetes; order Kitasatosporales; family Streptomycetaceae; genus Streptomyces; species Streptomyces johnsoniae. The sequence continues at coordinate 72,075 of NZ_JAVREV010000003.1, read as the reverse complement.
GCCCCCGGAAGCGGTACTTGGCGAAGGCGTAGCCGGCGCAGGTGGATATCAGCGTGCACAGGACGGAGCCGACTCCGGCGTAGAGCAGGCTGTTCCCGGCCCACTTCAGGAACTGCCCGTCCTCGTAGGCGAAGAGATCGCGCACGTTGTCCAGGAGGCCGGTGCCTGGCTGGAAGGTGAACGTCGAGAACAGTTCGGCGTTCGACTTCGTCGAGGCGATCACGATCCAGGCCACCGGCACCAGCGCGTAGAAGGCGCCGATCAGCAGGATGACCGTGGGCACGATTTTGGCGCGCTGGTGGGGAAGCAGGGCGGGCCGGCCGCTCGTCGCGTTGCTCACTGGATTCCTCCGAAGGCGCGCCGCTGGGTGAGTTTGAGCAGCAGCAGGGAGACGAGCAGGGTGCCCACGGCGAGGATCACCGATCCGGCGGCGGCCAGCGGCAGGTCGTCGCGGATGAATCCGTCGCGGTAGACCTGCATGAGCGGCACCCAGGTCTGGGAGATCTCGGTGGTCATGGGGCTGAGCATGGTGGGCTCCCCGTACACCTGGAGGGTGCCGATGAGCGCGAACAGCCCGGTGAGCACCAGCGCAGGCGCGACGAGCGGAATCTTGATCCGCAAGGCGATCCGCCACTCCGTGCAGCCGTCGATCCTGGCGGCGTCGTACAGCTCGGGCGGGATGCCCCGCAGCGACGTGAAGATGATGATCATGTTGAATCCGACGCCGCCCCAGATGGCGATGTTCGCCATGGACGGGTAGATGACGCCGGCGTCCAGGAACGGAATGGTGCCGAGGCCGAGTTTCTCGGTGAGGTAGCTGAACGGGCTGGTGGAGGGCAGGTACATGAAGCCCCACATCAGCGAGGCGACGACGCCGGGGATCGCGTAGGGCAGGAAGATCGCCACCCGGGCGAACCGCTTGGAGCGCGCGGCGCCGTGGTCCAGGAGCAGGGCGAAGAGCAGGGCGAGCCCGAGGGTGAGGGGCACGGCGATGATGCCGTAGAGGCCGAGCCGCCCGAAGCCCGCCCAGAAGCCGGAGTCGGTCAGCATCTGCCGGTAGTTGGCCAGGCCGACGAAGACCTCGGTGCGGATGCCGAACACGCCCTCGTCGACGATCCGCAGGCCCTGGAGGCTGAGGTAGAGGGCGTAGCCGATGGGGATGGCCATGAAGGCCAAGAAGAAGAGGAGCGCGGGCGCGATGAACACGAACGGCGCCATCGTGGTGCGGCGTTTCCCGGTGGCCTTTCCTGCGGCCTTCCCCGGGGCCTTGCCGACGGCGCCCGCCGGCGGTGTGGTCCTGGCGGTCATACGGAGCCTGTCTGGTGAGTCGTGACGGTGCGGGGCATCAGTTGGAGATGTCGAAGCCGACTCGATCCATGTCCTCGACCACCGTGTCGTGTACCTGCTGGAGCGCGTCGGGCAAGGGAGTCCCGTTGCGGACGGCCGCGGAGATCGCGTCCTGGTAAGCGTCGCTTGCCGTGCTGACGTTCGGGCCCCAGGTGACGCCCGGGACGGTGTTCGAGGCCGCTTCCGTGGCGATGTCCCAGTAGTCCTGCTGACGCGCCGTCAGGTCGGGCGGCGGGCTCTGGACGGTGGCGTCCTGGCCGGCGATGCAGGCGGGGTACTGGCCGGCGGCGATCTGGATGTCGTAGGCCGTCGCGTCCGTGCTCATCCACATGGCGAACTCCGCCGCCGCCTCGGGGTGGTCGGAGTTCTTGGTGACGGTCAGAGCCGACCCGCCCTGAATGGCGACGTCCCTGTCGCCGCTCTCCCACTGGGGCAGGGGCGCGATCGCCCAGTCTCCCGCCTGCCCTTCGGCCACGCCGTACAGCACGCCCGGCGCCCACAGGGCGGACGGCCAGGTGAGCACGTGTCCGTTGTTGACCCGGTTGTTCCACTCCGGGGTCAGCAGCGGCTCCGGCCTGACCAGGTCGCGGTCGATCAGGCCCTGCCAGTACTCGGCGACCCGCATGGTCTCCTCGTCGTCGATGCCGACGGTCCATTCCCGGTCCTCGACCGTCCACCAGTCGGCGCCCGCCTGCTGGGCGAGCCCCGCGAAGTTGCCGAACTCCGAGGGAGCGAACGTGGCCAGGTGGGAGGACGGATCGCGCTCGCGGACATCGGCCGCGACCTCTTCGAACTCCTCCCAGGTCGTCGGTACATCGAGGCCAAGCTCGTCGAACCGCGCCCGGTTGTACAGCAGCACCATCGGGCCCACGTCCTGAGGGAGGCCGTATACCTCCTCCTCGAACCGGGTCATCTCCCACACTTCATCGGAGAAGTCGTCCTCGACCTCGGCGGTGTACTCGGAGATGTCGGCCAGCACGTCGGAGACGACCATCGCCGGGATGGTCTGGTACTCGACGCACGAGATGTCCGGCGCGTTGCCCGCCCGGCTCGCCGTCAGCAGCTTCGTGGAGGAGTCCCCGCCACCACCGGCATCCGTGTGCCGCACCTGGATATCGGGATGCGCGGCGTTGAACGCGTCGACCATTTCGCCCGGGGACTGGCTCCAGCACCAGAAGTCCAGGGTGATCACACCGTCGCCGGCCTCGCCACCCGAGCAGGCCGCCACCAGGGAAGCGACCCCGGCGAGGGCGATTCCACGGATGAAACGTCGTTCAGCCATACCCACTGCCTTCCTCGACCCGTCTCCCCCGGCCCACGGCGGATCACCACGCGGTCCTGAGGCGCGGCCCGGTGGGCCGCAACAGCGCGCACCGCCACCAGGTGGCGCCCGTCCACAGCAGTTGGCTTTGCGACAGAGTCAAGCTAGGCCACCGAGCCTTGGCTGTCACTACCTCTTGCCACAAAAATCCACAGCGATCGACAGCGCACCGGGGAGACAGTTTCGCAGAAGAGTTAACTTACCCTGACAGACCGGCGGCCCCGACCCGCGGGCGCAGGCGGGGCAACGGGCCGCCGCGGGCGGCCGGGACCGCGGCGGCCGGGCCTCCGCTCGCCCCGGCGCTCCCGGTCCGTACCTATATGCTGCGTGCGTGAATTCGGCACGCACGCAGGCCGGTAGCCGGTCTTCGATCCAGCAGTGGGCGGCGGTTTCCCGCCCCGCCCGCCCCATAGTCAGGGAATTGCTGATCAACGGCCCGCAGACGCGGACTTCCCTGGCCAAAACCCTGGGCCTTTCGACCGGCAGCCTGACGCGCCTGACGAAACCCCTGGTCCAGTCCGGCCTTCTCGTGGAACGCGACATCGTGCACGACCCGGTCAACGGCCGCCCCACCAGGCCGTTGGACATTGTCGCCGAAGACTTTCATTTCCTCGGCATCAAATTGACGTCCACCCACGTGTACGCGGTGGTCACCGATTTGCGGGCCCGCGTGGTCGCCGAGGCGGCCGAGCCGATCGGCGACAGGCAACCGGAATCGGTTATCGCGCAGGCCAGAAACATGATGACGCGGCTGTCCCGGGAGGGAGCGGAGCCGGTCGCGGCCGGGTTCGCCCTCGGCGGCCATCCGCAGGCACCGGGTGAGACCGCGGCGGCCGAGGTCTTCGACGCACCCTTCCTCGACTGGTGGGGTATCCCGCTCCAGCCCCTCCTCGACGACCGGATGGGCATTCCCTGCGTGGTCAGCAACGATGTCTCGGCGCTCGCGCACAGCCAGCACTGGTTCGGCGCCGCCCGGGGCCTGTCCGACTTCGCCCTGGTGACCGCGGGAGCCGGAATCGGATATTCCCTTTTCATTCGCGATCACATGGTGACGGCCACGGAATCCAATCTCCGGGAATTCAGCCATCACATTCTCGACCCCGGCGGACCCATGTGCGCAGAAGGCCACCGCGGCTGCGTGGCGTCCTATCTTTCGACGCACTCGATTCTCGCCTCGGCCGCCCACGGACTGCGGCGACAGGTGAGCATCGAGGAGATCACGCGGATGGCGCGCGAGGGCGATGCCGTCTGCCTGCAGGTCACGCGCCAGGCCGGCTGGGCGCTCGGCGCCGTCATCGCGACGGTCGTCAACATCACCATGGTGAAGACGGTGGTCGTGGCGGGCGAGAGCGTCGAGGTCGCGCGAACGGGGAAACGGCATATCGAACGCGGGATGGGCCACCGCAGGCATCGCGACTACCGGTCCATCGACATTCCCATGCTGTCCGCCGACTTCACGGAATGGGCCAGGGGCGGCGCCGTGGCGGCCATCAGGACCTTCGTCGCCGGGACTTCCTGAGCCGCGCGGCCGGCCCGGGACACCGGTCACACCCGGTGGCGGACGTCCTCCAGGTAACGGAGAACGGCGGCGACGCGCCGGTCCACGTGGTCGGTGGGTGCCAGGTCGAGCTTGGCGAAGATGTTGCGGATGTGCTTGTGCACGGCGCCGTGCGTGACGCAGAGCCGTTCCGCGATGGCCGCGTTGCCGAGCGGCCGCCTCGGCGCGGTGGACGTCGTCGTCGCGGCGGATCAGGAGTACCACCCGGGCGCGGACCTGCCGATCGCGCTCCCCGAACGCGGCGCCGTTCCGGCCGAGTTGGTCGAGCGGCTGGCCGGACTGCCCGGCGTCGCCTCGGCGGTCGGCGACGTCGGCTTCCCGGCCGCCCTCGTCGACGCCGAAGGGCGGGTCGTGCCGAACGAGGCCCCGGAGACGGCCGGGCACGGCTGGTCCTCGACCGGCCTGTCGGCGGACCCGCGGATCGACGGCGCGGAGCCGGCCGGACCCGACGAGATCGGCCTGGACCGTTCCCTGGCCGCCGCGGCCGGGGTGGGCCCCGGCGACCGGGTCGAGGTCGTCGCGGCGGGCCGGCCCGCCGCCGAGTACCGCGTCTCCGCGGTGGTCGACGCCCCGGAGGCCGGGATCTTCTTCGCCGCGCTCGCCGCCGGGCTGGTGCTTTCCGTCGTTCCGCCGGCGCTCCTCGGGATGGGTTTTCCGGACCGGCCCTGGCCCGCGGGTCCGGTCTGGCTGCTGCCCGCCACCGCGCTCGCGGTCCTCGCCACGGCCTTCCTCACCGTGGAGATCCCCACCCGGCAGGCGCTGCGCACCGCCCCCGCCGACGCCCTCGCGCACCACGAGTAGCCCTACCAGGAGCACTGTCAGGAGCGCTGTTAGGAGCGCTGTCAGGAGCACCCGGGAACGGCCGGGCCCGGGGCGCGGGCCCGGCTATGGGCTCCGCCGTCAGGCGGTCCCGTCGAGCAGGCGGCGGTGTTCCGCGGGCAGTTCGAGCCGCACCCCGGCGAGTGCCTCGGCCAGCTGGTCCCGGGTGCTCACGCCGACGATCGGGGTGAGGGCCGGTTCGCCCCCCGCCAGCCACGCCAGGACGACCTGGTTGCGGCTGACCCCGAGGTCCTGCGCGACCCGGGTCAGGGCGGCGAGCCGCCGTTCGTTCCCGACGTGCTCGTACGCCTCCGGCAGGGGCCTGTCGGCGCGAGTGTAGGCGCCCTCGAGCAGCACGGTGTACGCCCACAGGCTCAGTTCCGGGTCGGCCCGCACGTAGTCGAGCGTCTCGTCGGTGACCCAGCCGAACCGGTGGTTCTGGCCGGGCACGGGTGCGCCCGGCCGCGGCCGCAGGTACGAGTGGCGCAGCTGGAGCGCCGTGTACGCGCTCCAGCCGTGCCCGCGGGCGATCTGACGGGCCCTCTCCACACGCCACAGCGGGTGATTGGAGCAGCCGAGCCGGGCGGCCGTGCCTGCCTCGACCAGCTCGGCGAGGGCGCCCGCCGTCTCCTCAAGGCCGACCGAGCGGTCCTCCATATGCGCCCAGTACAGGTCGATCCGCTCGGTGCCGAGCCGCCGGAGGCTGCCCGCCACGGCCGCCTTGACGGCGCTGGCCGACAGGCCCTGCCGGTTGGCGGGCCACTCACCGCTCGCGCCCGGCTCCGCACCGAGCTTGGAGCTGAGGAACACGCGGTCGCGCACTCCTGGACGCCGGGCGAGCCACTGCCCGATCAACTCCTCGCTCCGCCCGCCGTGGCCGCTGGGGTCGGCCCAGAAGGCGTAGCAGTCGGCGGTGTCGATCAGCGTCCCCCCGGCGTCCACGAACCGGTCCAGCAGGTCGAACGAAGCGGGCGCGTCGAGCTTCGTGCCGAAGTTCATGCTGCCGAGTGCGAGGTTGACGGCGCTCATGGGTGTCCCCTTCCCGGTCGGGTTCCCCGCGGCGGGCGGGGACCCGGAGCATCGCAGCTGGAGCGCGCTTCAACGCAAGCCCCGCAGGGCGCGTTCAGGCGCCTTCCGGGCGGATGCGGAGCCCGGCGGCTCCGGGAAGTTCCGGTTCGTCCGGGGACGCCGCCGGCCGGGCCGGCTCAGGGCACCGCCGGCCCGGCCAGGTAGTCGCCGTTCTCGTCGTAGGGCCAGGCGTTGGCCACGCAGCCGTCCAGGCCCTTGATCTGCTGCATCATCGCGGGCGCCGGTGCCCCGGGAGCCGGGCAGCCCTCGTGCCCGTGCCCCAGGAAGTGACCCACCTCGTGGTTGATGATCAGCGCCCGGTACTCCTCGACCGGCCCGGGGAACTGCGGCGAACCGGTCTGCCAGCGCCGGAGGTTGACCATGACGGATTCGCCCACCCGGCAGTTCACCTCGCCCCCGGTGTCCAGCCCGTACTCCCCGCAGATGGCGTCGACGGTGGCCGGGGTCGCGATCCGCACCAGGAAGTCGGCGGCCTCGTCCCCGCCCACGAGCCGGAAGCCGGTACGGCCGTCCCTGGTCCAGCCGCGTTCGTGGCCGAGGACCGCGTGCACCTCGGCCGCGGTGTCGTCGGGGTCGAGGGCGATGCCGTCCTCGACCTGCACCTGGTAGCGGAAGACGGTGCCGCGGCCCACCGGCTCCCCACCGCCCGAAGCCACCCGGAAGGTCCCGGGGCCGGACTCCGGTCCCGGGTCGGGCTCGGGCTCGGGTTCGGGCTCGGAGGGCGCGGTCGGCTCGTCCGGTTCCATGACGGCCGGCTCCTCCGGGGCCGTGGGCGGCGGCTCGGCGACGGGCGCGTCGTTCCGCCCCGGCGTGCTGTCCCGCGCGGTGAACCACGCGGCGCACGACACGAGCAGCAGAACGCCGGTGACCGCGACGAGGGGCAGTCGGACGCGCCGTATCCGTGCCGCGGACCCGGAGCGCCGACCGCGGGACGTGGTGTAACGGCCTCGGGAGCCCATGGTGATTCCTTCCAATGCTGGTGTTTCTGGTGGTGCTGGTGGTGCTGGTGGGGTCCGGCGGACCCGCCGGACCGCGGGATGCGGAGCACGGGAACGGCCGGGGCGGGCGGTCACCCACCGTCCGGCAGCGTGACCAGCGGCCGGATTCTGGGATCTGCGACGACGTCCAGCAGGTGCGCGGTCGTCACCGGTACGGACGTCCGGGAGGCGGTGTCGGGCCGGACGTCCACGAACAGCTCCTCGCCGCCGAACCGGAGCAGCGCGGCGATCCGGGACAGGCCATCGCTCTGGCCGGTGTAGATGGCGACGGGCGTGCCGTCCGCCAGCATGTGGCTCGCACAGGCACCGAGGTTGCTGTCCACCCGCTCGCAGGGGCTCGCTTCCGGGCCGTCACCCGCCGGACGCACCGAGAAGGTGATGGGGAACACCTCGCCGCCCTGGCCCTCGCCGTGGAAGTCCGCCCCCTCGACGGGCGTCACGTCCTCGACGGCCGGGGCGAGCAGCTCCCGGAGAGTGGCGGCGATCTGTGCTCGGTGGTCGTCGTCCCACCGGGACGCGAAGTCGGCCGAATCGGGCGTGCGGGAGGCCGAGGGAGCGGCGGAAGGGGCGGGCGGCGTGGCGGGGGGCCCGGCCGCGCCGCCGGGTCCCGCGGTCAGCGCGAGTACCGCGGTCGCCGCCGCGGCCGCCACGCACAGCCCGGCGCCAAGACCCGCGGCCCGCACCCGCTTCCGCCGGCGTCGCGCCAGCTCGATCGCACCGTGCACCAGGCCGGCCGGCGGCGCGAGGCCGTCCACCGCGCGCACCATGGCCCCCCTGACCAGTGACTCGTCCCGAGGCAGTTCCCTCATGCCGCTCCCCCTCGTCCCTGTCTCCCGTGGCAAGGCGCTCAGCTCCCCTGACCCGTGAGCAGCTCGGCGTCCTGAAGCCGTGTGCGCAGCCGGGCCAGAGAACGCGAGCACTGGCTCTTGACCGTGCTCTCACTGCACCGCATGAGGCTCGCCACCTCGGCCACGCTGAGGTCCTCCCAGTAGCGCAGGATGACCATGGCCCGGGCCTTGGGCGGCAGTTCGGCCAGCGCGGCGAGCAGCGTCAGCCGCAGCTCCGGATCGTCGGCGGCAGGCGCGGGGTCCTCGACCGCATGGGCCCGCCTGCTGAGCAGGCCGCGCCGCTGCTCCGCGAGGAACGTGCGGGTCAGGACGGTGCGGGCGTAGGCGTCGACGCTGTCCGCCCGCGCCGCCTTTGACCAGTGCCGCAACAGCTTGACCAGGGTCGTCTGGACGAGGTCCGGCGCGCGGTGCGGATCACCGCAGAGCAGTACGGCGGTGTGGTAGAGCCAGCGCTGACGGGCGAGCGCGTACTCCTCGAACTCTCCGTAACTGCGCATCCGCTCTCCTGCCTTGCTTGCCGGCCCGTCACCAGTCTTTGAGTCGCCGACCCCGCCCGGAGGTTGAGTAACAACTCGATAACGGCCGCTCACCGGCCGCGGGCGCGCACGAGTGACCACCCGTTCGATCTCGATGCTTTCTGTCGATTATCGCGCGGGAGCTGACACCTTCAGACCTGACGCCGCGCGCCGAGCGTCCGCCGCATCGCGACGAACAGGGTTGACAGGCACCGCGAGTTCGACTCAGGTGTGAGGCGCACAGGAACGAACATGATGCTGTCATGATCGCGACAACAGCGGCGTATCGCGGCACCCGGCGCCGAGGGCCCCGGGTATCAAAGAATCAAAGGGAGGACCGACATGACCGCAGGTCGTGGCAAGCGCCTGGCCGTGGCAGCGTTCGCGGTGGGTGCGCTCGTGGTTCAGGGGGCGGCGGCCCAAGCCGCCACCCCCCAGGCCGATCAGGCACCGCGGGCGCAGGTCGCCGCGGCGAGCATTTCCTGGACGCTGGTCAGGGCGGACAACCCGACCCAGGACCAGCGGGAGGCGTACGCCCTCATCACGGACGCCATGAACGCGGCGGTGGCCCGGTACAACGGGCTGAGCGGCCTGGGCAAGACCATCACCGTGCACTACGACCCGAGCGTGCCGACCGCAGACGGACACCTCAACGGAACGATCCGGTTCGGCGGTCGCGGCTACATGACCGAGCGCACCGCCCTGCACGAGATATCCCACACCCTGGGTGTGGGGCAGAGCGCGGGCTGGTCGTCGCTGTCCAGCGGCGGCACGTGGCGGGGGGCCGGGGCCACGGCCCTGGTCAAGCAGTACGACGGCGCGTCCGCCACCATCTCCACCGGCGGCGGCCACTTCTGGCCCTACGGCCTGAACTACGAGAACGAGTTCTCGCAGACCAGCGCGGACCGCCACGTGCACATCGTCGAGGCCATGGTCGGGGACGGCATGTGACACCCGCCGCCCGGTGGCGCACCGCGTCCGCTCCACCGGGCGCCGGGACCCTTCCCCGGGCGCCGGCGCGTGCGCGGGGCGGGGCTGGGCTGGGCTGGTCAGAGGCGGGGCTGGTCAGAGGCGGATCATCACGGTCTTGGTCTCGGTGTAGGCGTCCAGCACCTCGGTGCCGTGCTCGCGGCCGATCCCCGACTGCTTGAAGCCGCCGAACGGGACGGTGCCCGCGCTCATCTCGGCGTAGGTGTTGACCCACACCGTGCCGGCCCGCAGGCCGCGTGCCACGCGGTGCGCACGCTCCAGGTCGGTGGTCCACACCGAGCCGGCCAGCCCGTAGACGGTGTCGTTGCCCTGCCGGATGGCGTCGTCGGTGTCGGTGAACGTCAGCAGGGCCGCGACCGGGCCGAAGATCTCCTCCCGCACCACACGGGCGTCCGCGCCGACGTTCTCGATGAGGGTCGGCGGCATGTAGAGGTCCCGGGCGTCGCCCGCGGTGACGAGGGTGCCGCCCTCCTCGCGGGCGAGGTCGAGGTAGGAGGCGACCCGCTCGAAGTGCTGCGCCGAGGCCAGCGGCCCCATCCTGGTGTCGGGGTGGAAAGGATCGCCCAGGGCGTATGCCCGCATCTCCCTCAACAGCAGCGCGCGAAACCGCTCGTGTACCGATTCCTGGACGAAGATGCGGGTGCCGGCGACGCAGCCCTCACCGCTGCCCTGGGCGAACCCGGCGACCGCTCCCTTGGCCGCGGCCTCCAGATCGGCGTCGTCGAACACGATCGTCGGGGACTTCCCGCCCAGTTCCAGGGTCACGCGCTTCAGATCGCGGCTGGAGACCTCCAGGATGCGCTTGCCCACGGCGAGCGAGCCGGTGAAGGAGATCTTGTCCACGCCCGGGTGGCGGGTAAGGGCCTCGCCGGTGGTGGCGCCGCCGGTGAGGATGTTGACCACCCCGGGCGGCAGGTCGGTCGCGCTCAGCAGCTCGCCGATCCGCAGCGCGGACAGCGGCGACCAGGCGGCGGGCTTGGCGACCACGGTATTGCCGGTGGCCAGCGCCGGCCCCAGTTTCCAGGCCAGTTGCAGCACCGGGCCGTTCCACGCGGTGATCGCGGCGACGACGCCGAGGGGCTGGCGCAGGGTGAAGTGGAACGCGCCGGGGTCCGCGGGCGCGGTCGTGCCGTAGATCTTCGTCGGCCAGCCCGCGTAGTGCCGGAAGACCTCGACCGAGTGGTCGACCAGCCAGCGGGTCATCCACAGCGGACCGCCCATGTCGAGCGAGTCCAGCACGGCCAGTTCCTCGGCGTGCTCCTCGACCACGTCGGCGATCTGGAGCAGGACGCGGCTGCGCCGGTACGGTGTGAGGTCCGCCCAGGAGGGGTCCTCGAAGGCCCGCCGGGCAGCTGCCACCGCCAGGTCGACGTCCCGTTCACCGGCCTCGGCCGCCCGGGCGAGCACCTGCCCCGTCGCGGGGTCGAGCGTCTCGAACGTGCGGCCGTCGGCCGCCGGTTCCCAGTCGCCGCCGATCAGCAGCCGCTTGGCCGGACCGGCCAGGAACACCGGAGCCGGACGCGTACCCGGCTCGACGGTAAGGGGAGTGCTCACGACGCTCTTCCTTCCATACAAACGAACTGGTTCGTTCGCTTCAGCCACAGTAGCCGTGCCCGGCACCCTTGGCAAACGAACCAGTTCGTTCATGTGATCGGCAGCGGGAGGGCCGGGTTCAGTGGTCGGCGGTGAGCTGTCCCGCGAGTCTTTCGTGCATGGCGGCACTGGGCGCGTTGAGCCCGATGATGGTGACTTTCTTGCCGCGGGTGGCGTATTTGTTCTCGATGGCGTCCAGGGCCGCGACGGTGGAGGCGTCCCAGATGTGCGCGTCGGTGAGGTCGATGACGATGTCGTCCGGGTCCTCGGCGTAGTCGAACTGGGAGACGAGGTCGTTGGACGAGGCGAAGAACAGTTCGCCGGTGACCGCGTAGACCGCCTGCCGGCGGTCGGGGTCCACGACGCCGGTCACCTCCGCGAGGTGCGCGACGCTGCGGGCGAAGATCACCATGGCGGTGATCGATCCGACGACGACCCCGATGGCCAAATTGTGGGTGGCGACGACGCAGGCGACGGTGACGGCCATCACCAGGGTCTCGCCGACCGGCATCCGCCGCAGCGTTCCGGGCCGGACGGAGTGCCAGTCGAAGGTGGCGACGGACACCAGGACCATGACGGCGACCAGGGCGGCCATCGGAATGTCGGAGACGACGGGGCCGAAGGCGATGCACAGGACCATGAGGAAGACGCCCGCGAGGAAGGTGGACAGGCGGGTGCGGGCGCCGGAGGTCTTCACGTTGATCATGGTCTGGCCGATCATCGCGCAGCCGCCCATGCCGCCGAAGAAGCCGGTGACGATGTTGGCGAGGCCCTGCCCGATGGATTCGCGGGTCTTGCCGGAGTGGGTGTCGGTGATGTCGTCCACAAGCTTGGCGGTCATCAGCGACTCCATCAGGCCGACCAGCGCGAACGCGAAGGCGTAGGGGGCGATGGTCGTGAGGGTGTCGAAGGTGAAGGGAATGTCCGGCAGGCCGGGAGCCGGCAGGGCCGAGGGCAGTTCGCCCTTGTCGCCCACCGTGGGCACCGCGATCCCGGCGGCCACGGTGATCACGGTCAGGATCACGATGGACACCAGGGGCGCCGGGACCACCTTGCTGACCTTGGGGAAGAGCACCATCAGCGCCAGGCCGCCGGCGATGAGCGGATAGACGGCCCAGGGCACATCCGTCATCTCCGGCACCTGCGCCATGAAGATCAGGATCGCCAGGGCGTTGACGAAGCCGACCATCACGCTGCGCGGGACGAACCGCATCAGCTTGGCCACGCCCAGCGCGCCCAGGACGATCTGGAAGATGCCGCCCAGGATGACGGCGGCGATGAGATAGCTCAGGCCGTGGTCGTGGTTCAGCGGCGCGATGACCAGGGCGATGGCGCCGGTCGCGGCGGAGATCATCGCCTTGCGGCCGCCGACGAAGGAGATCACCACGGCCATCGTGAACGAGGCGAACAGCCCGACGCTCGGGTCGACACCGGCGATGATCGAGAACGAGATCGCCTCGGGAATCAGCGCCAGGGCGACGACGAGACCGGCCAGCACCTCGGTGCGCAGGACCTTGCCGGAGGCGAGGAAGTCGGGACGGGACGGGCGGGACAGACGGGACAGACGCAGCCTTCCGGCCGCGGACAGCGCTGGGGACATGCAACCGTTTCTGTTTCGGGCGCGCCCCGGGGGCGTGCGCCGTTAAGGCCGGGCGCCACGCGCGAGCGGGGGTGGAGCCCGGGTCCTGCCGAAGTGGTCCGGCGCCCGTGGCGGAGCGCCGTTCGGGCATCATTGCCCGGGAGCCCGGCCCGCGTCATGGCACGGACCCGGCCGCTCCGGCTGCACAGCCGGGGCGGACACGCCCAGACTCTACCCTGACGTGACGGCAGGGTGCGGCGCGGTGGTGAAGAAGTGCTCACCTGCGGGCCCGGGCGGGGTGCGGCGGCGAAGGCAACGGTTGAGAAGGAGCGGCGCGGCGATGACCGAACGGCACATGCAGATCGGCGAGGTGGCCGAGCGGACCGGACTGTCCCTGCGCACGATCCGCCACTACGAGGAGGTCGGCCTGGTCATCCCCTCCGCCCGCAGCAAGGGCGGCTTCCGCCTCTACACCGGGACCGACGTCGAGCGGCTCATGGTGATCCGCCGGATGAAGCCGCTCGGTTTCTCCCTTGAGGAGATGCGCGACCTGCTGGAGATCACCGACCGCATCGCCGCGACCGACGATCCCCCGGCCGGGGAGGAGAAGGAACGGCTGCGCGAACGTCTGGACGCCTACCGCAAGATCTCCGAGGCCCGCTGCGAGACCCTGCGCGCCCGCCTGGAGATGGCCGAGGACTTCGCCGCCACCCTGCGCAGGCGACTGCGCGCCACGGACTGATCCGGGCCTGTCCAGGACGGCCCGCGCGGCGCCACGGCTCAGCAGGCCGTTCACAATCTCCCTTCACGTCAAGGTAGATCCCTGGGCGGTGAGGCCGAACCGGCAGGGCCGCTTCCACCGGGCATCCCCCGGCATCGGCCGGCATCGGCCGCACTCGAACGAACGGCTCCCAGGGGGACGTTCACGGCATCCGGCGCGGCGCCGCCCCGGCGCGGGCGCCCGTTCCGGCGCTGGTGCGGCCGTGCGGGCCGCGGGCGTGCCAGGCGGCGATGGCGAACGCGGCGAACGCGGCGCCGAGCAGGGCGCCGGCCAGGGTGTCGGTGAGCCAGTGCACGCCGAGGAACACCCGGGTGAAACAGGCGGCGGCAACGGCGAGAACGGCCACCGCCACACCGGCACGCACCAGGCCGGCGGGTGCGCCGGCCCGTCGCGCGAGCCACAGCAGCAGCACGCAGGTGGCGGCCGCGGTCATGGCATGGCCGGAGGGCAACGAGGCGAACTGGGCGGAGTCGACGGGACGTTCCCACTCGGGGCGTTCACGTCCGATGATCCCGCGCAGCACCCCGCGGACGGCCCACTCCGCGGCGGACGTGCAGGCCGTCCAGAGGGCGACGAGCCGCTGCCGCGTGTGCCACAGCCACACCACCGCGGCGACGATCAGCAGGCGCATGGTCCACGGGTCGACGATCCAGTCGGTGACGATCCGGCTGGCGTGGGTGAGGTCCGGGTTCTCCAGGGCCGCCGTGTGCAGATGGTCCGCCACGGCCCGGTCCACGCGGAGGATGGGCCGCGCCTCGACGACGGTCAGGGTGATGACCAGGGCCGCGGCCGCGATGAGCAGCAGGGCGGCTTTGCCGGCCGGGTCGGTGAGGAACGCGGCCACCTGTTTCCTGGCCGGCCGTGGACGTATACCGGGTTCGCCGGTGCGGGGCATCTCGGGCGCCTCCTTCGGGGGGGGCGGGGTGCGGTGGTCGGGCCGGGGCCGAAGAGCGGGACCGAGGCGTAAACTCGGTACCCGATATCGGTTGCGTCACTGCCCGGTGGGCGGGGAGGTGGGTCGGCGTGCGGGAGTTCCAGCGGGGCGCGGTGCGGCTGCACATCCTGCACCACGCGGCCGAGGAGGAGATCCACGGCGCGTGGATGACCGAGGAACTGGCGCGGCACGGTTACCGGATCAGTCCCGGCACCTTGTACCCGACGCTGCACCGGCTGGAGACCGACGGGCTGCTGATCTCCGAGCAGCGGGTGGTCGGGGGACGCACCCGCCGGGTGTACCGGGCCACCGCGGCCGGGAAGCGGGCCCTCGCGGAGGACCGCAGGGCCCTGGCGGAGCTGGCCCGCGAGGTTCTCGGCGGCGACGGCGCCGCCTGAGGCGGCCGGGGGCCCGGCCGCCGTCACCGGCGCGACGCCGCCCGGGCGCGCCGCGCCCCGTGGACGGCGGCACCGGCGGCCAGCACCGCCGCGCCGGAAAGCACCGAGGACATGGGCAGCGCGAAAGCCAGGACGACGCAGCCCGCCAGGCCCACGACGGGAACCGGGCGCGGCGGGCGCCCTTCGGCCGAAGTGAGCGTCCACGCGGCGGCGTTCGCGATGGCGTAGTAGGCCAGCACCCCGAAGGAGGAAAAGCCGATCGCTCCGCGCACGTCCGCCGTCGCCGCGACCACCGCCACCACGGCGCCGACCGCCAGCTCGGCCCGGTGCGGCACCCCGAACCGCGGGTGCACCGCGGCCAGGACGTGCGGCAGGTGCCGGTCCCTGGCCATCGCCAGGGTGGTGCGCGAAACGCCGAGGATCAGCGCGAGCAGCGAGCCGAGCGCGGCCACCGCGGCGCCGACCCGTACCACGGGCGCCAGGCCGGGCAGCCCGGCGGCCCGGACCGCGTCCGCCAGCGGGGCGTCCGCCTCGCCCAGGCCGCCGCTGCCGAGCACGGCCAGCGCCGAGACCGCGACTGCCGCGTACACGACCAGCGTGATGCCCAGCGCCGTGGGGATGGCCCGGGGGATCGTCCGGGCCGGATCGCGCACCTCCTCCCCCAGCGTGGCGATGCGCGCGTACCCGGCGAAGGCGAAGAACAGCAGGCCCGCGGCTTCGAGCACCCCGCCGAACGTGGCATCCGCACCGAGGTCCAGCCGTCCGGCCCGCGCGTGTCCTGAGGTCAGGGTGGCGGCCACCACGGCGGCCAGCACCGCCAGGACGACGGCGACGATCACGCGGGTGAGCCAGGCGGCCTTCCGTACGCCGGCGTAGTCGAGGGCGGTCAGCGCCACCACTGCCCCGACCGCGACCGCGTGGGACTGGCCGGGCCACACGTACGAACCGACCGTGAGGGCCATGGCCGCGCAGGACGCGGTCTTGCCGACGATGAACGCCCAGCCCGCCAGGTAGCCCCAGAAGTCGCCCAGCCGCTCCCGGCCGTACACGTAGGTACCGCCGGAGGCCGGGTACCGCGCGGCCAGCCGGGCGGAGGAGGTCGCGTTGCAGTAGGCGACCACGGCGGCCAGGGCCAGGCCCGGCAGCAGCCCGGAGCCGGCCGCGTGCGCGGCCGGCGCGAGGGCGGCGAAGATCCCCGCGCCGATCATCGATCCCAGACCGATCACCACCGCGTCGAACGTGCCGAGCCGTCGGCGCAACGCCTCGGGAGGACCGGGCGCGGGCGATGACTTGGGCATGAGGTCACTCCTCGGCGGTACGGCGGCCCATCTTACGGCCTCCGATATCGGCAGACGATATCCCGGGCCCGACGAGCCCGGCCGCGAGCCCCGGGATGTGCGGCGGCGTCCGTCCCCTCACGGCGTTCCCAGCGCCTGAACCTCCGCGTAGGAAAGGCTCGCGAGGTCCGTCGGCCGGCCGTCGCGGACGGCGGTCGCGGTGGTCACGGCCGCCGCCAGGGCCCTGCGGTAGAGCAGCGAGCCGAGGCTGACCCGGCGCACGCCCAGCGCGGCCAGCTCGGCGAGGGTGGGGCCGGTCGGTGTGTACAGGACGTTCAGCGGCACGACGAGGCTCGCCGTCAGGGCGGCGATCCCGCCCGGCTCCGCCAGCCCGGGCACGAACACCCCGTCCGCGCCTGCCTGTTCGTAGACCGCGAGGCGGGCCGCGGTCTCCTCCCTTTGGCATCCGAGCCAGTGGGTGTCCGTGCGGGCGTTCACGAACAGTCCGGGCACCGCGGTTTTGACGGCGGCGATCTTCGCGGCGTGCAGCTCCACGGCGGCCAGGGTGCCGTCCGGGCGGCCGTCTTCGAGGTTGATCCCCGCGGCGCCCGCGTCATGCAGCCTCCGAGCCAGCTCGGCCACTTCCTCCGGGTCGTCGCTGAAGCCGCCTTCGGCGTCGACGGTGAACAGGAAGGAGCCCTGCCCGAGCCGGCGGGCCAGCGCCAGGGTCGCGTCGGCGGTGGCGGCTGCCCCGTCCGGCAGCCCGGCGGCCGCGGCCACGCCCAGGCTCGTGGTGCCGATGGCCCGGAAGCCCTGCGCCGCCAGCGCGGCGGCGGAGGCGTGGTCCCAGGCGTTGGGCAGCAGCAGGGGGGCGGCCTGGTGGTGCAGCCGGGCGAAGGCGGTCAGCGGACGTCCGAGCAGGCCGTCGGCCAGGGCGAGGGCGTGGGCGCGGCCGGGACAGACCCGGGGCGGCGCGCCGAACGTGAGGGGCACGGGGTGCGCGCGCTGGGCGGCCACCAGGTCCAGGAGCACCACATCGCCCTCGGCGATCTCCCGGCCGGCGACCCGGGTGGCACGCGCGGCGACCCGGCGCATGGTCCGCACCGGCGGAGCGTCCCGGAGCACCCGGGCCAGCGGCGCGTCACCGCCGGCCGCGGCCGCCACCAGCGCGGCCGTCGCCGCGCACGCCTGCACCAGCAATCCGATGCGGTTGGCGGCGGCCTCAAGACCGGCTTCATCCGCCCGACCGGGCGCCAGTTGCGCCACCAGCCGGGCCACCGCCTCGTCGGCGGCCGGGTCCACGCCCCCGAAGTAGGCCCCGGCCACCACGGTCACCGCCTCCGCAACCGCCGCCGGCTCCGGCATCCCCAGGGCCTCGGCGAGCGCACACACCACCCGCACCCGGACTTCCCCCTCGGGCCCCGACGCCGCCGTCCGCCGCAGCGCGGCGGGGTCAAGACGGGCCAGTTCGGCCGCCACCAGGGCCCGCCGCCGCCGATGCGGCTCACCGGAGCTGAACCGGGCCACGGTGGCACGCAGCCACGCGACACTCGCCCCGGCCCGGCCGCCGTCCGCGGCCGGCAGTTCGGGGACGAGCGCCGGGTCGGCGAGCGCCGCCCGCACGTCCGCGGGACGGCCGAACTCATGCGTCGTGTGCGTCATGGCCCTGACGCTAGGCCCGGAACGGTTCGGCGCCGCCCGAACCATCCCTGCGGCATCATGACCCCATGCCCACGCTCGCCGAGACCGCCGGCCTGTTCGCCGACCGCACCAGGGCCGCCTTCTGCCAGGCCCTGCTCGACGGGCGCGCCTGGACCGCGGGAGAGCTGGCCCGGCACGCGGGAGTGCGGCCCTCCACCGCCAGCGAGCAGCTTTCCCGACTCGTCGCGGGCGGTGTGCTGGCCGAGGAACGCCAGGGCCGGCACCGCTACGTCCGGCTGGCAGGACCCGAGGCGGCCGCCCTGGTCGAAGCCCTCACCTCGTACGCCCCGGACACCCCGCGCCCGCGGACTTTGCGCGCATCAGTACGGCTCGGCGCCGAAGCCCGGGCCCGCACCTGCTACGACCACCTGGCGGGGCGACTGGGCGTGGCCCTGGCAGACGCCATGATCGCCCGGGGTCTGGTCGCCGACGAATCCGGGCTCGCCGTCACCCCGGCAGGCCGGGCGTGGCTGACCGGCGCCCTGGGCCACGAGCAACGGCCGGGCGTCCGGCGGCCCCTGGTGCGGAGCTGCCTGGACTGGACGGAGCGTCGCCCCCACCTCGCCGGAGCGCTGGGCGCGGCCCTGTGCGCCACGGCACTGGAACGGCGGTGGGTGCGGCGAGTCGGCTCCGGGCGCGCGGTGCAGGTGACCCCGGAAGGGACCGAGGCCTTCCGGGAGTTGCTGGGGGCAGAGGTCTAGGTCCGCCGAGGGCACGGGGCCGCGGTGCGCCGTTGTCCGACGCGCATGGCGAGACCGGTCATGCCTGCTGCCCGAGCTCCTCGATCACGGCGATGGCGGGGAGTTGGGCGGTGACGGCGAAGCCGGGGGCGTCCGCGCGCGGGGCGGCGGCGAGGGTGCCACCGATGCTGCGGGCGCGTTCCCGCATGCCGGTGATGCCGAAGCCGGGCTCGGCGTCCCGGGCGGCCTCCGCCCGGACGCCGCCCGCCGGGCCGTCGTCGACGACCCCGAGGCGGAGCGCGGCGCCCCGACGCACTATCGACACGTCGATGGAGACGCCGGGCCCGGCGTGGCGGACGGCGTTGGTCAGCGCCTCCTGCACGATGCGATACGCCGCCGCGCCGGTGACCGGCGGGACCGGGCCCTCGGCGTCCAGGGTCAGCTTCACCTCGGCACCGGCCGCCTTGGCGACGCGGACGAGACCGGGGATGCCGCCGAGGCCGGGCAGCGGGTCGTGACCGCCGCGGTCGGGCTCGTCGCCGCGCAGCACTTGCAGCGTCGTCCGCAGCTCGACGCGGGCGTCGCGGCAGGTCTCGGCGATGCTGTCGAGGGAATCGGCGAGCGCGGTGCGGTCGAGGCGTTCGGGGTCGGCGATCAGGACGTGGGAGGCGACGGAAGTCTGCACACCGATGAGGGTGATGCTGTGGGCGAGCAGATCGTGCAGGTCGCGGGCGAT
This sequence comes from Streptomyces johnsoniae, assembly GCF_031845565.1. Lineage (NCBI taxonomy): Bacteria > Bacillati > Actinomycetota > Actinomycetes > Kitasatosporales > Streptomycetaceae > Streptomyces > Streptomyces johnsoniae. The sequence continues at coordinate 52,911 of NZ_JAVREV010000003.1, read as the reverse complement.
GCGCAGACGTTCCTCTGCGACGCGGCGGGCGGCCTCCTCCTCGCGGGTGCGTTCGGCGCGCTCGGCGCGCTCGCGGATGGCGGCGATGTACTGGCCGTGCCAGCGCACGGCCTCGCCGAGCACGATGGGCACCAGGAACCAGCCGGAGACCCGCAGCATGTCCACGCCGGTGTCGGTGTCGGTGTTCATCCAGACGACGGCGATGAGGACGGGGACCCCGGTGGCCAGCACCAGGCTGCGGCGCAGCGTTCCGGACACGGCCACCGAGTACAGGGCGAGTCCACCGGCCAGCAGCGGCGCGAGGTGCGGGTAGTCGAGCGCGTGATACGGCTGCACGACGCACGCGTGCGCGAAGAGGACCGCCAGCGGACTGCGGCGGAACCAGGGCAGCGGCAGCATCGCGCCCGCGAGGATCAGCCAGCCGGTGAGGTCGAGCGCCTTGCCGTCCGGCTCGGCGACGACAGCCGTCAGCGCGCAGAACGCGCTGACGAGGACCGCGACGAGTATGTCGTGCCGCGGTACACGGGCGCCCGTGTACCGCGGCAGCTTGAGAGCCCTCACCATGCGGCCATCATCCGGCACCGGCACCGGACTTGTGGGAAATGGGCTCCGGAGAACCGGACTCGGGGGAAGCGGACGTGCGGGAAAGGGGCCCGGGCGACCACACGCGGCGGCCCAGCAGCCAGCTCGCGGCGGTGACGATGTAGGTACGCACCAGGAAGGTGTCGAGCAGCACGCCGATCGCGACGATGAAGCCGATCTCGATCATCATCACCATGGGCATCGACATCAGCACCGCGAAGGTGGCCGCGAGCACGATCCCGGCGGAGGCGATCACGCCCCCCGTGGTGCGCAGCGCGGTGAGCGCCGCCTGACGCGTCTCCAGACCGTTCAGATTCTCCTCGCGCATCCGGTGCATCAGGAAGATGCCGTAGTCCACGCCGAGGGCTACTCCGAAGACGAACGTGATCACCGCCATCGACTGGTCGACGCCCTCGAAGCCGAAGACGGAGGAGAACAGCAGGCCGCCCAGGCCCATGGCCGCGCCCCAGGAGGCGACGACGGCGGCGAGCAGGATCACCGGGGCGGTGACGCTGCGCAGCAGGGCGATGAGGATCAGCAGCACGGCGCCGAGCACGAGGGGGATGACGAGCGTCCGGTCGTCGGCATTGGTGCTGGCGAGGTCCAACTGCTCGGCCGTGGAACCGCCGACCACCGCTTCGGCGCCATCGACGGCGGCCAGGTCCTCGCGCAGCGTCTCGATGGTGCTCTTCTCGCCGTCGGACTCGGGCGGATCGGTGGCGTAGACACTGATCTCGGTCCAGCCGTCGCCGCTGCGGCCTGTCTGGACGTCGGCGACGCCCTCGGTGGCCCGGGCGACGTCGAGGACGGCGTCGGCCTGGTCGCTGTGCGCCATGACCGCGATGGGCTGGGCGCTCTGCTCCGGATACGCCTCGCCCAGTTGTTCCATGGCGGCGATGGACTCGGGGGTGTCGACGAAGGAGTCCTCGCTGCTGAGAGGGCCGGGCATGTTGAAGTTGCCCAGCGCCAGCGCGCCCATCAGCGCGAGGCCGCCGGCGAGGATGGCGACGGGGCGGCGGGTGATCGAGCCGCCGACGCGGGCGAAGTAGCCCCGTTTGGCGTCGGTGCCCTCGCTGCCGTGGGCGGGGACGAAGGGCCAGAACACGCGCCGTCCGCACATGACCAGCAGAGTCGGCAGCAGGGTCAGCATCACCAGCAGCGAGCAGACGATGCCCGCGACGCCGACCGGGCCGAGTCCGGCGGTGCTGTTGAGGTCGGCGGCCATGAGGCAGAGGAGACCGGCGGAGACGGTTGCGGCGGAGGCCAGCAGCGCCGGACCGCAGCCGCGGACGGCGCGGACCATCGCGTCGTAGGGGCGTTCGTGGCGGCGCAGTTCCTCGCGGTAGCGGGCGACGAGCAGCAGTGCGTAGTCCGTTCCGGCGCCGAAGACCAACACGCTCATGACCGCGAGGTTCATGCCGTTGACGGTGACGTCGAACATCTCCACCAGGCCGTAGACCAGCGCCCTGGAGGCCATGACGGCGACGCCCACGCAGAGGAGGGGGAGCAGCCACAGCATGGGGCTGCGGTAGGTGAGGATCAGGAGGACGGCGACGATGGCGGCGGTGGTCATCATCAGGGTGCCGTCCACCGAGGCGAATACCTCGTCGTTGTCGAGGGCCAGTCCGCCGGAGCCGCCGACCATCACGGTCAGGCCGTCCGGGAGCCCTTCGTCGACATCCTCGCGAACGTCGCGGACGGCTTCGACGCGTTCCTCGGGATCGGCGATACCGGTGATCGTGACCGGGTACATCTCGGTGGTGCCGTCGGCGGAGGGTATGCCTTGCGGCGTGGTGTCACCGGCGATCTCGTAGCGGGCGGCGATGCCGTCGACCTGGGCACGGGCCGCCTCGCGGTCGGCGTCGGTGAGGCCGCCGTCGCGCTCGTACACGAGGATCAGTTCGGTGGTCTCGCCGCCGGGCAGGCGTTCCTGTAGCTCCACGACCTGGGTGGAGTCGGCGCTTTCCGGCAGGTAGTCGATGGTCTCGTTGCTCTCGACGTCCCCCACCTTGCCGCCGAGGGGCGCTGCGATGGCGAGCAGGCCGACCCAGAGCGCGACGATGCCCCACAGTATGGCCCGGCGCCGGCCGGGCGGGGACGCGGATGGGCGTTCGGGCGGGGGCGACGTGCGGCTCGGCCCGGTCTCGACGGTTGCGGCTCCCATGCGGGGCTCCTTTGGCGTCTTCCGTGAATCGTGGTCCCAGGCTCCCGTGACGGAACGGCGGATTCGTCGGCCGCCGGAGCGAACTCGGCGTTACTGCGGGCGGCGGAGCGGGCGGGGCGTTACTCCCCGGGGAGTACACCGGCGGAGGGCCCGGCCGGGCAGGGCCTCACGGCATCTCTCAGGCCGGGAAGCAGATTTCGTTCCCACCCATGGCCAACAGGCCAGGGCTGACGGCCGATCGGCGCCCCGGCCCCTGGCCGAGGCACTGGCCGGCCCTCACCGGGCGAGCTGGTGGCATACCTCGGCGGTGAGCCTGTCGGCCTCGTCGAGCGCCGCGGTGAGCGCCGCCGGGGTGGTGCCGAGCGCGGAGAACAACGCATGAGCCCGTTCGGCGAAGTGCACGGGGCCGGCAGCGAGTTGTCCGGCGGCCCGCACCGCGCCCTTCTCGTTGAGCACCCAGCGTCCGGCGTGAGCGTGGAGGGCGTGCATGAGAAGTCCGACGGCGCGGAAAAGACAACCGGCGACATAGAACGTGTCCCCGCCGGCTGCCCCCTTGCGGGCGCCGGCCAGGATGAACGGCGCCTCCCATCGCGCATTGCCGATGAGCGCTCGGCGCAACGGCTCCGGATAGCGGCGCGTCTGCTCCTGGAGCGTGCCCAGCTCGCCGCCGGGATCGGCGAGGACACGTCCGAGCGCCACCTCACCGGCATAGGCGTGGGAGTACACCCCCAGGGGGTGGCCGGGCTGGGCGCCGATCTCGAAGTGTCCGGCCTGGCACTGCTGCCAGACGCGGTGCACCCGGTCCAGGTCGCGGTAGATCCAGTCGACGCGATGGCCGTCGATGGTCAGCCAGCCGCCGCCGTCCACCCACGGTCCCCAGCCGCCCGGCTCGGTCACCTCCACCGGCCCGCCGGTCAGCTCGGCTGCCAGCAGACGCAGAGCACCGGTATCAAGCGGCGGCCGGTAGTACAGCCCCAGGTCATAGTCGGAATCGGGACCGTGCGTTCCCCTCGCCCGGCTGCCTCCCAGGCACACTCCGACGATGCCGCCGATGTCGGCCAGCCGGTTCGCGATCTCCACCAAACGGTCCACGGGCCCCAGTCTGCAGAGCCGGATCACCGCCCGCGACCGACTTTCCCACGTCGGCTCGGGGTCTTCGAGCAAGGTGCGGGCCTTGCGGTACCGCGGGCGCCGACGGCTACCCCGTCATTCTCCCGGTGGAAGTCACCGGACACGACGAGTCCGGCCTGCGCCTCACGGCACCGGCATAAGGGCGGCCGGTGAGTCCTGGCGGGAATTCCCTCCGCATAACCGGCGACCGTTCGGCGTGAAAAGACTGCGGCAATCCACCTGCACCAGGTTGGGCGCACTCGTGCCGGGCCATATGGCGGCTCGCCCTGCATTTCTCGTGCGTGCGGTTCCGCAGGCCGTCGGCAGCACCCTGGCCGGGCGGCGTCAGTTCGGCGGCGGCGAATACTGCCCTTCCGGAGATGGGTCGGCTGACGGTGGAGGGGGACGTGGGCTCACTGCGGCTCCATGGACAGAGGGGGGACGACCCCCGGTAGCTTCCGCGCTTTTTCCGGAAGGTTCTGCAGGGGGCACAGGAGCCAGGTTGACCACCTACCTCGCAGTTCGTCAATCCCCTGTGCGTGACCGGAAGTTGCGCAGGGCGGTCCACCTGCCGTTCCCCGCGGAACTTTTCGGAGCGCTCCGGCGCGGCCGAGCCGGCTCAAGGGCCGGGCCGGCTGATGGAATGCGTGCGTTCTCGCAGTTTTCCGATCTACGCTGTGGAGATATGTAGCACTCAACTCATGTGAGGGCTTCCCGCTGTTTGGGAGCACGCACCCCCGGCCACCATTCGTTTTCCCTCTGATCAATGTGCGGTTCTCCTGGTATTCGAGTAATCGGGCCCGACGCATTGACGGGCTCTTGCACCCTCCCTATTCTTTGTTCGCACTGATGAACGTCGTTCGAGATCTCGGACGCTACTCGGACCGAGCACTGACCGCAGGTCAATTTCCGCGGGCAGGCGTCCCGGTCGCGGTGGCGCCTCGGCGCCACCGGGGCCGCTCCCCCATACACCAGCCTTGGAGTTCTCATGTCCGTTCAACGACACCGGGGCCGCCGCCGCCCGCTGCGTGCGGCGCTCGCCGCCTTCGCCGGCCTGGCGATGGCCCTGACCGCAACGCCCGCCATGTCTTCCGCCTCGGCCTCGGTCGAGGAGCCCGCCGCCGGGCAGCCGTCGGCCGCCGACCTGCCCGGCAACTTCCAATGGACCTCGCCAGGCCCGGTGGTGTCGGTCAAGCCCGACTCCGGCCACGACGTGGTCTCCGTGAAGGACCCCACCGTGGTCCACTACAACGGCGAGTGGCAGGTCTACTTCACCGTCGCCAACACCGACGGAGCCTGGAGCCTGGCCCACACCAGCTTCACCGACTGGTCCCAGGCCAACAACGCCCCGCACACCTTCCTGGACACCAACCCCAACATCGGCAACCGCTACGCCGCCGCCCCGCACCTGTTCTACTTCGAACCACGCGACGAGTGGCACCTCGTCTACCAGACCGGCCTGCCCTCCTACTCGGTCTCCGACGACCCGAGCGACCCCCACAGCTGGTCGGCCCCCCGCAACTACCAGGACGAGATGCCCGACATCGTCCGGGAGAACATTGGCAACGGCCACTGGCTGGACTACTGGGTCATCTGCGACGACACCATGTGCTACCTCTTCTCCGCCGACGACAACGGACACCTCTACCGCGCGGAGACCACGGTCGCCGAGTTCCCCGAGGGCTTCGACAACACCCAGATCGTGCTGGAGGACACGCCCAACAACCTCTTCGAGGGCGAGGCGGTCTACTACGTCGAGGACACCGGCACCTACCTGCTGATCATGGAGGCGATCGGCAGCGACGGCCGGCGCTGGTACCGCTCCTTCACCGCCGACACCCTCGACAGCCCGTGGCAGCCCCTGGCCGACACCCAGGACAACCCCTTCGCCCGGGCCAACAACGTCAGCTTTCCCCAGGGCGCCTGGACCCGGGACATCAGCCACGGCGAACTGCTCCGCAACGGCTATGACCAGCGCATGACCATCGACTCCTGCGAGCTCCAGTTGCTCTACCAGGGCCTGGACCCCGCGGCCGGCGGCGACTACTCCCAGCTCCCCTGGCACCTCGGCCTCGCCACCCAGACCAACTCCACTTGCTGACAGCCGCGTTGACGGGGTGGTCGGCCCGCCGACAGGCGGCCGGCCACCCCGGGAGTCACGGCCCACCCCCCACACCAGGAGCCGCTCATGTCCCCCACCAGGCGCACGCTTCTCACCCTCGGCGCCGGCTCGGCGCTCGCCATCGGCGCGTCCGCTCTGACGGGCAACGCCCTCGCCACCCCCACAGCTCCCTACCGCCCCGCCAGGGTGCGGCCCGCGGCCGACGCGCCGGCCGAGCCGTTCGCCGTGGGGTTGCGCGAGTTCAACTGGAGTCGCGGCGGCCGCACGTTGGTCACCCGCGTCTGGTACCCCGCGCAGGGCTCGCCCGGCGGCGACCCGATCCGCGACGCCCCCGTCGCCGACGGCCCGTTCCCCGTCGTCGAGTGGAGCCACGGCCTGTACGGCACGCCGGAGGTCTACCTCTCGGAGATCCTGCCCCTGGCCGAGGCGGGGTTCGTCGTGCCGGCACCCGTCTTCCCCACCACCGCGGAGGGCACCGAGGGCAACATTCAGGACGTCTACAACGGCAACCAGTCGCGGGACGTCTCCGAGGTCATCACGCGCACCCTCGCGCTCAACGACGCCTCGGGCGACCCCTTCGCCGGGCGCCTGGACGTGGCGGCCGGGGTCGGCGTCGCGGGCCACTCCCTCGGCGGGATGACCACCCACGGCCTGCTCACCGCCTGGCCGGACAGCAGGATCAGGGCCGCCGTCCCGTTCGCCTGCGTGGACATGGGCGACCCGACCGGCGAGGTCGCCGCGAACACCCTGTTCATCCACGGCGACCAGGACCCGGTCTGCCAGTACTCCCTGGCCCGCCAGGCGTACTCCGAACTGGCCGCGCCGAAGGCATTCCTGACACATGTCGGCCAGGGCCACGACGAGTACGTCTGGGGCAATGGGGTGACCTACCCGCAGACTCGCGCCACCTTCGTGGACTGGATGCGCTGGAGCCTCTACGCCGACACCGCCGCCCGCGACCGGCTGGCCGACGACGCCGCCTCCGACGGCACCGCCTGGGAAGCCGAACTCGGCTGACCCGGGCCGCCCCCACGCCCGTCACCTCCCGGGAAGGACACCTCCAGCGATGTCACCCACCCCCCACCCCAGCCGTCGCGGCCTCATCGCGGGGGCATCCGGCCTCGGCCTCGCCGCCGCCCTGCCCACCTGGGCCTCCCGCGACTCCCCGGCATCGGCGGCGCCGACCACAGCCGGCGCCTCGGCCGCCGACGCCTCGGCCGCCGGCGTCCGCCCGCTGGCGGACTTCACCAACCCCGTGCTCTGGCAGGACTTCGCCGACATCGACGTGATCCGCGTCGGCGACACCTTCTACTACTCCGCCTCCACCATGCACTACTCCCCGGGCGCGCCCATTCTGCGCTCCTGGAACCTGGTGGACTGGGAGTTCGCCGGACACTCGGTGCCCCGGCTGGACTTCGGCGCCAAGTACGACCTGGACGGCGGCCGGGCCTATGTGGACGGCATCTGGGCCTCCACCCTCAACCACCGGGCGAGTGAGAACCGTTTCTACTGGCTCGGGCAGACCGACTTCTCCCGGACCCATGTCTACACCGCCACCGATGTCGAGGCGGCCTGGCAGAGGATCGCCACCATCCCGCGCGCCTACTACGACGCCGGGCTGCTCTTCGACGGAGACACCCCGTATGTCGCCTACGGCAACACCCAGATCTCCGTCGCCCAGCTGTCCGACGATCTGACGAGCGAGGTGCGCGACGAGCAGGTGTTCAGCACCCCGCCCGGCATCGGCACGTTGGAGGGTGCCAGGTTCTACAAGATCAACGGCAATTACTACATCTTCCTCACCCGGCCGGCCAACGGCCAGTACATACTCAAGTCCACCTCGCCCTTCGGCCCCTACGAGCTGCGGGAACTCCTGCTCGACCTCCCCGGCCCGATCCAGGGTGGCGGGGTGCCGCACCAGGGCGGGCTGGTCGACACCCCCGGCGGCGACTGGTACTACCTGGCGTTCATCGACGCCTATCCCGGCGGCCGGGTCCCCGCGCTGGCCCCGATCGGCTGGACCGGCGACGGCTGGCCCGAACTCCAGCTCGTGGGCGGCGCCTGGGGAGCCTCCTACCCGGAGCCCGACGTACCGGCGCCGCCGCGCGAGACCAGGCCCATGACCGGCCTCGACACCTTCGACGGCACGGCGCTGGCCCCGCACTGGGAGTGGAACCACAACCCGGACACCAGCAGGTTTTCCGTCGACGACGGGCTGACCCTCGCCACCGCGACCGTCACCGACGACCTCTACAGCGCGCGGAACACCCTCACCCGCCGCATCCAGGGCCCCACCTCCACCGCGACCATCGACATCGACCACAGCGCGCTGACCGACGGGGACCGCGCCGGCCTCGCGCTGCTGCGCGACTCCTCCGCCTGTATCGGGCTGGTCCGTGAGGGCGGCAGCACCCGGTTGGCGATGGTCGACGGCATCGCCATGGATAGCGACTGGAACACCGTCTCCACCGGCACCGAACGGGCCACCGCCGACGTCTCCGGCACCCGGATCTGGCTGCGCGCCCAGGCCGACATCAGCCCCGGCGCCGGGCGGCAGGCCCACTTCTCCTACAGCACCGACGGCTCCAGCTTCACCCCCCTCGGCCCCGGCTTCACTCTCAGACACGAGTGGCAGTTCTTCATGGGCTACCGCTTCGCGATCTTCCACTACGCCACCCAGACCCTCGGCGGCAGTGTCCGGGTCGCGAGTTTCGACCTCACCGCCCCCTGACCCGGGGACGTCCCCCCACCACAGCGCCGCCACCTCGCGGGCGCTGATCCTCTCCCCCACCGAAAGAAAGAGGAGCTTCCATGACCAGCACTTCCGAGAAACGCCCCGCACGCCACCGCGCCCGGACAGCGGTCGCCGCGTTGACGTCCGCGGGACTGGCGGCGACCGGGATGCTCGCGTTCGCGGGCAGCGCGCACGCGGCGGACACCCTCGGCGCGGCAGCGGAGCAGAGCGGCCGATACTACGGTGCCGCCATCGCGCCCCAGTTCCTCGGCGAGGCGGACTACGCGTCCACCCTGAACCGGGAGTTCAACAGCGTGGTGGCCGAGAACGCCATGAAGTGGGACGCCACCGAGCCCAGCCGCGGTCAGTTCAACTTCAGCGGCGGCGACGAGATCGTCAGCCACGCCCGGAGCCAGGGCATGGAGGTGCGCGGCCACACCCTGGTCTGGCACTCCCAGCAGCCCTCCTGGGTCGGCGGGCTGGGCGGGAACGACCTGCGCCAGGCCATGCTCAGCCACATCGACGGGGTGGCGGGGCACTTCGCGGGCCAGATCTCGTCCTGGGACGTGGTCAACGAGGCGTTCGAGTGGGACGGCAGCCGCCGTCAGTCCAACCTCCAGCAGCAACTCGGCGACGGCTGGATCGAAGAGGCGTTCCGCGCCGCCGACGCCGCCGACCCGAGCGCCAAGCTCTGCTACAACGACTACGGCACGGACGGCATCAACGCCAAGAGCGACGGCATCTACGCGATGGTCGAGGACTTCCTCGCCCGCGGAGTGCCGATCGACTGTGTCGGGTTCCAGAGTCACCTCGCCTCGAACTCCGACCTCTCCACTTACCGGAGCAACCTGCAACGCTTCGCGGACCTCGGCGTGGACGTCGAGATCACCGAGTTGGACGTCGGCGGTTCCGGCGCCGCCCAGGCCAACGTCTACCGAGCGGTCACCGAGGCGTGCGTGGCCGTCTCCCGCTGCACCGGCGTGACCGTCTGGGGCGTCACCGACAAGTACTCCTGGCGGTCCGACGAGTCCCCGCTTCTGTTCGACGGCAACTACCAGAAGAAGGAGGCGTATCAGGCCGTTCTCGACGTGCTGAACGGTGCCTCGGCCGAGGGCGAGGGCGAGGGCGAAAGCCGGGGCGGCGACGAGGCCACCGCCTACCAGCCGGCCACCTGGCGCGAGAGCGGCCACGCCACCCCCTGATCGCCGGTCCGACGCGCCGGACGGGTCGGCTCCGCGGAACCGGCGCCCGGAGTCCCCGGACCCGGGCGCCGGCCGCGCTGATCATTTACGGTTACGCTCTTGCCACGGTGTGTGATGCGGTCTACGGTCGCCCCCTCCGGGATCTGAAGTCGTGGACGAAAGGGGGCGGGCGCATGGGGCGCGTCGTCATCCGGGGCGGGCTGGTCGTCACCGCCGCCGACGAGATCGAAGCCGACGTCCTCGTCGAGGACGAGAAGATCGTCGCACTGGCGGCCGGCGGCAGCACGCCGGCCGAGACGTGGACGGCCGGGCAGGTCATCGACGCCACCGGCAAGTACGTCATCCCCGGCGGGGTGGACGTGCACACGCACATGGAGATGCCGTTCGGCGGCACCTTCGCCTCCGACACCTTCGAGACCGGGACGCGTGCCGCGGCCTGGGGCGGGACCACCACCGTGGTGGACTTCGCCGTGCAGACCCGGGGCCGGTCGCTGCGGGAGGGACTGGACGCGTGGCACGCCAAGGCGGCGGGGCGGTGCGCGATCGACTACGGCTTCCACATGATCCTGTCCGACGTCGACGACGGTTCGCTGAAGGAGATGGATCTCCTTGTCGACGAAGGCATCACCTCGTTCAAGCTGTTCATGGCCTACCCCGGCGTCTTCTACAGCGACGACGGGCAGATTCTCCGGGCCATGCAACGGGCCGCGGGGAACGGCGGGACGGTCATGATGCACGCGGAGAACGGCATCGCCATCGACGTTCTGGTGGAGCAGGCGGTGGCGGCCGGGCGGACGGACCCGCGGTATCACGGCGAGGTGCGGAAGGTGCTGCTCGAGGCCGAGGCGACGCACCGGGCCATCCAGCTGGCGCGGGTGGCGGGCGACGCGCCGCTGTACGTGGTGCACGTGTCGGCCCAGGAAGCGGTCGCGGAACTCGCGGCGGCCCGGGACGCCGGGCTGCCGGTGTTCGGCGAGACGTGTCCGCAGTACCTGTTCCTGTCCACCGACAACCTGGCCGAGCCGGACTTCGAGGGCGCCAAGTACGTGTGCAGTACGCCGCTCCGCCCCGCCGCGCACCAGGCCGCGCTGTGGCGGGGCCTGCGCACGGACGACCTCCAGGTGGTCTCGACGGACCACTGCCCGTTCTGCTTCAGCGGGCAGAAGGAGCTGGGCCGCGGGGACTTCTCCCGTATCCCCAACGGGCTTCCCGGCGTTGAGAACCGCATGGACCTGCTGCACCAGGCCGTCGTCGACGGGCATCTCACGCGGCGCCGCTGGATCGACATCGCGTGCGCCGCGCCGGCCAGGATGTTCGGACTCTACGGGCGCAAGGGCACCATCGCGCCGGGCGCGGACGCGGACATCGTCGTCTACGACCCGGCCGCGGAGCAGACGCTGTCGGCCCGGACGCATCACATGAACGTCGACTACTCGGCCTACGAAGGCAAGCGGGTCACCGGCCGCGTGGTGACCGTCCTCTCGCGCGGCCGGACCGTCATCGAGGAACGGCGGTACACCGGGCACGCCGGGCACGGAGTCTTCCTGCCGCGCGACACCTGCCAGTACGTCGGCTGAAGCGGCTCAAGTGAGGGGTGTCGGCATGGACTTCGGACTCGTCCTCCAGACCGATCCGCCCGCGGCGGAGGTCGTCGCGCTGATGCGGCGGGCCGAGGACGCCGGGTTCCGTTATGGCTGGACGTTCGACTCGGCGGTGCTGTGGCAGGAGCCGTTCGTGATCCACAGTCAGATCCTCGCGCGGACGGACCGGCTGCGGGTGGGGCCCATGGTGACCAACCCGGGCACCAGGACCTGGGAAGTGACGGCCTCCACGTTCGCCACGCTGAACGAGATGTTCGGCAACAGGACGGTGTGCGGCATCGGGCGCGGCGATTCGGCGATGCGGGTCGCCGGCCGCAGGCCGGACTCGCTGGCCAGACTCGGCGAGGCGATCGGCGTCATCCGCGATCTCGCCGAGGGCCGCGAGGCGGTGGTGGGCGGCGCGGCCATGCGGCTGCCGTGGGTCAGGAACGGTCGACTGCCGGTGTGGATGGCGGCCTACGGGCCGAAGGCGCTGGCGCTGGCAGGACAGCGGGCCGACGGGTTCATCCTCCAACTCGCCGATGTCTTCCTCACCGAGTGGATGGTGCGGGCCGTCCGGACGGCGGCGGCGGAGGCCGGGCGCGACCCGGCGGCCGTCACGGTCTGCGTGGCCGCTCCCGCGTACGTGACGGCGGACGACTCCCCCGCGGCCCTGGCGCACGCGCGGGAGCAATGCCGGTGGTTCGGCGGCATGGTGGGCAACCACGTGGCGGACCTGGTGGCGCGCTACGGGGCGCGCTCCGGGCTGGTCCCGGAGGAGCTGACGGCCTACATCGCGCGGCGGCGCGGCTACGACTACCGCCACCACGGGCGCTCGGGGAACCCGGACACCGGCTTCGTGCCGGACGGCATCGTGGACCGCTTCTGCCTGATCGGCCCGCCGGAGGCACATGTGGCGAAGCTGCGACGCCTGCGCGCCCTGGGGGTCGACCAGTTCGCGGTGTACGCGATGCACGACGCGCGCCGCGGGGTGGTGGACGCGTACGGCGCCCACGTCATCCCCGCCCTCACCTGACGGCGGAACGGCCCCGCGTACACGGGGGCCCGCCGGGGCCCGAGGGCGCCGGGGCGGCAGCCCTCGGGCGGGGGTCAGCAGCCGGTGCGGGAGGTGCCCACGGCGATGTTGTCGTACCAGAGGGTGTCGGCGCCCTCGCCGTAGCTCTCCCAGCCGAACCTGAGGTTGACGAGGTCCGGGTGCCAGTCGCCGCGGTTCAGCCACTGCGAGTCGATGTCGTGCGTCGGGGTGCCGTCCACGGCGAGGCCGGTGACGGGTTCCCCGTTCAGCCAGGTGGTCAGGTGCCCCGCGGCCGGGTCGATCTCGTACTCGACGCACACCCACTCGTCCACGGGCAGCGGCGCGCTCAGGGCCACGCCCGCCGGGCTCTGTTCCGGGAGGGTGGCGTCGTCGGATTCGCGGTTCCACTGGAGGGCGGCGTTCTGGCCGCCCATCCGCAGGTCGCGGCTGCCGTCGGCGGCGTCCTCCATGGTCAGGAACGTCACGTGCTGGGTGGGCAGCGCGCTGGTGTGCCGCACGTAGTAACGCACGTACAGGCCGGCCGTGGTGTCGACGTCGGCGAGGTCCGTGCCGACGAAGACGTGGTTGCAGTAGCCGGTGCCGCCGTCGACCCGCAGGGACGTGGTGCCCTCCTGGGCGACGGACGTGTCCACGCTCGCGGTGCCGGTGCCGGAACAGTCGGGGAACTCGGTGGCCCACCGGCCGGAGGGTTCGGTTCCGGTCTGGCTCTCGAAGCCCTCGCAGAAGCCGTCGGTGGTGCAGGCGGCCGCGGGTTCGGGCTGTTCCGCGGGGGCGGGTGCGGCCGCGGCCCCGGTGGCCGCGAAGGCCAGGGCGACGGCCGCCGCGGCCGGCCCGGCGAGCCGGAGTCCCGGCCGGGGCCCGGCCGGTGCGGTGGCGGAACGCGCGGAGGGGCGTGTGATGGAACGTGCGGAGGAACGTGTGGGGGGATGCGTCATGTCGGGCTCCTCGTGAGTGCGGCTCTTGGGAGCGCTCCCACGCGGACCTTAGCCGGAAGCCGCCAGCCGGTCCAGAAGGGCGGGCAGGGCCCGGCCGATCGGTTCGCGCACGACTTCGGCGGCCTGCCCGTCGTACGGGGTCGGCTCGGCGTTCACGATGATCAGCCGGGCGCCGTGGTCCGCGGCGAGCCCGGCGAGCCCGGCGGCCGGGTGCACCTGGAGGCTGGTGCCTACCGCGATGAACACGTCGCACGCCTGCGCGACGGCGGTGGCCGCCGCGAGCACCGCCGGGTCGAGGGGCTGTCCGAACATCACGGTGGCCGTCTTCAGGATGCCGCCGCACTCCAGGCAGGCCGGGTCCTGCTCCCCCGCCGCGACGCGCCGCAGCGCGGCCTCGGTCGTGGAGGTGGCCGCGCAGCCGGTGCACACCACCGACCGGGCGCTGCCGTGCAGTTCGAGAACCTTGCGGTCCGCCAGCCCGGCGGCCTGGTGCAGCCCGTCGACGTTCTGGGTGAGCACCCGTACCGGCACGCCGGACCGTGCCAGGCGGACGACGGCCTCGTGGGCGGCGTTGGGGCGGGCGCGGAACACCGGGTTCTCGCCGCGCATCAGCCAGGAACGGCGGCGGATGTCCGGGTCGTTCATGTAGTAGTCGTAGGTCACCAGCTTCTCGGCCTCGGGGTCGCGCCGCCACAGGCCGTTCGGCCCACGGTAGTCCGGGATGCCGGAGTCCGTGGAGATGCCGGCGCCGCTGAGGATGGCCACCAGGGGCCGCCGGGAGACCTCGTCAGTGTTCATGCGAAAAGCGTATGCTCCGCCGCATGTTCACCACCCGGCCCACGCTCCGCGGCACCTTCGGCATGGTCTCAAGCACCCACTGGCTGGCCTCGCAGTCCGCGATGTCCGTGCTGGAGAACGGCGGGAACGCGTACGACGCCGCCGTGACCGCCGGGTTCGTGCTGCACGTGGTGGAGCCGCATCTGAACGGTCCGGCCGGGGACGTTCCGATCATCCTCGCGCCGGCCGGCGGCGAGGTCCGGGTGCTGTGCGGGCAGGGGCCCGCGCCCGCGGGGGCCACCATCGCCCACTACACGGGGCTCGGTCTGGACCTGGTGCCGGGCACGGGGCCGCTGGCCGCCGTGGTGCCCGGCGCGTTCGACGCCTGGCTGACGCTGCTGCGCGACTACGGCACCAAGGAGTTGGCCGAGGTGCTCGATCACGCGATCGGGTACGCCGAGGGCGGGCACCCCGCGGTGGAGGGGGTCGGGCGGACGGTCGAGAGCGTGCGGGCGCTGTTCACCGAGGAGTGGACGACGTCCGCGGCGGTGTACCTGCCGCACGGCCGCTCCCCCGCCGCCGGTGCGCTGCTGCGCAACGCGGAGCTGGCGGCCACCTGGCGGCGGCTGCTGAACGAGGCGGCGGCGGCGAACGGCGGGCGGGAGGCGCGCATCGAGGCCGCGCGCCGCGCCTGGCGCGAAGGCTTCATCGGCGAGGCGCTCGCGGCGCACGCCGCGCGCCCGGCCATGGACTCCTCGGGCCGCCGGCACGCGGGGGTGCTCACCGGCGAGGACCTGGCGGGCTGGTCCGCGGGCTACGAGGCGCCGGTCACCTATGAGTGGCGCGGCTGGACGGTGTGCAAGGCGGGGCCGTGGAGCCAGGGGCCGGTACTGCCGCAGCAACTGGCGCTCCTGGACGACGGGATCGACGCCCGCGGCTACGGTTCGCCGGATTATGTGCACGCGCTCGTCGAGGGGGGCAAGCTTGCCATGGCCGACCGGGAGGCGTGGTACGGCGACGCGGCGCCCGTTCCGCTCGCCGAGCTGCTGTCGCCGGAGTACAACGCGGGCCGCAGGAAGCTGATCGGTGCCGGTGCCTCGCCCGAGCTGCGCCCGGGCTCTCCCGGCGGCAGGGCCCCGCGGCTCGCCGGGCACGTGCGCGCCGCCTTCGACGCGCCGCGGGCCGCGGCGGCCGGGCTCCGGACGGCGGCGGGCGCGGGGGAGCCGACCGTCGCGCGGACCGGCGAGACCAGCGGCGACACCTGCCACGTGGACGTCGTGGACCGCTGGGGGAACATGGTGAGCGCGACGCCGAGCGGCGGCTGGCTCCAGTCGAGCCCGGTGGTGCCAGGACTCGGCTTCCCGCTCGGTACGCGCCTGCAGATGACCTGGCTGGAGCCGGGGCTGCCGTCCTCGCTCACGCCTGGGCGCCGCCCGCGCACGACGCTCAGCCCGTCGCTCGCGCTGCGCGGCGGCGAGCCGGTGCTGGCGTTCGGCACCCCGGGCGGGGACCAGCAGGACCAGTGGCAGATGCACTTCTTCCTCGCCGCGGTGCTGCGTCCCGCGGTGCGTGGCGGCCTCGACCTCCAGGGCGCCATCGACGCGCCGAACTGGCATCAGGAGGCGTTCCCCAGCTCGTTCTTCCCGCGGGGGGCGCGGCCCGGCGCCGTCACCGTGGAGCCGGGAATCGGCGCGGAGACCATAGCCGGGCTGCGGCGGCGCGGCCACGAGGTGACGGTCGGCGAGCCGTGGAGCGAGGGGCGGCTGTGCGCGGTGGCCCGCGATCCGGAGACGGGGGTCGTGTCGGCGGCGGCCAATCCGCGGGGGATGCAAGGTTACGCCGTCGGACGCTGATCGCATTCGATCGGCTGCGCGGTGGATGAAAAACAAGGGCCCGCCGGAGCAGTACGAAAACTGCCTGTAGCCGTCCGGAAACACGACTCGTAACATGCCTTGGATTCAGTACGCCCATGGCAGATGTGCCTTCGGCTCACCAGGACATGGCGGCAGGACGCGCGGCCTTCACGGCCGAGCTGCGCACGCTCACGGGC
The DNA here is from genome assembly GCF_031845565.1 of Streptomyces johnsoniae. Lineage (NCBI taxonomy): Bacteria > Bacillati > Actinomycetota > Actinomycetes > Kitasatosporales > Streptomycetaceae > Streptomyces > Streptomyces johnsoniae. The sequence goes on along the minus strand of NZ_JAVREV010000003.1, from coordinate 36,598 downwards.
GTCCTCGACCCGGACGCGGGCTGGTATGCGGCCTTCGCCCGGCGCGAGGGCGGGGAGTTGGCGGACTGGCTGTCGGGGCGAAGACTTCCGCCGTGGGACGCCGTCGCCGATCTGCTCCAGGACCTCGCGGGCCGGCAGGGCACGGCCGTCGCCGAACGGGTGGGCCGGCGGCTCAGGTCCGCCTACGAGTCGGCGGTGGGCACCGAGGACGCGCTGCCCGGCAGCCGCGGGACACTGACCGGGCGGCTGGCGGAGCTTGACCACCGGGAGCGTGAACTGCAAGGCAGGGAACGGCAGTTGACCGCCGCCATGGATGTCGCGCAGCGGGCGGGGCAGTCGCGGGAGGCCGACCGGCTGGCGACCTTGAAGCTGTGGGCGCAGGACGATGAGGGCCGCCTCCTGTCCCGGCGCGCGGAACTGCGGTCCCGCCTGGCGGCGCTCGGGGAAGGCGCCGCGGGAGCGGAGCCGGCGGGAGCGGCCCAGGGGCCCGCGGCGGCGGAGCGGCAGGAGACCGGGAAGAAGGACACGGGAAAGGGAAAGGGAAAGAAGAAGGACAAAGGCAAGGACAAGGACAAGGGCAAGGACCGGGCGAAGAAGACGGCGGCGCGCAGGCCGCGCGGGGCCAGGTTCGCCGGTCTTGAGGAGACGGCCGAGCCGGGGCCGCCCGCGGTGACCGCCGCGGCGCCCGAGGGGGCGGCGGCGCCGACGCCCGGCGGCTCGCGGTTCGCCGGTGCGGTGCGCGAAGCGCCGCGGGAGCGGCCCGTGCCGCGGCTGTCGGCGGAGGACCGGCGGGCGGCGCTCGACACCGCCGAGCGGCTGCGGCGGCTGCGGGCGGACGGGCAGGGCGGGGCCGCGCACGTGCTGCTGTGCGAGGCGGCCGGAGGGCCGGCGGTGCGGCTGCCGGTGCTGGTGGCGGAGCTGGAGCGGACGGGGATGCTCTCGGACGTGACGACGCTGCTGTGGGAGGCGGCACTGCTGCCGGCCGGTCCGCTGGCCGCCGCCGCGGAGGCGCTGGCCGCGGCCGGGCGGGCCGGGGACTGCGGGCAGTTGCTGCGGCAGGCCGCGGCGCGCCCCGCCGCGGAGGCGGGCTCGATCGCCGCGGAGCTGTGTGCCGCTGGCCGCGAGAGCGAGGCGATCACTCTGCTGGCGGCACTGGTGCGGTCGAGGACGGCGGAGGAGGCGGCGCGGACCGCGGCGCCCGCGCCCGGCGTGGTGGTGCCGCTGCTGCTGGACGCGGCCCGCACGGTGTCGGCCGGGCACCACTGGGCGGTGACGAGCGAGCTGCGGCGCGCGGGCATGGCCTGACGGCGCGGGCACGTACGGCCAGGTCCTGTCCGGTGGATCTTCGTGGAGCAGTGAGCGGCGTCCGGTGCGTGCGATCGCATGGGCCCCTCTTGCACGTTGCGTGCAAGAGGGAGCCGGATCGCAGCTCGTACTTGGCCGTACTCGCGCGATTCGGCAACGCAGCGTGGGGGCACCTCCCAGCCGCCAGGCTGGGGGAGTGCGTGCCGGGCGTCGCGAGCCCGCGGAGATCCACCGGACAGGGCCTGGGTCGCGCGGTGGGCGGCGGCACCGGGTCGGGGCCCCGTGGCGAGCGGTACGCGGGGGCCGTGCTTCGATGGACAGGTGATCGATGAACAGCTGGCCGGACAGGTCGAGGAGGCCGTGCGCGCCGCCGCGGCGGCGGAGATCATGCCGCGCTGGCGGCGGCTCGCGGTGGACGAGGTGTCCGAGAAGACCGGACCGCACGACCTGGTGACGGACGCCGACCGGAACGCGGAACTGATGCTGGCGGCAGAGCTGGGCGCGCTGCTGCCCGGCTCCGTGGTCGTCGGCGAGGAGAGCGTGCACGCCGACCCGGCGGGCTACGCGCTGCTGTCGGGCGACGCACCGGTGTGGATCGTCGACCCGGTGGACGGGACGCGGCCTTTCGTCCGCGGCGAGACGGGTTTCTGCACGCTGGTGGCGCTGGCGCACCGCGGGGAGCTGCTGGCCTCCTGGACGTTCGCGCCGGCGCTCGGCCTGCTCGCGTTCGCGCGCCGCGGCGGCGGCGCGTGGCTGAACGGGGAACGGCTGGCGGCGGGCTCCCCCGCGCCGGGCTCGCCGCTGCGGGTGGCGTACTCGCACCCGGACTACACCTCGGGTGCGCAGAAGGACGCGCTGTCGGGACTGTGGGCGGCGGGCGTCGCGCCGCGTCCGTGCGGGGCCGCCGGGATGGAGTACGTGGGCATCGCGCGGGGCGAGGTGGACGCGGTGGCGTTCAGCTGGGAGCTGGCGTGGGACCACGCGGCGGGGCTGCTGCTGGTGGCGGAGGCCGGCGGGACCGCGAGGACGCTGGCGGGTGAACCGTTCCGCCTCGTGGGCGGCAACGCGCTGCCGTTCACCGCGGCACGTGACGCGGCGACGGCCGAGCGGGTGCGGGATCTGCTCACGGTGCCCGCGTGAGGAACTGACGGGCCGTCGGCGCGGCGGCCCGGCCGGAGGGGTACCGCGCGTTCCGCGGGGGTGGCGCGGCGTATCCTCGGGGTGCTGTCCGCCGGTGAGGGGAGTTGCACGTGCCGTCGTTGCGCGACGTGGTCGTGGTGGGCGCCGGGCCGAACGGGCTGACCGCGGCCGTCGAGCTGGCCCGCCGTGGGATGTCCGTGGAGCTGTTCGAGGCGCGGGACGCGGTGGGCGGCGGGGCGCGGACGGAGGAGCTGACGCTGCCCGGGTTCCGCCACGACTCCTGTTCCGCCGCGCATCCGATGGGCGTGGGTTCGCCCGCCTTCCTGGCGATGCCGCTCCACGAGTACGGCCTTGAGTGGCTGCACGCGGAGCTTCCGCTGGCGCACCCGTTCCCCGATGGCTCCGCCGCGGTGCTGGCCCGGTCGGTCGGTGAGTCGGCCGCGTCGTTCGGGCCGCGGGACGCCAGGGCGTACCGCAGGCTGGTCGCCCCCTACGTGGGCAAGTGGGACACGTTGGCGGCCGACTTCCTGAAGGTGCCGTGGGACGGGCTGCCGCGCGATCCGGTGACGCTGGCCCGGTTCGGGCTGACGGGGCTCCAGCCCGCCGCGTGGGTGTCGCGGCGGTTCCGGGACGACCGGGCCCGTGCGCTGTTCTCCGGCCTTGCCGCACATGTCATGGCGCCGCTGTCGACGCCGGCCACGGGTGCCATCGCGCTGGTCTTCGCGCTGGCGGCGCACGAGGTGGGCTGGCCGCTGGCGCGCGGCGGCTCCCAGGCCATCTCGGACGCGCTCGCGGCCTATCTGCGCGATCTCGACGGCGTGGTGCACACGGGGGTGGAGGTGAAGCGGCTGGACGAGCTGCCGCCCGCGCGGGCCTATGTCTTCGACACCTCGCCGACGGCCCTGGCACGGATCGCCGGGCTCGGCCGGGCCTACCACGGCTTCCGGTACGGCCCCGGCGCGTTCAAGATCGACTACGCGCTGGACGGCCCGGTGCCGTGGACGGCGCCGGAGGCGCGGCGGGCGGGGTCGGTCCACATCGGCCCGAGCAGCAAGGAGATCGGGGCGGCGCTGCGGGCCGCTTCGGTGGAGGGGCGGGCGCCCGAGGTGCCGTTCCTGGTCACGACGCAGCCGACGCTGGTCGACCCGGACCGCGCCCCGGCGGGCAAGCACGTGTACTGGGCGTACGGGCACGTGCCGAACGGCTGGGACGGAGATCTCACGGACGCGGTGGAGCGGCAGATCGAACGGTTCGCGCCGGGTTTCCGCGATCTGGTGCTGGCCCGGGCCGTGGCCGGGCCGCCGCAGCTGGCGCGGCGCAATGCCAACTACGTGGGCGGCGACATCGGGTGCGGGGCGTTCTCCGGTCTCCAGACGATGCTGCGTCCGCGCCCCGCGTTCCACCCTTACGGCACCGCGCACCCCGCGGTCTTCCTGTGTTCCTCGGCGGCCTGGCCGGGGCCAGGGGTGCACGGGATGTCCGGGCACAACGCGGCCAAGGCCGTGTGGCGGCGGCTGCGGGGGAACCGCTGACCGCCCGGGTGTGATCCATCCCATCCGGCGACGGCGGCCCATGGTCCCCGGCCGGGGGTGGCGGATAGGGTCGCTGCGAGCCGAGTGATCAAAAAGGGCGGAACATGACGGACACGAGGCGCGTACTGATCGCCGCTGACAAGTTCAAGGGATCGCTGACGGCCCCGGAGGTGGCCGAGCACGTCGCCGCGGGCATCCGCGCGGCCCGGCCGGCGGCCGAGGTGGCGGCGCTGCCGGTCGCGGACGGCGGGGACGGCACGGTGGACGCGGCCGTGGCGGCGGGTTTCTCGCCCGTCGAGGCGGAGGTGACGGGGCCGCTGGGACTGCCGGTGCTCGCCTCGTTCGCGCTGCGCGGCGACGTGGCCATCGTGGAGATGGCGCAGGCGGCGGGGCTGCGGCTGCTGCCGCCGTTCACGTTCGCGCCGATGACGGCGACCACGTACGGCACCGGAGAGCTGATCGAGGCGGCCCTGGACGCGGGGGCGCGCACGGTGGTGCTCGGAGTCGGCGGTTCGGCGACCACGGACGGCGGCGCGGGCATGCTCGCGGCGCTCGGGGCGCAGCTGCTCGACGTGGACGGCGACCCCGTGGCGCACGGCGGCGGGCCGCTGCGCGAGCTGGTGGCGGCCGACCTCTCGGGGCTCGACCCACGACTGAAGGACACCGAGTTCGTGCTGGCCGGCGACGTGGACAATCCGCTGACCGGCCCGCTGGGCGCCGCCGCGGTCTACGGGCCGCAGAAGGGCGCCGACCCGGTGGATGTGGAGACGCTGGACGCGGCGCTCACCAACCTGGTGCGCGTGCTGGAACGCGCCGTGGGCGCGCGGGCCGTGGAGTGCGCCGACGCGCCGGGCGCGGGCGCCGCGGGCGGCATCGGATACGCCGCGCTGCTCGGCCTGAACGCCACCTTCCGCCCGGGCATCGAGGTGCTGCTCGACGTGCTCGGCTTCGCCGCGGCGCTGGAACGGGCCTCCCTCGTCATCACCGGCGAGGGCTCGCTGGACGAGCAGACGCTGCACGGCAAGGCACCGGCCGGCGTGGCCGCCGCGGCCCGCGCCGCGGGCCTGCGGACGGTCGCGGTCTGCGGCCGCCTCGCGATCGGGGAGGACGCGCTGCGCGGTGCGGGCATCGAGAAGGCGTACCCGCTGACCTCCGTCGAGCCGGACGTGGCGGCGTGCATCGAGAACGCGGGCCCCCTGCTCGAACGGGTGGCCCGGCTCCTCGCGGAGGAACAGCTCTGAGGGCTCCGCCCCCGCGGCACCGGTACCGGCGACGGCCGCACCGGACGCCGCCCGGCGCCCCGGGCCGGCGCTCACCCCGCACCCGGCGTTCGGGGGGCGGTGCCCCTGAGACCCGCACGATCGGCACACCGCGAGGAGGCCGCGGGCCGGTCCGTGCGCACCGGGGCTACGGCCGGGCGGGGCGGGCGCGGGCCTCGCGGGTTTCCCTGGCCGCGGTGAGGGCGAGGCCGCCGGCCAGGACGACGAGGCCGGCGCCGGTGACGGCGGCCCACGCCCAGGCGAGGCCGAGGCGCTCGTCGGCCACCGGGCGGGCCCAGTCCAGCGGGTCGGCGGAGACGTCGAGTTCGGCGCCGACGTGGACGGCCTCGTTCGGGCCCGTCCACATGCGGCCGAGGTCCTCGCCGCCCGAGCGCTCCTCGACGGAGTAGTGCGTACCGAAGTCGTACCTGGTCCCGTCGGCCTTCTCCCGCGCGGTGACCAGCGCCGCGGTCCGGTCGCCGAGCAATTGGTGATAGGCGAGTGGCCCGGTCAGCGCGACGACCAGACAGGTGACGCAGGCGGCCACGGCGGGGGCCGTACGCAGCAGGGCGCCGCTGCGGCGCGGGGCGCGGCGGGCGGCGCCCGCCGCGGCGAGGCCCACCGGGATGGCGAGGATCATGCTGGTGTGCAGCATCCACGGCCCGATCCGCGCGGCGAGTGCGAACAGCAGCACCGCCAGGGCGAGCAGCCCGGACAGCAGCGAGGTGGCACGGTGCGTCCGCCCGGCGGTACCCGCGGCGGGCGGCGGAACGAAGCCGGACGTGAGACCGTCGACGCGGTCGAGATCGGCGCGGGCGGCGGCCACGTCGGCGGCGAGGGGCGCCACGTCGGGGGGCGTTCCCGGCTGGTTCCTGGCCCGCCGCTTCAGCTGTGCGGCGGCGCCGCGCTGCACCTCGCGGAGGCGGCCGGACGCGGTGTCGAGGGCGGGCAGCAGGGTGCCCTCCGCCGCCTCCCAGCGCTCCCGCCAGTCGCCCCACGCGGCGGTGTCGCGGGCGGCGGCCCTGCGGGCCGACCTGAGCGGACCCGGCGGCACGGCGGCGGCCTCGCGGGCGAGCCGGTCGTGGTGCGCGCGCAGTTCGCGGGCGGGGACGGAGCCCGCGCGTTCCCCGATCGCGGCCACGGCCTCGGCCCGCTCCCCCAGGGCGGCGGCGCAGGCGCGGGCGTCCCGCAGCACGGCGGCCAGGTCCTGAGGGCTGCCGGCGAGCAGGCCGTCGAGGCGTTCCCCGTACTGCCTGGCCTGATGGGCGACGACGCGGGGCAGCGCCGCGTGGTCCGGCTCGCCCCGGCCCCAGCCGCCGCGGGGCGCGGCGCACTCGGTGGACACCACCCACAGCACCGTGGCGAGCGCGGCGCCCGTCGGGACGGTGACCAGCGGCGAGACGCCGGCGAGTGCGGCACCCACGGCCCACGCGAGACCCGCGAGGACCGCGAGCACGCCGGACCAGGCGAGCAGGACGCGGACCGCGGCATTGTTCAACGACGGTTTGTGAACGGGCAGTTGTGCGGTGACCGGCTGGTCGGGCCCTGCGGCCACGGTCCCCCCCGGGTGGTCGGTTGCTGACACAGCGCAGGAGCGTAGCGCCCTACGGGCGCCGGTGTCAGCCGCTCACGAACAGCACCTCGGCGCAGACCGGCCGGTAGCCCGCGGCCTGGAAGGCCCGGACGCTGCGGGCGTTGCCCGGGGGCTGCTGCGCCCACAGCGGGGTGTTCTCCGGCATCAGGTGGCGGGCCGCGGCGACCAGCGCACGGCCGAGGCCGCGCCCGCGGGCGGCCTCGGCGACCTCCACGGCGATCTCCCAGCGTCCGGCGACGCCGCGGCCGAGGACGACGATGCCGCCTTCGGCGGCCCATACCCGCACGTCGTCGCGGTACTTCCGCGCGCGGCTCACCCGCGGATGGTCCTGGTCGCGGATCTCGCGCAGCGGCAGGTCCGGCGGCCCCGGCAGCGGGGCGGCGCAGGAGAGGAGGTCGGTGTGGCCCGCCTGCCGGCCGGTGCGTGCGGTGAAGGCGGTGAGGAACGGCGGGCTGAGCGACGCGGCCAGCGGATCGGCGGGGGCGGCGCGCAGCGCGGCGGCGACCCAGGCGGGGTCCTCGTCCGTGAACACGACCGAGTGGGCGGTGAACGCGAGCACACCCGCGTCGCGCGGGGACGGCTGCCGAACGACGGTGTGGCCGCCGTCCGGCGGGGGGAAGGCGCCGCGGGCCGCGGCGTCGAGTATGCGCGCCAGTGCGTCGTTCATGCGGGTGGGTCCCGGGTCAGGGCTCGCTGGTGGAGACCACGAACACCCGGGGACGTTCCTCCCGGGTCAGGTCGACCGTGACGGCCACCTCCGGCTCGTCCGGGGACTGCTGCACGACCGTGCCCGCGAAGGTGTGCGCGGGGTCGTCGAACTGCCAGCCGACGACGTCCGCGGAGTCCCGGCCGATGGTCACCGTCTCCTCCAGGGCCGACAGGTCGGTGCCCAGCTCCTCGACGAAGGCGCTCAGCTGCCGTGGCGAGCAGCGGAACTCGACGTACAGGGTGCTGCGGTCCCAGGAGTTGGTCTCGTAGTGGGCGACGTAGGCGGAGCCGCCGGGAATCGGCACGTCGTAGATGCGGCGCTGGACCTTGCTCGGCCACTCGTAGATCAGCGACCGCGCGGACGCGGAACGGGCCTTGTCCTCGCCGCTGTCCCGGCTCTGGTAGGCGGAGAGCACGAGGTAGCCGGCGGGAATGGCGATCAGCAGCGCCACCACGATCGCGGCGAGCCAGCGATGGCGGGGGCGGTGCGGCGGGCGCGGCGGGGTGGCGGGGGCGGCGGTCGTGGTCGTCACGGTCTGGCCTCCCGGCCCAGCGGTGGCAGCCGCAGCTCGAATCCGGTGCGGTGGGCGCGCTCGGCGCGGCGCCGGTTGGCGCGGCGGAAGCGGCGCGCCACGAGGCGGGCGAGGTCGGCGGCGCCGACCATGCCGGCGTCGGTGCCGAGCCTGGCCCGTACGATCTCGGCCTCGGGCCGGTAGCCGCGGCCGGTGAGGTGCCGGCGGAACGCCTCCCTGGCGGGGCCGATCAGGAGGTCGTCGGCCTCGCTGACGCCGCCGCCGATGACGAAGCGGGCCGGGTCGAGGGCCGCGGCGAGGTTGGCGATGCCGATGCCGAGCCAGCGCCCGATGTCTTCGAGCAGCTCGACGCACATGGGGTCGCCCGCGCGGGCCAGCTCGGTGATCAGGGGGCCGGTGATGTCGCGGGTCTGGCCGCCCACCCGGTCCAGGAGGTGATGGGCGACGGGCGAGTCGGCGACGGCCAGCTCCCTGGCCTCGCGGACCAGCGCATTGCCCGAGCTGTACTGCTCCCAGCAGCCGCGGTTGCCGCAGGGGCAGCGGTGGCCGGCCGGCACGACCTGCATATGGCCGAACTCGCCGGCGACGCCGTAGGTGCCACGCTTGACGCGTCCGCCCTCCAGTATCGCGCCGCCGATCCCGGTGCCGAGGGTGATCATGACGAGGTGGTCGGCGCCGCGGCCGGCGCCGAAGCGCCATTCGCCCCAGGCCGCGGTGTTCGCGTCGTTGTCGACCATGATCGGCACGACGAGGCGGGCCGCCAGCGCGTCGCGCAGCGGCTCGTTGCGCCAGGCGAGGTGCGGGGCGAAGAGGACGCGGGAGCGGTCGGCGTCGACCCAGCCTGCGGCGCCGATGCCGACGGCGTGGACGTCGTGCCGGTCGGACAGGTCGAGGACCAGCTCGGTGATGGTGTCCTCGACGACCTTGGGGCTCTTCGACTTCTCCGGGGTCTCGGTGCGCACGCGTTCGAGCACCGTGCCGTCGGCGTCCACGACACCGGCCATCACCTTCGTGCCGCCGATGTCGATGCCGACGGTGGGCACCCGGGGCGCGGACAGATGCGAGCGGCGCTCGCGTGTGGCGATGGCGCGCAGCACAGTCGCCCGCGCCGTCTGGCGATGCGCACGGTCACGGTTGGTACTCATCGGGACCGATTGTGCCCTACGCCTCCGCCGGGCGAGCGGGCGACCGCGATGTGGCCGGACCGGGGCGGCGGTCCCGGTGGCGGGCCGGGCCGTTGAACGGGAGCGGCGGCTCGTGAATCATGCGAGGCGTGGCCGGTAGCGGCTCGGGAGCGAGGGACGGGCCGCGCCGCGCGGCGGAGCGGGGCGGGTGGCGCGTGCCGGGGACGGCACGCCGTTCGGGGAGTTGCGGTGAAACGTCCGACGATGCAGGACATTGCCCGGCGGGCCGGGGTCACGAAGGCGGCGGTCTCCTTCGCGCTGAACGGCAGGCCGGGGGTGTCCGAGCCGACCCGGCGGCGGGTTCTGGCCATCGCCCACGAGCTGGGCTGGCAGCCGAGCAGCGCGGCGCGCGCGCTGTCCGACGGCCGGGCGGGCTCGTTCGGCCTGGTCGTCGACCGGCCCGCCCGCACCCTGGGCCTCGAACCGTTCTTCATGCAGCTCATCTCCGGCATCCAGGCGGAACTGGTGCGCGACGCCACGCCGTTGCTGCTGACGATGGCGGAGGACCAGGCGGCCGAGATCGCCCTCCACCGCGGCTGGTGGGCGCGACGCGTGGTGGACGGGGTCTTCCTCGTCGACCTCCGGGTCGACGACGCCCGGGTGCCGGTGCTCGCCGAGCTGGGGATGCCGGCCGTGGTGATCGGCGCGCCGCTGGGCACCGGCGGCCTGCCGGCCGTCTGGAGCGACGACGACGCGGCGGTGGTCACGGCGGTGCGGCACCTGGCGGGCCTCGGGCATCGCCGCCTCGGCCGCGTCTCGGGCCCCGGCCGCCTGCGGCACACCGCGATCCGCACCGCGGCCTTCGAGCGGGTGACGGCGGAGCTCGGGCTCGCCGGCACCACGATCGAGGGGGACTACAGCGGCGGGACGGGGGCGGCGGCGACCCGCGCACTGCTCGGCGCGCCGCGGCGGCCGACCGCGCTGCTCTACGACAACGACGTGATGGCCGTCTCCGGCCTGACGGCCGCGCAGGGTCTCGGCCTCGCGGTGCCGGGGGACGTGTCGATCGTGGCGTGGGACGATTCGGCGCTGTGCGGCCTGGTCCACCCGTCGCTGACCGCGCTGAGCAGGGACATCGCCGCCTACGGCGCGCACGCGGCGCGGCGGCTGCGGCAGGCGGCGGGCGGCGGCCCCGTGGCGGACCTCCAGGACAAGGCACCGTCGCTGACGCTGCGCGGCTCGACGGGGCCGGTGCCGCGGCGGGTGGCCGGAACCGGCGAACGGCGGGGCCGGGCCCCGGAATGACGCGAAGGTGCGCGCCGCCGCGGTGCGCACCGTGTGGGAGACGCTGGGGCCGGAGCGCCCGCCAGGGGCGCCGGCGCTCTCGGAGCCCGGCAGGCGGTTCCGGACGCGACGAAACCTGGTCGGCCGGACGGGACGGGCGGCGAACGCCGTCCGATCGCCGACGGCACCGGGTCCGAGGCGCGGGGCGGCGCCGGGGCCGCGTGGGGGACGGCCCCGGCGCCGCGGTGGGGGGACGCGGTCAGCAGGCGTAGTCGATGAGGTCGAACGACGCGTAGTGGTCGGAGGTGTAGTAGTCCTCCTCGTACGAGTCACCGGTCACGATGCGCCGCGCACCGCGGTCGTCGCTGCCGGGGGTCTCGACGGTGTACTCGTGGTAGTAGCCGGTCGGCTGACTGGGCAGCAGGCCCTCGCGGTTGTAGAAGGTGCCGCCGTCCTGCGGGTGGGGGTATGGGCCGCCCTGCGCGATCAGGTCGAGCGTGTCGTATGCCTGGGCGGGCAGGTCGCTGTGGCAGATGTCGCCGTAGGCCAGCGGAAGTTCGGCGGTGGCGGTGGGGGTGAGGGCGGGGGACGTGGGGGTCGCGGCGGTGGCCGGGGCCTGGCCGCCGATGAGCAGGCCGGCGACCAGAGCGCCGAGGGCGCCGGTGCGGAGGGTCCTGCGCGCGGTCCTGGAGAGGTAGTTCATGCCCATGCCAATAGTGTGACGCGCGTAGCACGGGCGGCGTCAACCATGCCCCCGGCTTGTTCCCCGGGAGTTCACACGGCCTCTCCGCCGCTCCACACCTTCCCCGCAGCCGGGCCCGGGCGGTGCCCGCCTCGTGGTCAGCCCGCGAGGCGGCGGGCGAGTCCGGCCAGGTGCCGCGCGCCCTCGGGGGTCAGCGAGCCGTACAGCCGCAGCCGCGCGATGCCGCCGTCCGGGTAGACGTCGAGCCTGGCGTGCGTGGCGGGCGGGGCGGCGGCCGGCAGGACGAAACGGTGCACGGTGTCGGGTTGCAGGGCGGTGCGCGGCAGCACCTCGCGCCAGCCGCCCGCCGGGTCCGTCTCCCGGTCCGCGCCGTCCGCGCCATCGGCGTCGCGGACCGAAAGAGCCGCCCAGCCCGGTGCGTTGCCCTTGTAGCTGCCGGTGTCGATCTCCACGGCCCGGATCACGCCCTGGGCCGCCAGCCGGTACCGCAGCCAGTCGTGGCCGCGGTCGCGGCGGCGCCTGGTCTCCCAGCCCTCGGCCATCGTCCGGGGGCGCCCCGGGTGGATGGTGTGCACGGGCGGCGAGTAGAAGCGGTCCGACGCGTCCTCGGCCCGCCCGCCGTTCTCCAGCGCGGCCAGGTCGAACGTGCCGAGCGCCGCGAGCCACTCCGGGTCGGGCACCGGCTCGCCGTGCGCCCGCAGCCGCGCGATGCCGCCGTCCGGGTACTGGCGGAGACGCAGGTGCGTCAGGCGCCGGGGCACGGCGACGCGGAAGGCGTTCGCCGCGTGGCCGCCGACCTCGGTGCGCGGCACCAGCACGGTCCAGCTCGCGCCGTCCTCCGGGGTGGCGGTGCCCTCGACGGCGACGGCCCGCGGATGGTTGCCGCGGAAGTGCGCGGTGTCCACGACGAGGCCGTGCACCACGCCGGGCACGCCGAGGCGGACGAGGGCCCAGTCGTGGTCGTCCTCGCCCGGGTGCGGCCGGTCGGCGGAGGGGCCGCGGCGGCGGCGCGTCTCCCAGCCGTCCATGACCTTGCCCTTGTGCCCGAACGCGGCGGGGTCGAACGCGGGCCGCTCCGGCCGCAGCAGGTTCTCCCGTTCCGCGAAGAACTCGTCGCTCGCGGCGACGACCGAGCCGCCGAGCCGCCGGTCGGCCAGGTCGGGGAGGTCGGTGAAGGGCACCGCGTCCTGGTCCTGCAACCGGTAGTCGGCGTACGGGTCGCCGCCGCGGTAGGGCGGCGCGGCGCCGGTGAAGCGGGTGATCATGCCGTTCCCCTTTCGGTGTCCGCGGCATCGGTGCGGGCGAGGAGCCGCCCGGACCGCCGGGTGACGCGGCCGTCCTCGGCGATCGGCCGGCCGCGGAGCCAGGTGGCGCGCACGACGCCGCGCAGCGTGCGGCCGGCGTAGGCGGTGACCCGGTTGCGATGGTGGAGGGCCGCGGGGTCGACGGTGAACTCGGCCTCCGGGTCGAGGACGGCGAAGTCGGCGTCGTGGCCGGGCGCGACGGCGCCCTTGCGGTGCAGCCCGGCGAGGCGGGCCGGGCCGCCTGCCATCCACCGGGCGACGTCGGCGAGGCCGTGGCCGCGGCGGCGCGCCGCGGTCCACACGGCGGGCAGGCCGAGCTGAAGGGAGGCGATGCCGCCCCAGGCGGCCCCGAAGTCGGGCACCTTGAGGTCGGCCGTGCAGGGCGAATGGTCGGAGACGACGCAGTCGAGGGTGCCCGCGGCGAGGGCGTCCCACAGCAGGTCCTGGTTGGCCGCCTCCCTGATGGGCGGGCAGCATTTGAACTCGGTCGCGCCGTCGGGGACTTCCTCGGCCGTCAGGGTCAGGAAGTGCGGGCAGGTCTCCGCGGTGACGCGCACGCCCTCCGCCCTGGCCGCCGCGATCAGCGGCAGGGCCGCGGCGGAGGACAGGTGCAGCACGTGCACGCGCGCGCCGAGGCGACGGGCCGCGCCCAGCAGCAGCGCCACCGCCTCGGTCTCCGCGGTGTGCGGCCGGGAGGCGAGGAAGTCGGCGTACCTGCGGCTGCCGTCGGGCGGCGGGGCGGCGGCCAGTTGGGCCGGGTCCTCCGCGTGCGCCACGAGCAGCCCGCCGAACGCGGCGATCTCGGTCATGGCGGCCGCCAGCTCCCCGGGCGTCAGCTCGGGGAACTCCTCCACCCCGGAGGGCGAGAGGAAGCATTTGAAGCCGAAGACCCCGGCCGCGTGCAGGCCGCGCAGCTCCGCCGCGTTGCCGGGGACCGCGCCGCCCCAGAAGCCGACGTCCGTGTGCACGGCCGCCCGCGCGGCCGCGCGCTTGACCGCGAGGTGGGCGGGCGTGGTGGTGGGCGGGATGCTGTTGAGCGGCATGTCGAGCAGGGTCGTGATGCCGCCGGCCGCCGCGGCGCGGGTCGCCGACGCGAAGCCCTCCCACTCGGTGCGGCCGGGGTCGTTGACGTGCACGTGGGTGTCGACCAGGCCGGGGAGCAGGGCCGCGTCGCCGTAGTCGACCAGTGCCGCGCCCGCGGGCGGCGGCGTGCCGTGCGGGAGCACGGCGGCGATCCGCTCGCCCGTGACGGCGACGTCGGCGGCGCGGACGCCGTCGGGGGTCACCACGCGGGTCGAGCGCAGTACGAGGCCGGTACCGGTCAACGGGCCACCCCATCCCTTCAGCCGTCTGGTCCGCCGTTCTCCGCCGCTGTCCACAGCCTTCAACGTTTCGTTGAAATGGCCGCTTCGATCCTCGGGTGACCGGGGCGGGACGTCAAGGGCCGCCCGGTAGGCTGCCCCATGACCGCCCGAAAGGAACGCGACGTGCCACCGTCCGACGTGCGCAAGCCCGCAGCCAACGGCGGCGGGGTCCAGTCCCTTGAGCGCGCTTTCGCGCTGCTGGAGCACATGGCCGACGCCGGCGGCGAGACGGGGCTGAGCGAGCTGGCCACCAGCAGCGGGCTGCCGTTGCCGACCATCCACCGGCTGATGCGCACCCTGGTCGCCTGCGGGTACGTCCGCCAGCAGCCCAATCGCCGTTACGCGCTCGGCCCGCGCCTGATCCGGCTCGGCGAGAGCGCGGCCAGACCGCTGGCGACGTGGGCGCGCCCGCACCTGGCCCGGCTGGTGGAGGCGACCGGCGAGACGGCCAACATGGCGCTGCTCGACGGCGACGACGTGGTGTATGTGGCGCAGGTGCCCTCGCGGCACTCGATGCGCATGTTCACCGAGGTGGGCCGCCGGGTCCTGCCGCACTCCACCGGCGTCGGCAAGGCGCTGCTCGCCGGTCTGCCGGACGTGGACGTCCGCGCCCTGCTGCGCCGCACGGGGATGCCGGCGGCGACGGAGCGGACGATCACGACGCCCGACGCGTTCCTCGACGCGCTGCGGACCGTGCGGGAGAACGGCTACGCGGTCGACGACAGCGAGCAGGAGATAGGCGTCCGCTGCATCGCCGTCCTGGTGCCCGAATCCCCCACGGCCGCGGCGATCTCGGTCTCGGGACCGGCCGGGCGGGTGACGGACCAGGCGACGGAGAAGATGGTTCCGCTGCTCAGGGAGGTCGCGCACGACCTCTCGCTCGCCCTGGCCGGCGCCGGCCGGGAGAACGGATAGCCGCATGACCACCTCCCCCGTCGCCGGGCTGCTGCTGGCCGCCGGGGGCGGCCTGCGGCTCGGCGGGCGCCCGAAGGCGCTGCTGACGTACCGCGGGCGGCTGTTCGTGGACCTGGCGGCCGAGGCGTTGCGCGCCGCGGGCTGCGCGCCGGTGCACGTGGTGCTGGGCGCCGCGGCGCCCGAGGTGCGCACGCGGGCGGCGCTGACGGGGTGTGCGGTGGTGGAGAACCCGGACTGGCCGACGGGCATGGGGTCTTCGCTGCGCGCGGGTCTCGCTTCCCTGCCGGCCGCCGCGGGAGCCGCGCTGGTGGCGCTGGTGGACCAGCCCCGGATCGGGGCGGCCGCGATGCGCAGGGTGGCGGGCGCCTACCGGTCGCCCGCGGGTCTTGCCGCCGCGGCGTACGGCGGGCGGCGCGGGCACCCGGTGCTCATCGGTGCCCAGCACTTCGCGGGCGTGTGCGCCGGGGCACGGGGTGATGTGGGCGCGCGCGGGTACTTGCGGGGGCGGGAGGTTGCGCTGGTCGAGTGCGGGGACGTCGCCGCGCCGGACGATGTCGACGAGCCGGGCGATCTCGTTGATCTTCCAACATGAGGAAACTAATATCCGTTTCCAACCCCGTTGAAGGAGTGACCGCACATGTCAGCCGTCACCGTCGCCGCCCCCCGCACCCTGCCCCGGCAGGAGGAGGTCCTCACCGAAGACGCGCTCGGCTTCCTGGCCGAGCTGCACCGGCGGTTCACCCCGCGCCGCGACGAGCTGCTGCTGCTGCGGGCACGGCGCCGCAAGGAGATCGCCGGCACGCACCGGCTGGACTTCCTGCCCGCGACGGCGCACGTGCGAGAGGGCGACTGGCAGGTGGCCGAGGCGCCCCCCGCGCTCCAGGACCGCCGGGTGGAGATCACCGGCCCGACCGACCGCAAGATGACGGTGAACGCGCTCAACTCGGGGGCGCGGATCTGGCTCGCCGACTTCGAGGACGCCTCCTCCCCCACCTGGGAGAACGTGATCGGCGGCCAGCTGAACCTGAACGACGCCTTCCACCGCCGCATCGACTTCACCGACGAGCGCGGCAAGCACTACGCGCTGGGTCCTGACGCCGAGCTGGCGACGGTGGTGACCCGCCCGCGCGGCTGGCATCTCGACGAGCGGCATCTGAGCGTGTCGGGGCGGGCCGTTCCCGGCGCGCTGGTCGACTTCGGCCTGTACTTCTTCCACAACGCCGAGCGGCTGATCGAGCTGGGCAAGGGACCGTACTTCTACCTGCCCAAGCTGGAGTCGCACCTGGAGGCGCGGCTGTGGAACGACGTGTTCGTCTTCGCGCAGCAGGCCCTCGGCATCCCGCAGGGCACGATCCGCGCCACGGTGCTGATCGAGACGATCACGGCGGCCTTCGAGATGGAGGAGATCCTGTACGAGCTGCGCGACCACGCCTCCGGGCTCAACGCGGGCCGCTGGGACTACCTGTTCTCGATCGTGAAGAACTTCAGGGACGCGGGCGAGACGTTCGTGCTGCCCGACCGCAACGCCGTGACGATGACCGCGCCGTTCATGCGTTCCTACACGGAGCTGCTGGTGCGCACCTGCCACCGGCGCGGCGCGCACGCCATCGGCGGGATGGCCGCGTTCATCCCGTCCCGGGACGCGGACGCCAACGCGCTGGCCTTCCAGCGGGTGCGCGCGGACAAGGACCGCGAGGCGGGCGACGGCTTCGACGGCTCCTGGGTGGCGCACCCCGGGCTCGTGCCGGTGGCCAGGGAGTCCTTCGACGCGGTGCTCGGGGACCGGCCGCACCAGAAGGACCGGCTGCGCGAGGACGTGGCGGTCACCGCGGACGACCTGCTGGCGGTCGGCTCGCTCGATGCGCGTCCGACCTGCGAGGGGCTGCGCAACGCCGTGCAGGTCGGCACCCGTTACCTCCAGTCGTGGCTGGCGGGCCGCGGCGCGGTCGCGGTGTTCGGCCTGATGGAGGACGTCGCGACCGCGGAGATCTCCCGCTCGCAGATCTGGCAGTGGATCAACGCCGAGGTGGTGCTCGCGGACACCGGGGACCGCGCCACGCGGGACAACGTCCGGCAGGTCGCGGCGGACCAGCTCCTCGCGATCCGCGACGAGCTGGGCGAGGACGCGTTCGTCGCCGGCGGCTGGCAGCGGGCGTTCGACCTGCTGATGCGCCTGTCCCTGGAAGAGGAGTACGTCGACTTCCTCACCCTGCCCGCCTACGACATGCTCGACTGACCGGGGCGGGGCGGCGCCCTCAGGAGGTGACCGTCACCGGGTGTCTGACCACCGCGCCGAACAGGTAGCCCTGCTCGTTGAACTCCGCGCGCTCCGGCTGGGTGTTGCCGTGCTCGTCCGTGGCACGGGCCAGCAGCTCGGCCGGGCCCGCGGCGGACGGGGTCCAGTCGGCCGACCAGCGCACCCAGGAGCCGCGGCGCGGGCGGTCGTGCAGGCGCGCGGGTTGCCACCGCGCGCCGTCGTCCATGCTGACCTCGACCCGGCGCACGCGCCCGGCGCCCGACCAGGAGCGGCCGGTGAGCCGGTGCGTCCTGCCCACCGGGAACGCGGCGGGAAAGGGCAGCTCGAAGGCGCTCTTGAGGGTCTGCCGGGTGAGCGGTGCGCTGCCCTCCTCGGGGTAAGAGGGGCCGAAGAGGCGGTAGAGGCCGGTGTTCCACGGCGAGTACAGCGGCTCGGCGGACACCTCGATGTCGCCGACCCACTTCACCGAGGCGATGCCCACCCAGGACGGCACCAGCACGCGCACCGGGCTGCCGTGGTCGGGCGGCAGCGGCTCCCCGTTCATCTCGTACGCCAGCAGCACGTCGTCCAGCGCCTTGGCCAGCGGCAGCGGGCGGCGCACGCGCCCGAGATTCACGCCGCCGGAGACGTAGTCGGCGTCCAGGCCGCGCGGCTGGACGTCGACGGCGTGCGGGCCGAGCCCGGCCAGGCGCAGCACCTCGGCCAGCCGGACCCCGCGCCAGCGGGCGACGCCGATGGCGCCGAGCGACCAGGCGGTGCCGGAGACCGTCTCGCCCTGCTGCGAGGTGTAGAAACCGCGGCCGTTGCCGGCGCACTCCACGAACGCGTCGCTCGTGGCCGCCGGCAGGGCCCGCAGCTCGTCGAGCCCGAACTCCCGTGGCCCGCCGCGCAGTCCGTCGCCCCACACGGTCAGCCGCCAGGCATCGGGGTCGATGGCGGGAGTGACGGTGTGGTTGCGCACGAAGAACAGGTCGTTCGGCGTGTGGAAGCCGGTGTCGCGCAGCGCGGACCACCGGGTCTCCGCGTTCGTGCCGTGCACGACGAAGCGGTCCGCGGGCAGCGGTTTGACGATTCCCGCGGCGGGCGCCGCCGCGGCGGCGCGCGCCGCGGGCGCGGCGGCGAGGACGCCCGCGGCCGCGAGGAGTCGGAGCAGGTCACGGCGGCCGAGCCCGTCGGCACGCGCCGTTCCGGTGAGCCACTGACGCAGCCTGCGGCGGTCGTAGGCCCTCTCGTCGACAGTCATGCCCTGATTCTGGCTCGTCGGGCAGACCGACGCCCAAGCTTCCATCGAACCGGCCGAGACGCGCCAGCGTGGCAGGCACGAGGACTTGGGGGAAGAGCTTGCTCCGCGCCCGCCGCCCGGCGGCGGTCGGGGCCGGCGGACGGGGCGATGTCACGCAGGGGCGCCGAGCGGCGGGTGCTGGAGCACGCGGGGCTTGTACTCGACCAGCTGGATGCGGCCGTCGAAGGTGCGGTGCTCGATCATCTCGAGGGCGACGTCCGGATAGCCGTCGTAGATGCGTTCTGCGCCCGTGGCCCCGGTGATCACCGGGAACATCACGACCCGGAAGCGGTCGACGAGTCCGGCCCGCAGCAGGGACCGGCACAGGCTCAGGCTGCCGATCGTGCTGAGGAGCCCGGAGCCACTCGACTTCATGGCGCGGACCGCCTCGACGGCGTCGTCGCGGACGAGCGTGGAGTTGGCCCACGTCAGTGGCTCCTGGAGTGAGGAGGAGAACACCACCTTGGACGCTCGCGTGAGCTCGTCCACGGACGCCTCTTCTTCGGGCCTGAACTCGTCCTGGCCATTGGGGACCTCGCCGGCGGCGAAGCCCGACATCTGGCGGTAGGTGTTCGCTCCCATCAGGTGGGTGGTCTCGGGCTGCTCGCCGAGCCATGCGAGGTACTCCGGCCCTTCGAGGCCCCAGAACCCGGGCCATCCCTCTCCCGATGCGTGGCCGTCGAGGGAGGTGATGAAGTCGACGAGAAGCTCCGACATGGCGCTGTCCTTTCCTGGGGTGTCACGAGCTTTGACCGGCCGGGAGCCACGAACTCATCGGCCGCGCCGTGGGACAACGAGGAAACCCGCGACGCCGCAGCCGGTCGTCTCGTCCGAGGCGTGCGAGGCAGCGTGGCAAGCGCAGCTGGTCGAAGAGACGTCGAGACGCGATCAGGGCCGCGGACGCGGCAACGGCCTGGATGACCGAGCGCGACTTCTGTCTTCTCTTCACTCGGCGATAGCGTTTCTCCTTCACCACGGCCTCGGCGATGGCCCGGAGCGCAGGTAACCCGCCCCGGGGCGATCCCCGCCGTGCGTGAACGGTCAGGCCGCGCGGGTGGTCAGGCGGCGGGCCTGGGTACGGGCCGTGCGGGCGATGGCCTCCTCGTCCGCGGTGAGCAGCCGGCCGTTCTCGACCACGGGGACGCCGTTCACCAGGGAGAGCGTCACCGGCGCCGGAGGGCCGAGCACGAGGGCGGCGACCGGGTCCTCGATGGTGGAGTGGCCCAGGCCGTCCACCTTCCACAGCACCATGTCGGCGAGCATGCCCGGTTCGAGTGAGCCGATCTCGTCCTGCCGGCCGAGGACTTCCGCGCCGCCGCGGGTGCCGAGGCGCAGCGCCGCGCGGGTGGTGAGGGCCTGTTCGCGGTGCGGGCCGAGGCGGTTGACCAGCAGGGCGTTGCGCAGTTCGGTGTGCAGCTCCCCGGCCTCGTTGGACGCGGTGCCGTCCACGCCGAGGCCGACCGGGACGCCGGCGGCGAGCAGGTCGGGAACGCGGGCGATACCGGCCGCCAGGCGGGCGTTGGAGGAGGGGCAGTGGGCGACGCCGGTGCCGGTGCGGGCGAACGCGTCGACGTCGTCGTCGGTCATGTGGACGCAGTGCGCCATCCATACATCGGACCCGAGCCAGCCGACGGAGTCGAAGTACGCCGTCGGGCCCATGCCGAACTGCTGGTGGCAGAACTTCTCCTCCTCCACCGTCTCCGAGCCGTGGGTGTGCAGCCGCACGCCGAGCCGCCGGGCGAGCGCGGCGGATTCGCGCATCAGCTCGGTGGTGACGGAGAACGGCGAGCAGGGCGCGACGGCGATGCGCAGCATGGCGCCGGGCGCGGGGTCGTGGTGCTCGCGCACGGCCGCCTCCGTGGCGCGCAGCGCCTCCTCGGTGCTCTCGACCGCGAAGTCCGGGGGCAGCCCGCCGTCCGAGGCCCCGAGGTCCATGGAGCCGCGGGCCGCGGTGAACCGCAGCCCCATCTCGCGGGCGGCGCGGATCTCGGCGCCGAGCAGGTCCCCCGCGCCGCGGGGGAAGATGTAGTGGTGGTCCATGGCGGTGGTGACGCCACCGCGGGCCATCATGGCCAGCGAGGCGCGGGCGGCGGCGTGCACCATGGGCTCGTCGAGGCGGGCCCAGACCGGGTAGAGGGCGGACAGCCAGTCGAAGAGGTTCGCGTTCTGGGCGAGGCCCCTGGTCAGCCACTGGTAGAAGTGGTGGTGCGCGTTGACCAGGCCGGGGGTGGCCAGGTGGCCGGCGGCGTCGATGCGGCGGGACACGTCGGGCAGCCCCGCGGGAGCGGGGCCGGGGCCGACGGCCTCGATGCGGTTGCCCGCGATGACGAGGTGCCCGTCGGCGTACTCCGTCTCCTCCGCATCAACGGTCGCGATAGCGCAGTTCTCGATCAGGATTCGCGGTGAGGCTGTCACGAAATGGCCTCCTGGGGTCAGGTGTTGGTCAGGTCGACGGGAATCCGGGCCTCCGCGCCCTCGCGCAGCACGGTCGCTTCGATCAGGCCGTAGGGGCGGTCGGCGGCGATGTAGACCGCACCGTCGGGCCCCTCATTCCTCATGCCGAATGGTTCGAGATCGACCAGGAAATGATGCTTGTTCGGCAGCGAAAGGCGAATCTCGTCAATACCGGGCAGGTTGTCGATCACTGCGGACCCCATGGCGAACAGCGTCTGCTGGAGCGAACGCGAGTACGTCCCCGCGAAGGCCGCCAGCAGGTGCCCGCGGGCCACCGCGTGGGAGCCGTCCCAGTCCGCCGGCTCCGCCGCGTGCCGCCACACCGCGGTCACGTCCGTGGCCAGCACACGGTCACCGGTCTCCGGCAGCGTCGTGAACCGGTCCTTCAGGTAGCCGCGGAACTCCGAGTCCGTCGTGTTCAGCAGCGTGACCCCGGTCAGCCCGCTGAGCGTCTCGCACTCCCCGCCGTCGCACGTGACCTGCGCCGTCCGGGTCCCGTTCCCCGCGCGGACGAACGAGTGCGCCTTCTCCCCCGTCGTCGGCACCCGCTCCCACGCGTACTCCTCGACGCGGACGCGGGCGCGGCGGATGGCGGGCCCGGATGCGACGAAGTGGCGCGCGAGCAGCGCCCCGAACGCCTCGGGCGAGGCGATGCCGTGCTCCCTGGCGAACGCGTAGACCGTGTTCTTCATGGTGTCGGTGGGCAGCACGGCCGCGTTGGACCCGGCGAGGTGTACCTCCGCGAGGTCGCCGGAGAGCGCGACCGACACGTTCAGATCGCGCAGCCGGTGCACCGCGCCCTCGCGCGTGACGCGCAGGACGCGCGTCTCCGCCTTGCCGTACTGGTTCTGGCCGAGCGTGGGCGGCATGGGCGGGTCAGCTCCCTCGGTAGACGGAGTAGCCGAACGGGCTGAGCAGCAGCGGCACGTGGAAGTGCTCGCCCGGCGCCACCGCGAAGGTGGTGGTGACCTCGGGGAAGAACGGCGGCTCCGCGCCCGCCCCGGCCGCTCCCTGCGCGATGCCGAAGGTCAGCCTGGCCAGCGTGGCGCCGCCCGGCAGCGGCGGCAGCCCGGCGCAGCGGCCGTCCGCGTCGGTGCGGGCGGCGGCGTGCTCCACCCAGCCGTCGCCGTGGCCCGCGGCGCAGGACAGGGTGACCCGGAGCCCGGCGGCGGGCCGCCCGGCCGCGGTGTCGAGTACGTGCGTGGAAACGGTCGCGGCGGCTTCGGCCAGCCGGGTCAGGCGCAGGCGGTTGATTTTCGCCAGCTCCGCGCGCACGACCTCCCGTTCCGCCTCGGGCGTGTTGCCGAGCCGGGCGCGCAGCGCGTCCCGCATCCGCTCCCCCGGCAGTCCGGTGGCACAGATCAGGAAGACGTGGCCGAACCGTTCCTGGTAGACCAGGTTGAGCCGGCGCATCTCCGCCTTCAGCTCCTCGGGGGCGTCGGCCATGCCCCGCTGCTCGCGCGCGGATGCCGCGTCGCCCGCCTCGGGGCGGCCGATCCGCGGGTGGGCGGCGAGCGCCTCGGCGAGCCCCGCGTCGGTGAGGGCGCCCGCGGCGGCATCCGCGGCCGCCAGCAGGGCCTCGGTGTCACGGAAGGGGCGCGCGGCGGCGACGGCCGCGCCCCAGGCGCTCGCGGCGCACACGCGGCGCAGAGCCGCGCGCAGCGCGGGCTCCGCCGCGCTGTTGATCCAGTCGAGACCGGGCGTCGGACTCAGCGTCATGACCGACAGCTAAGTCGCAGCACCCGCACACGTCAACAGTTTGTTGAACGGTTGAGGTAGTTGTACACGGTGAACCGGCTGACGCCCAGGGCCGCCGCCACCGTCTCCACCCCGTGCCGCAGGGCGAACGCGCCACGCGTCTCCAGGCGGCGCACCACCTGCTGTTTCGTCCTGCGGTCCAGCTCGGCCAGCGGCCTGCCGTGCTGCCGCGCCAGCTCGCCGAGGATGTGATCCAGGGACTCCGACAGCAGCGGGAGCCGCACCGCGGCGACCGGACCGCCCGCCCACGACAGCACCACGTCGTCGTCGCGCGCCTGCTCGGGGGCCAGCAACTCGCCGCCGATGGCGTCGACCAGCGGGGTGACGGCGGCTATGAACTCGGCGCGCGCGGCGCCCTCGGCGCCGCTCATGCGCCTTCCTCCCCCGGCAGGGCGTTCACCTGGAGGGATATCCGGGTGGCACCCGCGGCGAGCGCCCGGCGCAGCAGCGTGTCCACGACCGCCACCACTTCCTCGGCCCGACCCTCCACCGTGTTGCCGAAGGGTCCCACGTCCACCGAGTCGAGCGGGGCCGCCACCACGACCTCGCGGGCCGCCACGGCGTGTGCGGGCGGCTCCTCCAGGTCGAACGGCTCGGTCGTGAACTCAAGTCTCAGTCGCACGGGGCCCAACCTAACGCGCACCCGCGCCCACGCCCCCGGCCGCCGCCGGGAGGCGTACGCCCTACCTGGTCGCCGGCCGGCCGCGCTGGACCGGCTGATGCGGCACGCCGAACAGCTCGATGGCCTGGCGCAGCTGGTGCACCCCGGCCGCGAGCGCGCTGACCGAACCGGCCGCGGCCGCGATCAGCAGCAGCGCCTGGCCCAGGGCCGCGGTGTCGGGCACCCCGGTGGCCAGCACGCCGTCGAGCGCGACGAGCTCGCGCTCGGCGATCTCGCGGTCCGCGAGCGTCGCCGGATAGTTGCGCAGATCCCTGCGCAGCCGGTCCACCGCGGAACGCAAGGTCAGCAGTCGGGGGTCCATCCCGCTGAGCGGGACGCTCCGCACCCCGTGGGCGGTTTCAGCTTCTCCTGCCGCCACTCGGCCCTCCCCTGCCGTCTTGTATGACGCCGGCCGTGTCCGCCGGTGCACGCCCCGTGCGTGCGGGGCGGCCCGCGGACCGAACAAGGAAAGTAAATATCACTGTCCGCGCACCACGCCACACGGAGGGCGAGACGAGCTGTCACATTCCGGCGAACAAATGCGGTGAAGATAGCGGAACGCGAGAAGGCGACCACCGGGTGGCACGTTCAGGTGTTCGCCGGTGGGAGTGTGGGAATCTCGTCGAGAAGTTCCTTCCCTGGAGCGCCAGATGACGAAAAGCGTGTCGGTGCGGTGCCCTTCCTGCCGACGGGAGCACCGCTATCTTCCCCCGCAGTACCCGTGCGCCTGCGGGGCCCCGGTGACCGTCTCCCTGCCGCCGACGAGTTCACCCGTATCGGTGCGCCACCGTTCCTGGGCCGATGCCTGGACGGAGGTGGCCTGCCAGGTCTGCGGGCGCAACGGGCAGTGGCCGCAGGCCGAGTTCGAGTGTCCCTGCGGGGTGACGGTGCGGCTCGGGCCCGGCGACGCGCGGACGCGGCCGGCGGCGGCGGAGGGCGGCGAGCGCCCGCCGTTCCGGCCGCTCACGATCAGGACCGGGCACGACGCGGTGGCCTGCGCGGCGCAGTTCCTGCGCTGGCTCGGCTTCCCCGGCGTGCGCACGGCCGTGCCGAGGCCGCCGTCCGGCGTGGACCTGCACGGCCCCTCGGTGGTCGGCCTGGTCAACGCGGCCACCGAGCCCACCGGCGCCGAGGACGTGGAGACCATCTGGCTGCACGCGCTGGTGGAGCCCGCCGTCGCGGTCGCGTTCTCGCTGGCCGGGTACGACCGCGGGGCGCGCGCCCGGGCGGACGAGCTGCGCCTGCCGCTGTTCGTCCTGGATCTGACGGGCACGCCGCAGCCGGTGAACGAGGCCGCCGACGTACTGATGCGCCGGGGTGCGGAGGAGGCGTGAGCCCACGGCCGGCGCGCCCCTCGTCGGCGCCGTCGCGTGCCGTCGCGTGCCGTCAGCGGGTGGCCGGTGCCCCGATCCGTCCCGGACCACCGTCCGGGGCGCGGTGGATCGGGACGGTGGTGCCGGTCAGCGGCACGCCGGAGCCGCCGCGGCGAACGGCGACGATCTCGGCGGCGATGGCGAGCGCCGTCTCCCGCGGGGTACTGGCCCCCAGATCGAGGCCGATCGGCGAGCGCAGCCTGGCCAGTTCGCGCGCGGTGAGACCGGCCTCGCGCAGCCGCGCCAGGCGGTCGGCGTGGGTGCGCCGGGAGCCCATGGCGCCGATGTAGGCCACGGGCAGCCGCAGCGCGCGGGTCAGCAGCGGCACGTCGAACCTGGCGTCGTGGGTCAGGACGCAGACCGCGGCGCGGCCGTCCAGGACCTGCGTGTCCAGGTAGCGGTGCGGCCAGTCCACGATCACCTCGTCCGCGCCGGGGAACCGTTCCGGCGTCGCGAACACCGGCCTCGCGTCGCACACGGTGACCCGGTATCCGAGGAACGCGCCGGCCTCGGCCAGGGCCGCGGCGAAGTCGACGGCGCCGAAGACCAGCAGCCGCGGCGGCGGCACGTTCGCCTCCACGAGCAGCCTCACCCGCGCCCCGTCAGCGTCCGCGAGCCCGACCGTTCCGGTGCGCCCCGCGTGCAGCAGCGCGGCGGCCTCGGCCGCGGCGGCGCGGTCGAGCGCGGCGCCGCCGTTGAGCGTTCCGGTGTGCGTGCCGTCCGGCGCGGCCAGCAGCGCGCCGCCGCCCAGCAGTTCGGCGGGCCCCGCGACGACGCGGGCCAGCGCCGCGGCGCCGCCGCCGGCCGCGGCCTCGCACGCGGCGGCGACGATCCGGCGGGCGGGGGCCGCGGCCGGGAACGGGGTGACCAGCACCTCGACGCTGCCGCCGCAGGTCAGGCCGACGGCGAACGCGTCGGCGTCCTGGTAGCCGAAGCGCTGGGTACGGCTGACGCCGGTGTCGAGCGCCTCCCGGCACAACTCGTAGACGGCGCCCTCCACACAGCCGCCTGAGACGCTGCCGACGGCCAGGCCCCCGGCGTCCACGGCCATGGCGGCGCCGGGCGGGCGGGGCGCGCTGCCGTGCACGGCGGTGACGGTGGCCACGGCGAAGTCACGCCCGTCGCGGCACCAGGCGGCGAGTTCCGCCGCGATGTCCAGCATGGCGGCCTCCCGGTCAGCCGGCCCGGGACCCGTCCGGCGCCGTCAGGTGCTCGGGCCTGACCGGGACGCGGTGCAGGGCGCGTCCGGTGGCCCGGCGGATGGCGGCGACGATGGCGGGTGTGGCGGACAGGGTGGGGGCCTCGCCCACGCCGCGCAGGCCGTAGGGGGCGTGCTCGTCGGCGAGTTCGAGCACGTCCACCGGCATGTCGGGGGTGTCGAGGACGGTGGGGATCAGGTAGTCGGTGAACGAGGGGTTGCGGACGCGGCCGTCGTCCCCGACGACGATCTCCTCAAGCACCGCGAGGCCGAGCCCCTGGACGGCCCCGCCGTGGATCTGGCCGACGACGGCCTGCGGGTTGACGGCCTTGCCGACGTCCTGGGCGGCGGCCAGCTCCACGACCTTCACCAGGCCGAGTTCGGTGTCCACCTCCACGACCGCGCGGTGGGCGCAGAACGAGTACTGCACGTGCCCGGAGCCCTGCCCCGTCACGCGGTCGAAGGGCTGCGTGGGACGGTGCCGGAACTCCAGCTCCACGTCGATCGCCTCGCCGCCCAGGACGTCGGCCAGCGCGGCCAGCACCTCGCCGTCGCGGCCCACGACCTTGCCGCCGGCCAGCCGTTCGGCGCGGGTGTCGAGCAGCCCGCGTTCGCGGCCCAGGCGCAGCACCTCGGCGCGGACCGCTTCGCAGGTGTTCTTGACGGCGCCGCCGGTCATGTAGGTCTGCCGGGAGGCCGAGGTGGACCCGGCCGAGCCGACGCGGGTGTCCGCGGGCAGCAGGGCGACGCGGGTGACGCCCAGCTCGGTGCGGGCGATCTGGGCGTGCACGGTGACACCGCCCTGGCCGACCTCCGCCATCGCGGTGTGCACGGTGGCGACGGGCTCGCCGCCGGTGACCTCCAGGCGGACGCGGGCGGTGGAGTAGTCGTCGAACCCCTCGGAGAAGCCGACGTTCTTGATGCCGACCGCGTAGCCGACGCCGCGGACCACACCCTCGCCGTGCGTGGTGTTGGACAGGCCGCCCGGGAGGGCGCGGACGTCCGGGCCGTCCGGCGTCTCCCACTGCCGGGCGGGCGGCAGCGGCCGGGCCCTGACCAGGCGCAGCAGTTCGGCGACGGGCGCGGGCGCGTCGACGACCTGGCCGGTGGGCATGGTGGAGCCCTGACTCATGGCGTTGCGCTGCCGCAGCTCGACGGGGTCCATGCCGAGGGCGGCGGCCAGCTTGTCCATCTGCGCCTCGTAGGCGAAGCACGCCTGGACCGCGCCGAAGCCGCGCATGGCGCCGCACGGCGGGTTGTTGGTGTAGAGGGCGATGGCCTCGACGTCGGAGTGCGGCACCTCGTACGGGCCGAGGCCGAGGGAGGCCGCGTTGCCGACGACGGCGGGGGACGAGGAGGCGTAGGCGCCGCCGTCCAGCACGATGCGGGCCTTGACGTGCGTGAGCTTTCCGTCCCTGGTCGCGCCGTGCTCGTACGTCAGCCGGGCGGGGTGGCGGTGTACGTGGCCGAAGAACGACTCGTAACGGTTGTAGACCATCTTGACCGGGCGGCCGGTACGCAGGGCCAGCAGGCAGGCGTGCGCCTGCATCGACAGGTCCTCGCGGGCGCCGAACGCGCCGCCCACCCCGGCGAGGGTGAGCCGCACCCGCTCCGGGGGCAGGCCGAGTACCGGGGCGAGCTGGCGGTGGTCGACGTGCAGCCACTGGGTGGCGATGTGCAGGTCGATGCCGCCGTCCTCGGCGGGGACGGCAAGACCCGATTCGGGGCCCAGGAACGCCTGGTCCTGCATGCCGACTTCGTAAGTGCCGGAGACGACGACGTCGGCGCCGGCCACGGCCCGCGCGACGTCGCCGCGGACGACGGGCTGGCGGTGGACGATGTTGGGGTGCGGGACGTGGGCGGCGTGGTGGTCGGTGCGCCCCGGGTGCAGCACGGGCGCGTCCCTTGCGGTGGCGCTCGCCTCGTCGTGGACGGCCGGCAGCTCCTCCCAGGAGACGCGGATGCGGGCGGCGGCCCGGCGGGCGGTCTCCGGGTGGTCTGCGGCGACGAGGGCGACGGGTTCGCCCTCGTGGCGCACGACGTCGCGGGCCAGCACCGGCTGGTCGGTGAACTCCAGGCCGTAGTGCGTGGCGGCGGGCAGGTCCTCGTGGGTGAGGACGGCGTGCACGCCGGGCAAGGACAGGGCGGCGGAGACGTCGAGACCGGTGATCCTGGCGTGCGGGTGCGGGCTGCGGAGGGTGTGGCCCCAGAGCATGTCCTCGTGCCACAGGTCGGAGGAGTAGGCGAACGCGCCGGTCACCTTCAGCACGGCGTCGGGGCGTTCGGCACTGGCGCCGACGCCGCCGGGCGCGGCGGTGTCCTGCCGGAGCGCGTCGGGGGCGGGGGTGACACCCATGGTCACGCGCCCCCTTCCGCGGCCTTGTGATCCGTGCCAGCCCGGTCCGTGCCAGCCCGGTCCGTGCCGGACCGCTCGGCGGCGGTGCGCTCGGCGGCCAGGCGGACGGCGCCGAGGATGCTCTCGTAGCCGGTGCAGCGGCAGAGGTTCCCCGAAAGGGCCTCGCGGATGTCGGCGTCCGCCGGGCGGGGGTCGCGGGCCAGCAGTTCGTCGGTGGCCATCAGCAGGCCGGGGGTGCAGAAGCCGCACTGGACGGCGCCCGCGTCGATGAACGCCCGCTGCACCGGGGCCAGGCGCGCGTCCGCCTCGGCAAGGCCCTCGACGGTCGTGACCTCGGCGCCCTCGGCGGAGCCGGCCGCCACGAGGCAGGCGCAGACCAGGTCCCCGTCGAGGCGGATCGTGCACGAGCCGCACTCGCCCTGCTCGCAGGCGTTCTTGGCGCCGGGCAGGCCGAGCCGTTCGCGCAGCACGTATAGCAGGCTCTCGCCCGGCCAGACGTCGTCGGCCGTCCGGGGGCGGCCGTTGACGGTGAGGTTCACGCGCACGAGGCGTCTCCTTCCCGTCCCGTTCGGGACGTGTGGGCCGTCCAGGTCCAGTGCAGGGTGCGGCGGGCGAGCACCTTGATGGCGTGCCGGCGGTAGGCGGCGCTGCCGCGTACGTCGTCGAGCGGGGCGCAGGCCGCGGCGGCCAGTTCGGCGAAGCGGCGCGCGGCGGCCGGCGGTACGGGACGGCCGTGCTCCCAGTGGCCGCCCTCGTCCAGCACGCCGGTGAGGAAGTCCTCCGCCTCGCGGGCCCGCAGCGGGGTGGGGGCCGCGGAGCCGATGCCGGTGCGGACGGTGCGGGCGTGCGGGTGCAGCGCGATGGCGAACGCGCAGACCGCGATGACCATGGCGTTGCGGGTGCCGACCTTGGCGAACTCCTGCGGCCCGCGCGCCGCGTCGACGTGCACGGCGCGGATCAGCTCGTCGGGGGCGAGCGCGTTGCGCTTGGGTCCGGTGAAGAAGTCCTCGACCGGGATCATGCGGGTGCCGCGCACCGAGGCCGCCTCGACGCGCGCACCCGCGGCCAGCAGCGCGGGGTGGGCGTCGCCCGCGGGGGACGCGGTGCCGAGGTTGCCGCCGACGCTGCCGCGGTTGCGGATCTGCGGGGAGCCGACGGTGTGCGCGGCGCGCGCGAGCCCCGGCAGCCGGGCGCGGAGCGGACCGACGAGGTCGCGGAACGGGACGCTCGCGCCCAGCCGCACGCCGTCGGGCGACGTCTCCCACTCGTACAGTTCGCGGATGCGGCCGAGGTCGAGGAGCCGCTCCGGTCGACGGCGGTCGAAGTTCAGCTCGACCATCAGGTCGGTGCCGCCGGCCAGGGGCACGGCGTCGGGGTGCGCCGCCTTCGCGGCCAGCGCCTCCGGCCAGCCTGCCGGGCGTAGGAAGTCCATCGGGATGCACACTCCAGGGTCGAACGGTGCGCGCGGGGGGTTCGTCCAGTACAGCGGCGCCCGGCCGCGGCGGGTAGTCACGGAAGGGCCGAAAGCGCCGGGCGGCTCCCGCGCCCGCTCTTGTAGATTCGTACGAGGACCGGGCCGCGGCAACCCGCGGGCCCCCGGCCGGCCATACGCGCGACACGGGCGGAGGGGCATGCGACTGCGCACACTGCTCGACACCGACGCGCTGGGGCTGCGGCTGCTGAGCGGCGGCGGGCCCGAGCTGGAGCGGCAGGTGCGCGGCGTGATGACGACCGACCTGCGCGATCCGAGCCGCTATCTGCACGGCGGGGAGCTGGTCCTGACCGGCCTCGCGTGGTGGCGCGGCCCGCGGGACTCCGAGCCGTTCGTGCGCATCCTCGCCGAGGCGGGGGTGGCGGGCCTCGCCGCGGGCGAGGCGGAGTTCGGCCGCGTGCCGGACGATCTGACAGCCGCCTGTGCGCTGCACCGGCTGCCGCTGTTCGCGGTGGCCGAGGAGGTCGGCTTCGCGGACATCACCGAGCACGTGGTGCGGCAGGTGTCCGGCGAACGGGCCGGGGACCTGGCCGCCGTCGTCGACCGGCACCGGCGGCTGATGTCGGCCGGGCCCGCGGGCGGCGGGCCGCGGGCCGTGCTCGACCTGCTCGCCGCCGATCTGGACCTGCGCGCCTGGGTGCTGTCCGCCACCGGCCGCCGGATCGCCGCCGCACGGGAAGGGCCGCTGCCGGAGGGGCTCGGCCCGCGGCTGGCCGCGCATCGGCTGGCCGCCGCCGCGGGCGGGCGTCCAGGACCCTGCCGGGTCGTGCTCGACGGGGTGGCGCACACCCTGTTCCCCCTCGGCGGCGACAGCGACAGCGACAGCAGCGGCGACGTGCGGCGCACGCTGCTGTCCGACTGGCTGCTCGCGGTACGCGCCGACGCGCGCGACTGGCCGCCGCAGCGCCTCGACCTGCTGAACGGCGTGGCCCGGCTCATCGCGGCGGAGCGCGACCGCAGGGACGCCGCCCGTTCCGTGCCGCGCCGGCTGGCGCAGGAGGTGCTCGCGCTGCTCGGCGCCGGGGCGCCGCCCGCCGAGATCGGCGCCCGGCTGCGGGTGGTCGCGCCGGTGCTCGTGCCGGGACCGGCCGGCGCCAGGTGGCAGGTGGTGGTGGCCCGGGTGGAGTGGCCGGACGCACCGTTCGACGCGGGCCCTCCTGCGCGCGCCGCGCTGGAGGAGCTGCTGGCACCGGCCGCCGAGGCCGCGGTGGCGCACGAGGGCGGCGAGGCGGTGGCGTTCGTCCCGCTCGCCGAGGGCGACGACGGGGAGCCGGTGGCCGCGGAAACGGTGCTCGGCCCGGTGCGGGAGGTCCTGGCCCGCGGGCTGCGGCCGGGCGGGCGGCTGACGCTCGGGGTGAGCGCCGCGGTGCCGTCCGCCGAGGGGCTGCGCGGCGCGGTGGCGGAGGCGCGGCACGCGCGCCGGGTCGCGGCGGCCCGGCGGGAGACGGTGTCGGGGGCGGGCCACGACGAGCTGGCCTCACACGTGCTGCTGCTGCCGTTCGTGCCCGACGACGTGCGGCTGGCGTTCACCGCCGGGCTGCTCGATCCGCTGCGGGACTACGACCGCAGGCACCGCTCCGGTCTCGTCGCCACGCTGGAGGCGTTCCTGGCGGCCGACGGCTCCTGGACGCGCTGCGCCGCCCGGCTGCACCTGCACGTGAACACGCTGCGGTACCGCATCGGCCGCATCGAGCAGTTGACGGGGCGTGACCTGACGAAGCTGGAGGACAAGGTGGACTTCTTCCTCGCGCTGCGGATGGACCTCACGCGAAGCTCAGCTCGTTCAGCGGCGAACGTGCCGGGGTCCGCAGGCGGGCGAGGAACAGGGTGAGGGCCGCGCCCGCCACCGCCCAGGCGGCGAGCACCAGCAGCGGGCCGAGGACCGCCTGCCCGTCGAAGTAGGCGATCGACCGGGCGGTCCAGGTGCCCGCGCCGGGTATCAGCACCGGGCCGATCGCCTGCCAGAACGGCGGCAGCAGCGGGTAGGGATACGCCCCGCCCGCGCTCGGGTTGCCCAGGACGACGACCACCAGGATCGCCACGCCGATGCCCATGATGCCGAACAGTCCCTGGAGCGCCAGGGTGAACGCCCCGGTCGCGAAGACCACCAGCGCGCCGAGCCCCGCCAGTGCCGCCACGCGGCCCGGCAGCGCGTCCAGCACGGGCCCGGCCAGCACCGCGCCGCCCAGGCCCGCGGCCACGGCGTAGCCCGCGAGAACCGCGAGCCGCCGTATCGCGCGCCTGACGGTGGCGGGGCGGGCGCCCGCGCTGATCGCGAGAGCCGCCGCGCACAGATAACCGCCCACGCACCAGCCGATGACCAGGTAGAACGCGGAGAGGCCGCGGCTGTCCCCGTCCGCGGCGGGCGCCACGTCCACCAC
Organism: Streptomyces johnsoniae; assembly: GCF_031845565.1. Lineage (NCBI taxonomy): Bacteria > Bacillati > Actinomycetota > Actinomycetes > Kitasatosporales > Streptomycetaceae > Streptomyces > Streptomyces johnsoniae. Next base: position 4,621 of record NZ_JAVREV010000003.1, on the reverse strand, counting down.
CTCCACGGTGCGGTCCTGTTCCCGCCCCGCCTCGGTGACCACCTCCGTCACCGCCTGCGCGAGCGACGTGCCCGCGCCGGAGGCCACGTACAGCAGGTCCGCGGCGCCCGCGTCGTTCACGATCAGCGCGCCGTCGAGGTCGCGCCGTGCCACGCGGTCCCGCGCTTCGTCGGCGTCCTCCGCCTCCCGCGTGGCGTCCAGCGGACGGCCGGGCAGGCCGTCCAGGCGCTCCACCATCTCCGCGCGCACCTCCTCGGACGCGACGACGGCGACGGGGACGCGGTCGGGTTCCGGGTCGTGCAGGGCGCCGAGGTAGGAGGTGATGAAGGCGAGGTGCAGCAGCAGCACGCCGAACACCAGCAGCGCGGCCCGCGGGGTCACCGCGCCGCGCGCCTCTCCGCGGCTGTCGCCAATGCCGTATCCGGCTATCCGGTCCATACCTGGCATCGTCCGCACCCGGCCCGCCGTCCGCACCCGCGGCAAGTCCGTTCGGCTGACGGTGGGGAACTTGTGAACTGGTTCACGCAGCCCTCTTGGCCAGGCGATGTTCCCCGTGCTGAGATGCATTCACATCTGTCGACGATCATCGGTCGACGATCAACGGCTCGACGACGCGCTGGGGAGGGCGATGTGACGGAGACCGCCGTACCACATCCGGTTCGGACCGCGGGCGGGGATACGCCCTGGGGCCGGGGTCCGGGAAGGCTGGGGGGTGCCCCGACGGGCACCGCGGTGTGGCGGCTGCGGTCCCGGGGCTGTTGGGACGACGCCGCGGCACTGCTCGACGCGCTGGCGCGCAGCGAGCCGCCCGCGGCCCTGCTGCGCGCCGAACTGCTGGTGGAGCGCTGCATGTTCACCTCCGAGGGGTGGGGCCAGGCCGAGGAGGCACTGCGCGCCGCTGAGTCCCTCTCGCTCGACGACGAGGAACGGGGCGCCGCCGCCTGCGAACGGGGCTACCTCGCCTACGCGGCCACGCTGCTGCGGGTGCGCGACCGGGCGGACGAGGCGCGCGCCGCACTGGGCCGGGCCGCCGCGCTGCTGGCCCCCGACTCCCCCGGCCGCCCGCTGCTGGACTTCAGGCGCGGGCTGATGGCCCAGCACATCGGCGGCAACCCGCAGGCCGCGGAGGCGGCCTACCGGCGGGCGCACAATGCGGCGCTGGCCGGTGGCGACGCGCTGCTCGGCTCGTACACCTGGCGCCACCTCGCGGCCCTCGCGCTGGACGCGGGCGAGGTGTCGGAGGCGCGGCACGGCTTCGCGGAGTCGCTGCGGATGCGCGAGGAGACCGGCTTCCTCATCGGCATCGCCCCGGCCCTGGTGGCGCTCGCCGACGCCATGACCGAGCCGGAGGCGGGGCGCCTGATGGCCGAGGCGGGGCGGCTGTACCGGCTGCTCGGCGGGGTTCCCCGCTGGCTGGCCGACCGTCTGCCCGGCACGCCCTGACCGGCGGCGTCCGGTGGCGGCCCGGCGGCGGGCCGCCACCGGACGCCGTTCTCACAGCCCGGTCAGGTGCTCACGGGCCAGCCGCTCCGCGGTGACCAGGTCCCCGGCGCGCAGCGCGTCGAGCAGCGCGGTGTGCTCCAGCGCGTCGGCCAGCAGCTCGGCCGTGCCGGGCAGCGGCCGGTGCAGCACGGGGCACTGGGCCTTGCGGTGCAGGTCCTCGGCGACGGCCACCAGGTGGCGGTTGCCCGTCAGGCGCAGCAGTTCGCGGTGGAAGCCGCGGTCGGCCTCGGCATACGCGGCCCGGTCGCCGACCGTGGCCGCGGTCACGGTGGCCTCGGCCAGCGGGCGCAGCTCCTCCCACCGCTCGGGCGGCAGGCTGCGGGCCAGGCGCAGCACCGCGGGCACTTCGAGCGAGGCGCGCACCTCGGCCAGCTCCGCGAAGTCCCGCGGGCTGTGCCCGGCGACACGGAAGCCGCGGTTGGGCAGCGTCTCCACGATGCCCTCGCCGGCCAGCCGCTGCATCGCCTCGCGCACCGGCGTCGCCGAGACGCCGTAGCGCTCGGCGAGCGCGGGGGCCGAGTACGTCTCGCCAGGGGCGAGTTCACCGCTGGCCAGCGCGTCGCGCAGGGCGGCGAGCACCTGGGCACGCACCGAGTGCCGTTCGGGCAGGGAACGGGGCCTGACGGGCAGGGGCGGGCGCTCCGGCACCGGAGCGGCTCGCACGGCGGTCGCGGCCACCGATATGGCCGACTCCGTTCGGGTGGGCTCCATCTGTCCGCTCCGTCCCCTCCTGCCCCCGAATCAACACGGTTCCAGCACCCTAGGCGGAGTTGACGCCCCGGCAAACCCCTAACCTTGATCGGGTAAGGTAAGGCTTACCTGCCCGAGATCAAGAGGTTCGGTGGCTCCATGACCCTGTCCGCCCTCGCCGGCACCAGCCCGCTCGCATCCGCATTCTCCCGGGTCGGCGACGTGCTGCCGTCGCTGCGGATCACCGAGGAGGCGCCGCGCGACGGCGACGGCTGGGTCTCGGGCGGCGATCTCGCGGCCGGCGGCGAGGCCCTTGAGGCGTTCCTGGGCAGGGACGACGCGCGCATCCTCGCGGACTACGGCCGGCGGGCCAGGCCCGACGTCGTCGCCGCCTTCTCGCTGCACCGCTACGCCTGGCCCGCCGCCGTGCTGTTCACCGTGCCGTGGTTCCTGCTGCGCCGGGTGCCGTGGCTCGCGCCGCGGGACGTGTCCTTCCACCGGGACGAGGGGCGGCTCACCGCGCGGGCCACCGCGTTCAGCTGCCTGCCCGACGATCCGGCGGCCGACCTGCCGCAGGCGCGGGTCGTTCCGGACGAGGAGGCGCTGCGCGCCGCCGTGCGGCAGGCCGCCGCCGACCATCTCGGCCCGGTGCTGGCCGCGTTCGGCCCCCGCATGCGGCGCGGGCCGCGGGCGCTGTGGGGCGCGGCGACCGACGAGCTGGTCGAGTCGCTGTGGTACCTCGGGCACCTGCTGGGCGAGGAGGGACGCGCCGTCGCCGAGGCGGGCGAGCTGCTGCCCGGCGCCACCGCGCCGTTCACGCGCGGGGCCGCGTTCCGCGACCTCGCCGGGCCGGACGGCGGGCCGCTGCGGACGCGGGACCGGGCCAGCTGCTGCATGTTCTACACGCTGCGCCCAGAAAGCACGTGCGTCACCTGTCCGCGGACGTGCGATGCCGAACGAGTGAGCAGGCTGGCCGCGAGCCGATAACAGATTCGAACGTCAGGCGCCAACTCTCCCAGGATTACCACCCGTTGGTGTGATTCGGGCCGAATTGGCGCCCGTACGGGCTCGGGTAGCATCAGGATGCTCGCGGAGGGTCATCACCAAATCACCACACCCGCCCGCGCTTTCCGCACACCCACACAGGGGGCACCCCATGGCATTGACGGACATAGAGCTGAGCTGGGTGCTGCCCGCCGCCGTGCTGCTGGCCGGGGTGGTCGTGGCGGTGGCCCTGCTGACGCGCGGCAAGAAAGGCACGCAGGACGGCGTTGAGGGCGACTCCTGGGAGCGGCTCGAAGCGGCCAGGCGGCGCCGCGAGCGCGCGTACGCGTCCGCCTCCTACACGCTGCTGTTCTGCTGCGCGGGCGTGGCCGCGGCCCTCTCCTTCCAGGGACTGGTCGGCTTCGGCCGGGAAAATCTGAACCTGTCGGGCGGCTGGGAGTACCTGGTGCCCTTCGGCCTCGACGGCGCGGCGATGTTCTGCGCGGTGATCGCGGTGCGCGAGGCAAGCCACGGCGACTCCTCGATGGGCTCGCGGATGCTGGTGTGGCTGTTCGCGGGCGCGGCCGCCTGGTTCAACTGGGTGCACGCGCCGCGCGGCGCCGCGCACGCGGGCGCCCCGCACTTCTTCGCGGGCATGTCGCTGTCGGCCGCCGTGCTCTTCGACCGGGCGCTGAAGCAGACCCGCAGGGCGGCGCTGCGCGAGCAGGGCCTGGTGCCGCGCCCGATGCCGCAGATCCGCTTCGTGCGGTGGATGCGCGCCCCGCGCGAGACGTACGCGGCCTGGTCGCTGATGCTCCTGGAAAACGTGCGCACCCTGGACGAGGCCGTCGAAGAGGTGCGCGAGGAGCGCAGGACCAAGGCGGAGAAGCAGGCCACGCGCCGCGAACAGCGGAAGCTGGAGCGGGCCAGGCTCAAGGCGCTCGGCCGGCAGCGGCAGATGCTCCCCGCGGCGGCGGAGCCGCAGGTCGAGGTCGCCGTCACCCAGGAGCCGGCCGCCCTGGAGGCCGCCGGGCAGCGGCGCGCGCTCCACTCCTCGCGGGACACGGACGAGACGCTGGACGCGACGTCCATCTCACAGGCCAGCCCCCGGCTGGACTCCCTGGAGGAGAAGCTGGCCAGGATCGAGCGGCAGTTCGGCTGAGCGCAGCCCTAGGCCCTGTCCTGCCGATCTTGCCGGGCCCACGACTCCCCCAGACTCCGTCCGGGAGGTACCCCCAGCTACGGCACTCCCCCAGCCTGGCGGCTGGGAGGTGCCCCCACGCTGCGTTACCGAATCGCGCGAATACGGCCAAGTATGAGCTGCGATCCGGTGCCGATGGGGGCACCTCCCAGGCCCCCAAGGGCCTGGGGGAGCACCGCATCTGGGGGCACCTCCCTGGGGGCACCTCCCAGACGAAGTCTGGGGGAGGAGCCTGGGGGAGCC